>JBHOTE010000001.1:0-166167 GCA_042584125.1 Bacteroidota bacterium
AGAATTCTTCCTATTCAGATTAACCAATATTTTTGCATAAACACAACAATTAGTCTTGATCCTTTAGATTTTACCTAATTAAAAAACCAAAACCCTTTACCTGTAAAAACAAAAAAGAGCTATACTTTCGTATAACTCTTTGTTTTGCTCCCCCTCTTGGGCTCGAACCAAGGACCCTCTGATTAACAGTCAGATGCTCTAACCAACTGAGCTAAGGAGGAAGTTGCATATAGCAAGCATAACATTTCTGTTTTGCGAGTGCAAATATAACTATTATTTTAAATTGTACAAGAAATAAAAATTACTTTTTAATAACCTGTTGTGCATTTTAAATAATGTTTCTAACAAAAATAAACTTATTACTATATTGAGGCGTTGTTAATGCAGTTGTTTTAGCTACTATTTTAGTCTTAAAACCCTCAAAAGTTTTAGCATAAACTAGTCTAAAAGTCATGAAAATAAAGCTTCTATCATTTTCCTCTTTTTCTAAACACCTAAATTTTCTATATTTGTTATGGAAAGAAATTAGTTTAATAGTTAAAAATATTAATATGATGATGGTAAGAAAAATTGGTTTCATGGTGGTTGCTTTGATAGCAATGCTGTTTGTTCAAAGCTGCAATAATGAGAGTACCTCAGATAATACCGCAAGAGTGCAGTTGAAATTGATAGATGCTCCAGGAGAGTACGATGCTGTTATTATTAACATTAAAGATGTTCAATATAATAGTTCAGAGGATGAGGAAGGATGGAGAAGTTTTGAAACTTTTACACCAGGCACAGTTGATTTATTGACTTTAACTGCTGGCGAATTTTTATCCTTGTCTGATGAAATTATTGAAGCTGGATCCTTAAAGCAAATTCGTTTGATATTAAGTGAAAGTGGAAATGAAATAACAGTTGATGGTGAAATATCCAACCTTGATACACCAAGTTCTCAACAGTCAGGTTTGAAATTAAATCTGGATACTGAATTAGTAGCAGGTTTCACATATGCATTTATTTTAGATTTTGATGTGCAGGAATCGGTTGTAGCAGCGGGAAATAAAGGAAAATATATTTTAAAACCCGTAATTAGAGTAAGTGCAGAAGCAACTTCAGGATCTATCAGTGGTAAAGTGGTTGAATTGTCGACTGAAGTTGGAATAGACAATATTAGAATTGATTTTGTAGATGAAGCTGATGTTTTGAATATTGGTTCTGCTACTACAAATAGCTCAGGAGATTTTTTAATTCAAGGTCTCAAAGAAGGATCATATACTTTGAACATAGATGATACTGTGGTAGGTACAGCCAACCTATTATATGACGCATCAATTCCGGCTAAAGCAGGCATTAGTATTGTTGGAAACGGAGATGTTGCAAACGTAGGTACAATTACTTTAGTTAAAAAAACAGAACCATAATAACTAACAACAGTTAGCTTTAAAAACCCTCTTATAATCTAAAAATAAGGGAATGTACTATACTTATATAGGTTGCTTTTTTGTTTGACACTGTATTCAAATGAAAGAGAATTAAAATCAATAAAAAGAAAAATATCACTTGAATAAAAAAGTCCAGCTTCAGAAGGGTAAAATAGTTTCCTCTTCTGAGTTTTATGATTACTGTGAAGCATCATACAAAGAAGAAATTTGGCACGGCTTTATTACGAAACTAACATACGCTTATGAAGATTCTAATTACTTGTACGTTTCAATTAAATGCAAATTCTTAGGGCATACATATAAAGTATCTTTTTATATGGGTGAACCCTGTGGGAAATTTAAAGATCGCACACCAATCCCCTATAATCTAACTGTAAAAGAAAGGGAATAAACAACAAACTACTTTTATGCAAATGAACAATATTTAACTAAGACCCAACTTTTGCACCTGATCCCAATTAGTCTTGATCCATTTAATTTACCCTTATTATTTAAAACCCTGTAAACAACTTTTTTACAGGGTTTCTTGTGGAGAAGATGGGAGTCGAACCCACGACCTCTTGACTGCCAGTCAAGCACTCTAGCCAGCTGAGCTACATCCCCAAAAAATATACGATAGCTATAATAAAGTTCTTATTGAATCAATACTAAAACTCCAATAAACAAAAAAGAGCTACACTTTCGTATAACTCTTTATTTTGCTCCCCCTCTTGGGCTCGAACCAAGGACCCTCTGATTAACAGTCAGATGCTCTAACCAACTGAGCTAAGGAGGAAGTTGCATATAGCAAGCACAACATTTCTGTTTTGCGAGTGCAAATATAACTATTATTTTAAATTGTACAACTTAAAAAAAGTTTTTTCACCTAAAAATTATCATCAACATAAAAACACTCTTATTCCTTTAGCTACTAATATATAAACACATCTCATAAAATTACTAAATCTTGTAAAGATTTAAATTAACAACGTCTAAACCTCAAAATTATATTTTATGCAAAACATTATTAAAAAGAGTTTAGAAAAAGCAATTAGCTACCAAGAATTCAGAAACCTAATGAGCGAATTGGTATTAGAAAATAAAGCTACCGGCAAAGAACAAAGTGCTGCACTCGCAAATTACACAAACCTTAACAATAGTCGTATGAAGCGTTTAGATAAAACGTTAAAAATTCCAACAGAAAGCTTAGAACAAATTCAAAAAAACAATCAAGAGCAAACATGGCTTTTAATTACTGAAAGTTGGTGTGGAGATGCCGCTCAAACTATTCCGATGGTAAACAAAATTGCAAGTACGTCAGAAAATATAGATTTAAAATTAGTTTTAAGAGATGAAAACGAAGAATTAATGAATCTATTTTTAACTAACGGAAATAAAGCCATACCCATTTTAATTGTTTTAGAAAAAAACACAAATAATGTTTTAAAAACTTGGGGACCCAGACCAAAAACCGCTACCAAAATGGTAGATGATTATAAAAAAGAACATGGTGGTTTAGACGCAAAATTTAAGGAAGACCTACAAAAATGGTACAACAAGGACAAAGGTCTAAATACTTTAAATGACATTATTTCTATACTTAATTAAATTTATAGGTACTTATAAGTAATAGCGAGTTTTGTCGGTATCGATACTGGTACAACACTCCGTCTCCTATCATAATCAAAACATCCTCTAAGGCAATAACATCTTTCGCTGTAATATTCTCAAAATCTTTAACTAATACCAAATTGTTTGGATCTGATTTGTCAAAAATTTTCAAACCCGAAGTTCCATCGCAAACATATAAGTTATTGCCTTTAAACCCTAAACCATAGGGATTATCTAACGTATATTGACCTAACAAGCTTGGATTCAATTTATCACTTACATCAATTACCTCTAAAACACTTTCCAATTGTCCACAAGCATTTCCTCCTCTTAATGTTAAATAAGCATAGTCACCATCAACAACTACAGGGTCACAGCCTTCCCAATGTGTAAACTCAGACACAAATTCTGGCAAAGATGGATTTGTTGCCACATCATATATATACATTCCGTTAGTGCTCCCTAAATACAAATAACCATCAGCATGAAACATAGTTTCAATATTCCAACCAGAGTACTGGGTGTTCTCCAACCTAGGAGCCTCTAATGTGGCAATGTCAAAAATTGCCATCTCATAAGAACCTACCGTATACAAATGATTTCCTACTATTTGAAATCTTGCTAAGGAGCCTCCTGTACCCGTTGTAGATTTTGAATACTCAGCAAAAGCAACATCGTTGGTCATCCTAATACCATCCTCAAACCAATAATACATGTGCTCTTCTCTTTTTTCAAACTTAATTTCCCAATCTACTATAATAGCTTTGTTATAATTAAAATCTTTATAATTTAAATGATCTAAGCCTTCTGGAGCCTGATAATCATATCTTGAAAAAACATTTTTTAACCTCTCTACAATATGGATGTTTTCCAAATCACTAATATCAAAAACCACTAAATCTATTGCACTATCAGCAAACAGGTAATTGTCTTTAATAGAAATATCTTCATTCCCTAAAATTTTTATAAACGCCTTTGAAACAGGAGTTACAGGGTTGGAATTATCAATAACATGAATTCCTTTATGCACATCACTCACAAATATATAATTACCATATACATATATTTTTCCTGTTTCAACAATTCGTCTAGGCTCCAATATTTTTACTGAATTTCTAAATTCTGATAATTCCATCGTTATAGGAGTACCTACTTTAATCAAATCAACCTCTAAACTTTCAGAACAGGAAAACAACAATGAAAAAATAATAAAACAAAAGAAGAGTTTAATTTTCATAAGACATAAAATTTAAAGAGTTTAAATGCTGCTATACATATCAAGATACAAACATCTCTAATAAGTTGCGTTAAAAAAATATTTTTTTAATCCTATTATCTATCTCCTATATTTTTTTTAAAGCAAGCCTCTAAATCAAGCTCCTTAAAAAATATGGTCATTCGATATTTTTAAATATGTAAATTAACAGAAAAAATAAAATCTGTTATATTTAATTACATTTTTTACAAATCTAACAACGGAAAGCGGTCATTCTACGAAAACGTTGTATTTTTGCTAAGGTTTTTAAAAAACACCGAGTATTCTATAAAAAAATATGGACAAATTTTCGTTTTTAAACGCAGCACATCCAGGCTTTATAGCCGATTTATACGATCAGTATTTAGTTAATCCTGACTCCGTAGAACCTAGTTGGAAAAGTTTTTTTCAAGGTTACGACCTAGCAAATGAAGAATATGAAGACAATCAGGAAAACACTAGTATTCAAATCCCTGAACAGGTACAAAAGGAATTTCATGTAATTGAGTTGATAAACGGATACAGATCTCGTGGTCATCTTTTTACCAAAACTAACCCTGTTCGTGAAAGAAGAAAATACGCACCAAACTTATCTATTGAAAATTTTGGGCTGTCTACTTCCGATTTAGATACCGTATTTAGTGCGAGTGAGATTATTGGTTTAAAACCTACAAAGCTTTCTAAGATTATAGAAACTTTAGAATTAATGTATTGCGACTCTATAGGAGTTGAATATATGTACATTCGAAATCCAGAAGAAATTAAATGGTGGCAAGACCGTTTGAATGTAAACAACAATCATCCTAATTATAATTTAGATTCTAAAAAATACATTCTTTCAAAATTAACCCAAGCGGTTGGTTTTGAAGATTTTTTACAGACAAAATATGTAGGTCAAAAACGTTTTTCTTTAGAAGGAGGTGAAACTTTAATTCCAGCTATTTCAGTTGCTTTAAGAGTTGCTGCTGAAGAATTTGACGTTCATGAATGTGTATTAGGAATGGCACATAGAGGTAGATTAAATACCTTAACCAACATTTTTAAAAAACCAGTTCGTGATTTATTTTCAGAGTTTGAAGGAAAAGATTTTGATGATGAGCATATTGATGGAGATGTAAAATACCATATGGGACTTACTTTAAGTAAGACTTTCCAAAATGGTGAAGTGATGAAAATGAACTTGGTTCCAAATCCATCACATCTTGAAACTGTAGCTCCCGTTGCAGAAGGTATTGCCAGAGCAAAAATTGACAGAAAATACAAAGGTGACGATTCAAAAATATTACCTATTATAGTGCATGGTGATGCTGCTGTAGCTGGTCAGGGAATTGTTTATGAAGTTACACAAATGAGTAAATTACCTGGCTACAAAACAGGTGGTAGTTTGCATATCGTGGTAAATAACCAAGTAGGATTTACAACCAATTATTTAGATGCTCGTTCTAGTACTTATTGTACAGATGTTGCCAAGGTAACTTTATCTCCAGTACTGCACGTAAACGCAGATGATGTTGAAGCTGTTTGTCATGCAGTAGAATTAGCTCTAGAATTCAGAATGAAATTCAAAAGAGATGTTTTTATCGATTTATTAGGTTACCGTAAATATGGTCATAACGAAGGGGATGAACCTCGTTTTACGCAACCTAATTTATACAAAGCTATTTCAAAACATAAAAACCCTAAAGACATCTATGTTGACCAGTTGGTTGCAGAAGGATCTATTGATGCTGCTTATGCCAAAGAGGTAAAAGATGAATTTAAAAATATGCTGGAAGAAGAATTCCAGAAATCTAAAGGAGACTCTACTTCTAAAGTAGTTCCTTTTATGGAACATACTTGGAGAGATTTTGTTCGTGAGAAATTAGAGGCAATGTTATCTCCAATTGATACAACTTACCCTGTTGAAAATTTAAAAAATATTGCCAAAGTAGTTTCTACAGTTCCTGAAGGAGTTAAATTTGTTAGAAAGGCAGAACGTATCGTAAAAGGTCGTGATAAAATGGTTTTTGAAACCAACAAGCTTGATTGGGGAATGGGTGAAACTTTAGCCTATGGATCTTTAATGGAAGAAGGCTATAATGTTCGTATTTCTGGTCAGGATGTAGAGCGTGGAACTTTTAGTCATCGTCATGCTGTTTTACGTGATGAAATTACTGAAGACCGTATCAATCTTTTAAACACAAACCCAAAAAACGAAGGTGAAATGTTTATTTACAACTCACTACTTTCAGAGTATGGAGTTTTAGGTTTTGATTATGGATATGCAATGGCAAATCCTAATACTTTAACTATTTGGGAAGCACAATTTGGTGACTTTAACAATGGAGCGCAAATTATGTTTGATCAATATATTTCTGCTGCAGAAGATAAGTGGAAATTACAGAATGGTATTGTTGTTTTATTACCTCATGGTTATGAGGGACAAGGGTCTGAACATTCATCTGCTAGAGTTGAACGCTTTTTACAATTATGTGCAGAAGATAACATGACCGTTTCTAACTGTTCAACACCAGCAAACTTCTATCATATGTTGCGTAGACATATGAAACGTAAGCATCGTAAACCATTAATTGTATTTACTCCTAAAAGTTTGTTACGTCATCCTAAAGCAGTAAATCCTATTGAAGAATTTGCAGAAGGAGGCTTCCAAGAAGTTATTGATGACACCATTGCTCCAGATAATATTACAAAGCTAGTATTCTGTACAGGTAAATTCTATTATGAATTATTAGAAGAGCGTGAATCTACAGGAAGAGAAGATATTGCATTGGTTCGTATTGAACAATTATTTCCTTTGCATGAAGAAAAATTACAAGCAGTAATTGACAGATATCCAAATGCAAAAGAATATGTTTGGGCGCAAGAAGAACCTAAAAACATGGGGGCGTGGAGTTATATGCTACAACGTTTTAATTTGGTAAATTTAAGTGTCGCTTCAAGAAAATACTATTCAGTTCCAGCGGCAGGTTCATCTGCAAGATTTAAAAGAAGACAAAGAGCAGTGATTGACATGGTATTCAATCCAGAGTTAAATGAATAGACGATTCTAGGCCGATCAGCCTTCGATAAAAGAAGAACGCTTCGACAAGCTCAGCGTACAAAACAAAAGAACCCTAAGCTTGTCGAAGGGTAAAGAAATTAACAAACAATATTGCTTGTACAAAACAAGCACAACTTTAAAATTAGTAACAATGATTTTAGAAATGAAAGTTCCTTCTCCGGGGGAATCAATTACAGAAGTAGAAATAGCATCTTGGTTAGTAGAAGATGGAGATTATGTTGAAAAAGATCAGCCTATTGCTGAAGTAGATTCTGACAAGGCAACTTTAGAATTACCTGCTGAAGAAAGTGGAATTATCACTTTAAAAGCAGAAGAAGGTGATGCTGTAGAAGTTGGTGCTGTTGTTTGTTTAATTGATATGGATGCTGCAAAACCTGAAGGTAGTGCTGAAGCACCTGCAACTCCTACAAAGGAAGAAGCACCTGCTGCTCCTGTCGCTGAAACTCCAAAGGCTGCTGAAACTGCAACTTATGCCACCGGAACTGCTGCTCCTGCTGCACAAAAAATTCTTGATGAAAAAGGAATTGACAATGCATCCGTTTCTGGTACAGGAAAAGATGGAAGAATTACAAAAGAAGATGCTTTAAATGCAACTCCTGCCATGGGAACTTCTAATGGAAGTCGTGGTACAGAACGCAAAAAAATGTCTATGCTACGTAGAAAAGTAGCACAACGTTTGGTTGCTGTTAAAAATGATACAGCCATGTTAACTACGTTTAACGAAGTAAACATGCAGCCAATTTTTGATTTAAGAAATCAATACAAAGAAACTTTTAAAGCAAAGCATGGTGTTGGACTTGGATTTATGTCTTTCTTCACCTTAGCAGTTACTAGAGCTTTAGAGTTGTATCCTGATGTAAACTCTATGATTGACGGTGATTTCCAAGTTAAAAATGATTTTGCTGACATTTCTATCGCAGTATCTGGGCCAAAAGGTTTAATGGTACCTGTTATTAGAAATGCTGAAAACTTATCGTTTAGAGGGGTTGAAAGTGAAGTAAAACGTTTGGCTATAAGAGCTCGTGATGGGCAGATTACTGTTGACGAAATGACGGGTGGAACTTTTACAATCACCAATGGTGGTGTGTTTGGATCTATGTTATCTACTCCTATTATCAATCCTCCTCAATCTGCAATTTTAGGAATGCACAATATTGTTGAGCGTCCTATGGCTGTAAACGGTCAAGTAGTTATTCAACCAATTATGTATGTTGCTTTATCTTACGATCATAGAATTGTAGATGGTAAAGAATCTGTTGGTTTCTTAGTTGCTATTAAAGAGGCTATTGAAAACCCTATTGAATTGTTAATGAACAACAATCCTAAAAAAGCATTAGAATTATAAAATTCTAAGTTTAAACTATATTAAAAACCCCGAATAGAATTCTATTCGGGGTTTTTGTTTGTTTATAAACTCCTTAACATTTTTCTACATTCTTCAAGACCCTAATTCATTCAAATGAACATCTAATGTATACTGCCAACAAAAGAGGGTAACTTATCCATTAATAACTTCAAAAAAAACAAATTCTGCGGTTTTACATCATTTTTATAAAAAATAACAATCTGTATATTTTCGCAAAACTCTATTTCTATACCAAAAAAACTTTACATCACCTATACAAAGCCCTTTCTTGTTATTATCATAAAGTCTATAATTTCAATGAAAACAGTCTTAAATTATACAATTACATATGCATTGTTCTTGTATAGGTAGTTTTCTTTCTAGGTTTAACCATAACATTTAATTTCAACTAAATAACTTAAACCTTTTAAAACCATGAAAAAAATTACCTTTATTATCTTCCTATTAACCACATTCTTAGGATATTCACAAGACCCAGCAACAGCGCCAACCACTCCAACCAAGGCAGCTGTAGATGTAATTTCAGTATACAGTGATGCATATACAAGTGTTGCCACAAACTTAAACCCTGGATGGGGACAAGCTACTGCACAATCAGAAATTCAGATTAGCTCGAACAACATCATGAAGTATGCTAACTTGAACTACCAAGGTTTAGAATATACAAACCCTACTGATGTATCTGCTATGGAATATGTTCATTTAGACTATTATACAACAGATGCTACTGCTTTTCAATTTTTCTTAATTGCTGGTGGTGAAAACGCTTACGATATTGCAGCAACAGATGGTATCACAACAGGACAATGGGTAAGTCTTGATATTCCTTTAAGTTTCTATTCTGATGCAGGAAGAAATCTTGCTGCTGCTTTCCAATTTAAAACTGTTGGTAATGGAACGCTATATTTAGACAATATTTATTTCTGGAAAGCACCTGCTGCGGCAGGAACTGATACTTCTCTAAGCGATTTAACGGTTGATGGTACAACCATTTCTGGTTTCGGATCATTATCAACAAGTTATTCAATTGAACTTGCAGCAGGAACTACTACTGTACCTACTGTAGTAGCAACTACTACCGACACCAATGCAACTAACCAAATTACAAATGCTACAAGTTTGCCTGGTACGACAACAATTTTGGTTACTGCTCAAGACGGAACTACTACTAATACTGTAACTATAAACTTTACTTTAGATCCAACACCGGCCACTAATGCTCCGACACCTACTCAAAATAGCGCAGATGTTATCTCAGTATATAGTGATACGTACACAAGTAATGCAACGAATTTAAATCCTGGATGGGGACAAGCTACAGCTTTCTCAGAAATTCAAATCAGCTCTAACAATATCTTGAAGTATGCTAACTTGAACTATCAAGGAATGGAATACACAAGTTCAGATGTATCTGCCATGGAGTATGTTCATTTGGATTATTACACATCGGATGCTACAGCTTTTCAATTTTTCTTAATTGCTGGTGGTGAAAATGCTTACGATATTGCAGCAACAGATGGTATTACAACAGGACAATGGGTAAGCCTTGATATTCCTTTAAGTCACTATTCAAATGCAGGAAGAAATCTTGCCGCAGCAATTCAATTCAAAACTGTAGGTAATGGGACAATCTTCTTAGACAATATTTATTTCTGGAAAGCAAATGTTAATCCATTAACAGATGCTACTTTAAGTGATTTAACAGTTGATGGTACAACAGTCTCTGGATTCTCTGCTGAAACAACAACGTATGATGTAGAACTAACAGCAGGTACTACAGTTGTACCAACAGTTGTTGGAACTGCAACTCAGTCTTCTCCCGCCACTGCTGTAACTACTGCCGCAAGTTCATTACCAGGATCAAGCACAGTGCTTGTAACCGCACAAGACGGAACAACGGAAGAAACCTACACTATAAATTTTACGGTAGCCACTCCAATTACAGCTCCTACAACTGCTGCACCAACACCACCAGCTAGAAATGCTGCTGATGTAGTATCTATCTACAGTGACGCATATGCAGCGATATCCCCTATAAATTATGACGAACAATGGTGTGGAGCAGATGCCATGACAGCTACTACGGCAGATGGAGATAATATTTTTGCATATAATGACAAACCATGTCAAGGAATAGGCTTTGCCGGAGATCCTCAAGATGTATCTGGTCTAACAAATTTACATGTTGACTTATACATTGCTACAGGAACTGATTTAGTAGGTAAGGTATTTAATGTTAAAATAGTTTACAGTGCTGGTGGCGAAATAACTTTTCCAATTGACATAAATGCACTAAGTCCAGCTCCTGTTCCTGGAACTTGGTATTCTTATGATGCAGAAGTAAATATTGAAGGCTCAAATATTCAACAAGTAGGAATTACTAGTAACTTAAACAATATTGTTTGGTACGACAACTTATACTTCTGGAAAGAAACAGTCAATCCGTTAACGGACGCTACCTTAAGTGATTTACAAGTTGATGGTACAACGGTAACAGATTTTTCATCCGATCAAATTTCTTATTCAGTTGTTCTTCCAAAAGGTACTACAACCATCCCTCAAATTACTTTAGCAACAAAATCTCAAAATGGCGCAAGTACAGTTATAACACAAGCTGCTCAACTACCTGGAGATGCCACGGTAGTAGTTACATCAGAAGATACATCTATACAAAAGACTTATACAATTTCATTTTCTGTAGACACAAATACACCTTGTTCAGGAAATAGTTCTGAAGCAGCAGAAGGAACTTATTCTGTTGGATATAATTATACATTTGAGACACTAGAAACTGGTAATCAAGACGTAAAAATTACATTTGAGTTATTAGATCAAGATAAAACAGGTTTTGTTCCGCAAGTATTTATTGCACCTTCTACTTTTATCAATATGACCAATGAATCTGGACAAATTTACACGGCAACACTAACTGACCAAACAGGAGATATTGAATTTTCAATTAGGGGAGCTTATGCAGGAGGACTGGTAAGATCAAAAGTGTTTGAATATACTGTTGGTGATAATTGTGAATCTTTATCAATTGAAAGTATTGAAAATGCAGCCAACATAAGTATTTATCCAAACCCTGCAAAAAACAATATTACTATAGAAGTAGACAATTTTGAAAATGCTTTTATCTATAATTTAACCGGACAAGTAGTTTTACAGTCTAGATCTAAATCGATAGACGTTTCTAACCTTACAAATGGTTTATATATTATTAGAGTTATTGCCAATGGAGCTAGCTTAAGTTCTAAGGTTATTAAAGAATAATTCTATTCTAAATTAATTAATCTTTTATGAAGCCCGCACAAATTATGTGTGGGCTTTTTCTGTTTAAAAAATTTTCAATTCTATATAAATTCACCTAAAACCGAATCAATAACTATACTTATATTTGCAAGCACAAAGTAACTAGCAAATGAACGCATTCAAAAAAAAGATTGCTCTTTCTGATTATCCCAAGCTAAGTATCTACCTTATCAAGTGGTTGAGTCTTGCTATTATTTCAGGAATTTTTGTAGGATCAGCGTCTGCTTTATTATTAGTATCCTTATTCAAAGCAACGGATTATCGCGAAGCCAACAAATGGATTATTTGGTTGTTACCTATTGGGGGCTTAGCTGTTGGATTGATGTATCATTATTGGGGTAAAAGCGTGGTAAAAGGGAACAATCAATTGATTGATGAACTTCATAGTCCAAAAGATATCATTCCCTTTAAAATGGCTCCATTAATTTATATAGGAACCGTAATAACACATTTATTTGGAGGATCAGCTGGACGAGAGGGTACGGCAGTGCAAATGGGTGGTGCAATTGTTGACCAACTTTCCAAAATATTGAAATTCGGTAAAAACGATCGAAAAATTTTGATTGTTATGGGAATTTCTGCTGGTTTTGCTTCTGTATTTGGAACTCCGTTGGCAGGTGCTATTTTTGCTTTAGAGGTTTTAGTTATTGGTAGAATGCGCTACGATGCTATTTTACCAAGTTTTTTAGCGGCTGTTGTTGCTGATTATATTTGTACTGCTTGGGGAGTACCACATACCCACTACCATATAGGTTTTGTTCCAGAAATGAGCATACTTGCTTTTTTTATAGCGATCGTTAGTGGAATTGCTTTTGGAGTAGTAAGCACCTATTTTTCAAAAGGAATTCATTGGTTTCAACACATAGCATCAAAAATTAACTACCCACCATTACGTCCTTTTATAGGTGGATTAATTATTGCTATTTGTGTGTTTTTAATGGGTACTACCAAATATATTGGTTTAGGAATACCAACTATTGTAGAGGCTTTTGAAAACCCTTTACCGTATTACGACTTTGCTATTAAAATTTTACTGACAACCTTTACCATCGGTGTTGGGTTTAAAGGTGGTGAGGTAACCCCTCTTTTCTTTATTGGTGCAACTCTAGGAAATGCATTGGCTTTATTTTTACCCTTACCTATGGCTTTACTTGCGGGTATGGGATTTGTAGCTGTGTTCTCTGGCGCTACAAACACGCCCATTGCTTGTACCATTATGGGCATTGAATTGTTTGGAGTTGAAGCAGGGGTATTTATTGCTATTGCCTGTGTAACGGCTTATTTATTTTCTGGAAACACGGGTATATACTCTTCACAAATAATAGGTTCTGCTAAAAGCGACACCCTTCAAAACACCGAAGGAAAATCGTTGAAAGAAATTTGAGTGTTTAGATATTTATATGCTTCAGATAAAAAAAATTAGCATCCTTTATTTCAGATACAAAAATTGCTTTTTATAATCAATTACTGCTTCGCCTTTCATCAAAATATCTGCACCTATAATTCCATCAATTGCTTTTGCTCCGTGTTGTATTAGCGCCTGATTTACATGAGACAAATCGAAAACTACCAACTCTAAATTTTTAGTTTTCCACACACCCAACTTCAACTTATTATCAATTGATTTTAAAGTCTCCATGTCGGTTGCCCCAGCACCAGCTGCTTTGGTTTCTGATTCAATAGTTTCTACTCTGAAATAGGGAACTACATCAAAGCCAATACAGGAATTAGAAGCTCCCGTATCTAAAATAAAACGCCCTTTACATCCGTTTAATTTTCCTTTCAATACCAAATGTTGGGTTTTGGTTATATTGAAAGAAATTCTTTTATATCCTTTTTTTTCTAGGGATTTCTTTAGGCTTGACATTTTGTTCTATTTTTGCTCAAAGATATTAATGAGAATTGGAAATTTTAAGTTTCTTCTAAAAATTATTTAACTAATTACGATTCAAAAGAATCAATAGCATGATTATTACAGATACCCACACCCATTTATACAGCGATCAATTTGACGAAGACAGAAATGAAGTTATTCAACGAGCTATAGATGCCGGTGTTTCTCGTTTTTTTATTCCTGCCATAGATAGCGAATACACTCAATCTATGTTGGATTTAGAAGCTGCTTTTCCTGAAAATATTTTTTTAATGATGGGGCTACATCCAACGCATGTAAAAGAAAATGTAGAAGAAGAATTGGCGCTTATTAAAGAATGGCTAGACAAAAGAAAATTTTATGCAATTGGTGAAATTGGAATTGACTTGTACTGGGACAAAACATTTTTAAAGCAACAACAGCATGCTTTTAGAACTCAAATTCAATGGGCAAAAGAAAGGAAAATGCCAATTAACATTCACTGTAGAGAGGCTTTTGATGAAGTTTTTGAAATTTTAGAAGAAGAAAAAAATGATGATTTATTCGGAATTTTTCATTGCTTTACTGGAAATTTAGAACAAGCCAAACAAGCAGTTTCCTTACAAATGAAATTAGGAATTGGTGGCGTGGTCACTTTTAAAAATGGGAAAATTGACAAATTTTTACATGAAATTCCGTTAAGTGAAATAGTCTTGGAAACAGACGCTCCCTATCTTGCTCCCACTCCCTATCGAGGAAAAAGAAATGAAAGTAGCTATTTAACAAACGTAATTGGAAAATTAGTGGATATCTATGGCTTACCATTTGACGAAATTGCAAGAATAACCACTGAAAATTCAAAAACTATTTTTGGAGTTTAAAAAAGCTTCGACAAGGTCAGAAGAGTACTTTCTCAAAAAAATATATTCTTAGAATAAATACTACAAAAAATGAAACTAGAAAAAATTGCCATAGCAACACCCATTGGTATTGCAAAAATTAATGGAGATGCAGATGGAATTCGTTCTATTATTTTTACAGATAAAAAAAGTCCTGTTACTCCAATAATCCCCAAAGTATTACAAGAATGTGTTACACAGCTTGAAGAATACTTTGAAGGTACAAGAACCGAATTTACCATAAAACTAAATCCTCAGGGAACCGAGTTTCAGAGAAGGACATGGCAAACCCTACAAACCATTCCTTTTGGAAAAACCATGAGTTACTTAGAACAAAGTAAAATATTAAACAAACCAAAGGCAATAAGAGCCGTAGCAAATGCCAATGGAAAAAACTTACTTGCCGTGGTAGTTCCATGTCATAGAATTATTGGAACTGATGGCTCCTTAACAGGTTATGCAGGTGGTATATGGCGTAAAAAATGGTTGCTAGATCATGAAATTAAAAACAAACAGCAGTCTTTGTTTTAATTAGCATTTTCCTAAATCTCTAAATTATATTTTTAGTTCTCTTACCAATATTTTTCGAACAAATAATTAAACTATTTTTGTTTATTGAACGTTATTTCATTTCATGAAAAAAATTGGATTGTTTTTCTTCTTCATCATAGGTTTTGCTGCTACAGCGCAAAGTCCGCTATCCAATTACAAAAGCATCACTTTAAAAGTGAATAAGGACAGCTTGCAATTTTCAAAAGTCAGTATCAATTCCTATAATTTTTCAATAGAAAAAAATGGCATAACACTTCCTAAATCGGAGTATAAGGTAGATTTCGGAAAAGGGATTCTATATATCGACTCAAAAAAACATTCTGAAATAAAAATTAATTATACTGCTTACCCAGATTTTTTAACGAAAACTTATCAAGTCTTTGACGAAAAAATTATTGTCCCCTATAGAACACAAAACAGTAAAAAATATCAGCTAAAAGAATCTCAAAAAAGAAATGAAAAACCTTTTGAAGGATTAAACACACAAGGTAGTTTGGTAAGAGGAGTTACCGTGGGAAACAACCAAGATGCTGTATTAAATTCTACTCTCGACTTACAAATTTCTGGAAAACTATCAGACAAAGTTGGCTTACGAGCCTCAATTTCCGACAGTAATATTCCTATTCAAAAAAATGGATATTCTCAAAATATAGAGGAATTTGACCGAGTGTATATTGAATTATTCTCAGACTATTGGGGAGTACAAGCAGGCGATGTAATTTTAGCGAACGAAGAAACCAATTTCTTAAAATTCAATAAAAAAGTTTCTGGTTTAGCAGCAAAAACTAATTGGAATAAAAATGACACTAAAACCAAGATCATGGCTTCAGGAGCTTTGGTAAGAGGTAAGTTTACCCGGCAGGTTTTTAATGGAGTAGAAGGCAATCAAGGTCCTTATAAACTAAGTGGGCCAAATGGAGAACTATTTATAATTATCCTTTCGGGCAGTGAAACTATTTATGTAAACGGAATCCCCCTAAAACGAGGAGAACAAAACGATTACACCATTGATTATAATACCGCTGAAATTACTTTTACAACCACCTACCAAATAACAGCCAATATGAGAATTAGTGCGGAATTTCAATATTCCGATAGAAATTACACACGTTTTGTAACTTACAACAAGGCACAATTCGAGACTGAAAAGTTAAAAATAGGTGGTTATTTTTACAATGAAAATGACTCAAAAAACCAACCACTACAACAAAATTTATCTGACGAGCAAAAAATAATTTTAAGAGATGCTGGTAATGATCAATCTAAAATGTTTGCGAGTAGCGGATTTATTGAAAGTGCAGATGAAAATAAAATTCAATATAAAAAAAACGGTAGTGGGAATTATGAATTTACTGAAACAAAAAATGCAAATGAAGAATACTATAGTGTTAACTTTAAATTTGTGGGCAATAACAAAGGTGCTTATAATTTTTTAAGAAATACAGCTATTGGAAAAATTTATACCTATGTAGGAAATAATCAAGGAAATTATAATCCGCTAATACAATTAATAGCTCCTACAAAATTACAAGTCGCAGCAAGTAATCTAAGCTATACTCCTTCATCAAAAACAAATATACAATCAGAAATAGCTTTTAGTAACAATGATGAAAATTTATTTTCTGGCATAGACGACAAAGAAAATAAAGGAATGGCCGCTAAAGTAAACTGGTCACAAATTTATTCTAACAAAAAGTGGCTTATAAAAAGTACAATGAATTTTGATTACTTACATAAAAATTTTAAAACAGTTCAACCTCTATACAATGTAGAATTTTCGCGTGATTGGGGACTTACCTCAACTATAGGTAATCAAGAATTTATAAAAACTAATTTGGAGTTTTCAAACAAAAAAAACACAGACTTTAATTATACTTTTGAAAATTTAAAATTAGGAGAAAGCTATACTGGATACCGACATATTTTTGATTCAAATATTAAAATAGGGAATACAAATTTTAGAAGTAATACTAGTCTTTTAGAAAATAAAACAGCTATAGAAACAACCTCGTTTATTCGTGCCAATGCATCAATCAAACATCATTTTAATAAGTCATGGATTGGAACTTCTTTAGCAACAGAAGACAATAGGATAAAAAACAGAAACACTAAAAAATTAAATCTCTTGTCTCAAAAATTTATTTCCTATGATGCCTTTATAGGTGTTGGAGATAGCACCAAAGTGTATGCTAAAATTGGTGTAAACTTCAGGAAAAATGACAGCGTAAAATCAGAGGAACTAACAGAAGTAAACAACTCTAAAAATTATTTCATAAAATCTAAACTGATACAGAACAAAACAAGTGATTTATCGATATATACAAATTACAGAACTGTAAAAAATAAATTTTCAGAAAATACTTCCTCTCTAAATTCTCGTGTAAATTATCATCAAAAATTATTTAAGAATTTCATCAACCTCTCTACTGTTTATGAAACCGGTTCAGGAGTTTTACCACAACAAGAATTTACATATTTAAAAACAGAACCCGGACAAGGATTTTATACCTGGATTGATTATAACAATAACAGCACACAAGAATTTAACGAATTTGAAGTTGCTAAATTTTCCGATCAAGCCAGTTACCTACGAGTTGCATTACCCTCCATAAATTATATAAAAATTCACCAGAAAAAAATAAGCCAATCTTTACATTTAGATTTCGCTGCCTTAACAACAAGCAAGCGTTTTAATAAAATAATATCTCAATTTTACAACCAATCGTATTTATTAATTGATAGTAAAAAAGAAAGAACTGGAACTGGGTTTGATTTAAATCCTTTTAATATTTCTGAAAAAAACAACCTAGGATTACAATATAATTTTAAAAACAGTTTCTTCTTTAGAAAAGGTTTACAAAAACATTCTACCACTTATATTTATTCAAAATCTAGAGTCAAAACTAATTTAGGTATTGGATTTCAAGAAAACGAATCAAAATTAAATCAACTACAATACCAACACCGAATTGGTTTTTATTGGCTCTTAAACATAAGTACTAGTACAGATATTACTAAAAATAATTCAGAAAATTTTGACGAAAGAAATTATCAGATAAGTACAGATAAACTAAGTCCTAGTTTAACTTTCAGACACACAAAAAGCACAAGTTTTACTGTTAACTATGAATATGCTCAGAAAAATGAAGATTTAAAATCTTCAACTTTAACCGCTCAAAAAATGGGTACAGAATTTCAATTCTCACATCCGAAAAAAGGAGCGCTAATAGCTGATTTTAATTTTCATAACAACACTTATACAGGAACTAATAACACGGCAATAGCCTACCAAATGCTAGATGGACTTCAACCAGGGAAAAATTATGTATGGAATTTAATTGTTCAGAAAAAATTAAACAAAACCCTGCACTTAAACATTAACTATTCAGGACGAAAAAGCAGTGAGTTAAATACAATTCATACAGGAACCATTCAAGTTAGAGCCAATTTTTAGAAAAAAAAATAATGTACGTTTCCGTAATAAAATAGTACATTTGTTCTCAAATAAAAAGAAATAAATTAGAATGAAAAAATTATTATTATTCTTCGTACTTACGCTTAGTTTAACATTGAGCGCTCAAAAAGCAAGTGAAATTAAAATAGACGTTTTTGATATTTTAGCTTTAAAAACATTAGACGTTTCTTTTGAACGAGTGATGAATTCAGAATCATCAGTAGGTGTTGCTCTATTATTTAATTTTGAAAAAAAATCATCAAGCTTTCGTTATTCAGAAGAGTTTGTACTATCTCCATATTACAGACAGCATTTGTTTTACAAAGGAAATGTAAATTTCTTTGGAGAGTTATTTGGAGCACTAAACACAGGTGACATAGATCTTACTCCTGCGGAGATTGCAGTAGATAAAGCTGATACGTATACAGATTTTGCTTTAGGCTTAGGTTTTGGGGGAAAATATGTTTCAAGTCATGGTTTTGTTGTTGATTTTCATGCTGGAATTGGTAGAAATTTATTCAATACAGAAGTTTCAAGAGAAATTGTTCCTAGAGTAGGAATTTCTGTTGGAAAAAGTTTTTAATAAGAAAACTGTAATCATCAAAAAAAAAGCTAAACTATCACTTGATAGTTTAGCTTTTTTTTGATTAAATAAACCCTCTAAGAATCTATCTCATTTATTTAGGCCCTAGCCATATTCTACTTTTTTTCTTCTTTTAAATGTGGCCAAACATTATTATTTTTATTAACATCTGCCATTTTATTAGAAGTATCAATCTGAGCTTTTACAACTTCTTTTTCTGTTATAAACTGATAGGTAGGCAATACCCAAGACCAATCTGGTAATAACTTTGCAGAAGTCGCCTTATTTCCTCGCATTGCCACCAATGGAATATAAAAATCTTCTACGCTACCATCTGCATACGTCAATTTCAAATCAATAGGCATTGGCATTTTCCCTATACGTTCTAACAAAATTTCATTAGAATTATTTACACTAACACTGTAATCAATAGTATTGGTTGTTTGAGTCCAATTATTTAAATACCATTCTAACGAAATACCAGAATTTTTTTCAGCAACTCTTTTAATATCATTTGGAACTGGATGTTTGAATTTAAAATCTGAATAATAATTTTTCAAACTCTTTGCTGTATTTTCTTCACCAATGATATATTCTAACTGACTTAAAAACAAAGCACCTTTGCTGTAACTAGAATTACTATATGTATAATTATAATGATAACAATCTGCGTGTGTTGTTAAGGGTTCCTGAATATTATAATTCACCAAATTAAAATAACTTCTATAAGAACCTGCATTTGGATTTTCCGCCTTAATATCTAAAACTACATCTTCAGCCAAATTAGAAATATACGTCGTAAACCCTTCGTCCATCCATGGATGTTTTTGTTCATTCGTTGCTAATACAAACTGAAACCAAGAATGTGCCATTTCATGTGCCACAACTCCAACCAAACTACCCAACTCACGTTGTCCTGTAATTAAAGTACTCATAGCATATTCCATACCACCATCTCCCCCCTGAATAACAGAGTATTGTTTGTAAGGATATGCACCTACATGTTTGTTATAATAAGACAACAATTCTGCTGTTTTCGGTTGTAATGCTTTCCAGTTTTTCAGGTACTTCTTATCCATATCTTTTTTATAAAGAAAATGAAGTTTTGTTCCTTCTGGTGTTACAAAAATATCATGTTTAAATTTAGGATCTGCAGCCCATGTAAAATCATGAACTTTAGGCGCTTTGAAGTGCCATGTTAACTTTTTACCTTTTGCTTTTTTAACTTTTACTCCTTCTTCTTCATAACCATGACCTACTTCATCGGCGTTTTGTAAATACCCCGATCCACCCACAACATATTTTTTATCAATATGTATGGTAACATCAAAATCGCCCCAAACTCCATGAAACTCTCTAGCTATATAGGCATCAGCATGCCATCCTTCAAAATCATATTCTGCCATTTTAGGATACCATTGCGCCATAGAATAAGCAACTCCTTCTCTATTATCTCTTCCAGAACGTCTAATTTGTAAAGGAACCTGTCCTAAAAATTCCATTTCAAAAATAGTAGTCTCACCCGATTTGATAGGCTTATCTAATTCAACTTCTAAAACAGTTCCTTGAACATGATAATTTAATGCCACACCATCTTTAAGTAATGATTTCACTTTAATAAATCCGATCTCATCTGGTTTTAAAACCGAAATTCTACTTTCAATAATCGGTTTTTCTTTGGTCCCCAAATTCTTAGTCATTCTCACATCCGGATCTTTAATTGTTTGCAATCTAATATCCATTTCACTATTGGGTTGAAAGGCATTCAAATACAAATGATAAAAAACTTTGGTTAAATCATCAGGCGAATTATTTGTGTATGTTAAGTTTTGCTTCCCTATATATTGGTGTGATTTAACATCCATGTCAATATCCATCTTATAGGCTACATGCTGTTGCCAATAAGAATTATTTTGCGCATTTATTCCAAAAGAAAACAATAAAACTAAGACACTTAAACAACTAAATTTCATAGTGTTTTTTTATTTTTTTGAAACCATCTCATCTGCCATTTTCACAGCATTGTAAGCATTTACTATTCTTCCTGAAACACATAAATCTGATAAACTAACCATTTCATCTTTTGTTCCAGGCTTAATCAATTTAAAGTTAATTTCTACACCTGAGTTCATCAAAATGTATTTTACTTGTTTTGCAGAAAGCTTAGGATAATATGAACGAATCATTGCCGCTACTCCAGCAGTTGAAGGAGAAGCCATAGAAGTTCCACTTAAATATTGATACTTTCCATTAGGGACTGTTGCATAAATTTTTACACCAGGTGCAAAAACATCAACATTCTTTTTACCATAATTAGAAAAAGTAGCCAACATATGCTTATCATAACTAGAGCCCATTGCTCCTACCGTAAGCATATTGTCTGCAATCTCATGAATCATATCTGGTGCATCATCATTAGGAAATGTAGCTTCAACATCAATATTTACGGCATCATTACCTGCAGCATTTACAATCAACACATCGTGCTTTTCTGCATATTTTATAGCATCATGTACCCATTTAGAGTTAGGTGAATATCCCTTACCAAAACTAGTATTTATTACTTTTGCTCCATTATCTACCGCGTATATAAGTCCAAGTGCAACATCTTTGTCATACTCATCTCCATTTGGCACACAACGAACTGACATTAATTTTACATTTGTTGCAACTCCATCTACTCCTTTACCATTCCCATTCTCCGCTAAAATAATTCCTGCTACATGAGTACCATGAATTTCATCAGCTTGTCTGTTCATTGGGTTTCCATTTCCGTAAACTTTGGTTGTGAAATCATTTTCATCATCATTCAATACTTCTCTAGCATTAAAATCTAAATTTAAATTAGTATCTACTTGAGAAGTAAAATGATCTAAACCTTTTTGAACTTGTTGCATTTGTGCTACGTTACTAGTTCCGTTTTTTAACATCCTAGCAGTCATTTCTTTCTGCTTTATTAGGTTTTCATCTGTAGTAACAATAGCTTCAACATCTTCCAAAGTATAATCTTCTTTGCCTGTTTGAGCAACCATAGCTTTGTGAGCCGACTCATATATACCGTAATAGAAAGAGTATTTATTTTTTAATTCAGAAGCCTCTCCTAATTTTTTATCAAAAATTTCTTTTAG
The DNA here is from genome assembly GCA_042584125.1 of Bacteroidota bacterium. Taxonomy (GTDB): domain Bacteria; phylum Bacteroidota; class Bacteroidia; order Flavobacteriales; family Flavobacteriaceae; genus Flavicella. Next base: position 22,480 of record JBHOTE010000001.1, read on the forward strand.
CTTCATATACTCATCATATTCAGCCTTATCTTTTTCAGAAATTTGATTCTCTGTTTTTCCTTCAAATTTTTTCGATTTTTCTTTAATAATTCTAGTAAGCTCCAAATTCTCATCATAAATCTCTCCTAGAAAATTCCAACCGTGTACATCATCTATATAACCATTTTTATCATCGTCTTTTCCATTATCCGCTATCTCTTTTGGATTTGACCATAAAACATTTACTAAATCTTCATGTTGCAAATCAATACCTGAATCATTTACAGAAACTATTATTTCTGTAGATTTTTTTCCTTTCAAAAATTCATAAGCTTTAGCAACACTCATTCCCGGAATAGTATCATTAACAATATCCGCATGTCCCCATGTATGTTTTTGATTTTCAGTTAATTCTACTTTTTTAGAAGGTAGCTCAATTGCATTACTTACAGCTGCAGGAACGGCTATTCTGTGAACAGACTTACAACTTACTAGTGAAGCCATTACTAGGCCTGAAATGTAAAAAGTTTTTGAAATTCTCATATCTCTCTTAGTTTAATCTTTATTTAAATATATCCTTAAATGAATACGTGTTCTCTAATCTAATTCCTTTTTCTGTGCGTTTTACAGTACACAATTCATTAAATGCATCATGTTCTAAAAACAATAAATATTCTTTATCAGCAGCTTCATTTAAAAACAATGCTTTTTCATCCATTGTCAATAAAGGTCTTGTATCGTATCCCATAACATAAGGCAATGCAATATGTCCGGCAGTAGGTATCAGATCCGCGGCAAATACAATTGTTTTTTCTTGGTATTGAATGTGTGGTATCATTTGCTTTTCGGTATGCCCATCAACAGATAAAATATCAAAACCTAATTCTGAATTTTCTAAATAAGATTTTCCTTTTAAGTCGATGAAATTTAATTGTCCACTTTCTTCAATTGGAAGAATATTCTCTGAAAGAAAAGAAGCCTTTTCTCTTGGGTTAGGATTTGTAGCCCAATCCCAATGATTATTATTTGACCAAAACTTGGCATTTTTAAATGCAGGCCTTAATACCGTTCTATTTTTATTCCATTGAATGCATCCACCACAATGATCGAAATGCAAATGTGTTAAAAAAACATCTGTAATTTGATCTCGATGAAAACCTAGTTTGGCCAACGAAGCATCTAAACTAAAATCTCCTGATGGATAATAGTAACCGAAAAATTTTTCCGATTGCTTATCTCCCATTCCTGTATCCATTAAAATCAATCGATCACCATCTTCAATTAACAAACAACGCAAAGCGATGTCAATCATATTATTTGAATCCGCTGGATTTGTACGTTGCCAAATACTTTTTGGCACAACACCAAACATAGCTCCGCCATCTAACTTAATATTTCCAGTTTCTATTGGGTAAATCTTCAATACTTTACTTTTAAAAGATGACAACAATATAATAAATCTCTAATTAGTAATAGATAACATACTTTTAGAGAGATCCCTTACAAAGGACAAAAGTGAAAAAAATAAAGGAGTATCTATGTTAAATAAAACAAAAAAACCATCTATTATTTGAGAGATGGTTTTTTCTTACGTTAACGTCAACCTACACATTCAACCAAGCTCAAATAGTTTTGAACTCCAACAACTTACTGTGCTTTTAGTAGGTGAATTTTAACTATTTTCTACCTTTAAGCCACATCATTTGAAATGGTTTTAGTGTAATAGATTTACTTGCTAATTTTTCAGCAGAACTCAATGCTAAAATATCCGTTAATGGAAAAATTACATTTTCAGGCAATTCACATGTTACTTCTTCACTAGAAAAATTATGTATCGCCAAAACTCGTTCTTTATTATTTATGCAATGTTGATCTACTGCAAAAAGAGATGTTCCCAAATCTAAGAATTCAAATTTCCCAAAAGGATTGAATGCGGCCTCATTAATTCTAATCGAAATTAATCGTTTATAACTATCTAACATTTTTTTTGCCAATGTTCCTTGCGATGCTAATTCTTTTTCTAACCAATCTATATTGTATTTCTCTCTATTAATAGTTCTATTCACACCCGAGTGTTTTACCCCATCGTGGTAATTTCTAGAACCTACCAAAGAATGAAAATAAACTCCAGGAACACCCGGCATTGCCAACACGGTAGCTTGTGCTAAAAACATTCTTTTGTACCGAACCTCATCATCTTCTTTAGGATGTGTTAAGGCATCTATATAACTACAATTTAACTCATAAGGACTTTTACTTCCGTCTGCATCTGTTTTATAAGAAACCAAACCTCCATGTTCTCTTACTGTATCTCCAATAAACTGAACTTCTTCATCTGTTAAAATTCCTTTTACGGGTCTTAGTCCAATTCCATCATGACTTGCTGTAAAGTTAAAAAAACAGACTTTATCACTCGGTAACGTTAATGTCTTTGCCCACTCCGTTAACGTTTTTGTGTTTTCGTTTAAAATAGAATGTACCAACAAAGGTGGTAAAGCAAAATTGTAAACCATTTGTGCTTCATCATCGCCACTTCCAAAATACGATACATTTTCGTGATGTGGCACATTCGTTTCTGTAATAATAATTACTTCGGGCGCTACTTCGTGCAAAACTTCTCTCATTAACTGAATTAACTCATGCGTTTGTTCTAAATGCACACATTCAGTTCCTATTTCTTTCCAAATAAAGGCAATGGCATCTAATCGAATTAAAGTCGCCCCTTTTTCCACATAATAAAAAAGCGCATCTAATACATTTCTTAAAACTCTATGACTCTTATAATTTAAATCTACCTGATCTTTACTAAAGGTAGTCCATACGTGTCTTATTTTCCCTTTGTTATCTACAAACTCACTTAACAAGGGTAACGCTCTTGGTCTTACAACTTTACTTAAATCCAAAGATGGATCTACTTCAGTAAAAAAATCTTGAAAATAGGGGTCGCCAGACAAAAAGGCCTTAAACCAATCTGAAAATTGAGAGATATGATTGATCACCCCATCAACCATTAATCTATACTCTCCACTAATTTGCTCTATTTCTCGCCATGAGCCCATTTTAGGATCTACAGCTCCATAATTCACAACAGAAAAGCCATCATCAGATGAATAGGGATAAAACGGTAAAATATGGACAGAATTTACAATTCCCTTTAAATGCTTGTCCATAAAACCCTTTAAGGTTTGTAAAGAGGGTTCATAATCTTTATTCACCTGATCTCCATAAGTAATCAAAATCACATCTTTTTCACTTAAATGATATTCTTTTGATTGTATTCTTGATTTGTATTTAAAAATTAAATCAATAATACTATCTACCGCCCGATCTGCTATTTCAGGTGCATATAGTTTGTGTAACCTTTTGTTAATCGTATGATCTTTATCTGAAATATGCTTCATAATTATTCATTGTCTTTTCTTACATATTCTACAAATTTTTCTGAAAAATGAGGCATTACCGATCTAACGGTAATCCAAGATGATAAAGATGGTGTACCCATCGGATCTTCATAAAATTCCTCAGAAGCATCTTTTATGGCGTCCTGAAAAGCCTCTACAGCCTTAATTTCTTTTTCTCTAACATACTCTAAATTATTCAACTTACTCAAGGCATTGTACTTTGATATTTCAAATCTTGACTCTTGAAAATAAGTTGCCAATAATGTTTTAAACGAACCTTTAGAAAACACAACCCCTTCTTGAGACATTACTCTAAATAAGGTTTTAGCAATGTCATTAGACATTTTATAAATTCCATTTTTACCATCTTGACTCCCTAATTCTTGATGTTTATGTTCATAGCTTTCCATAATCTCGGTTTGACAAATCCTTCTATTAGAAGTATTTTTATACACCTCACTTAAGGTAGAAACTTCTAAACCCCAGGTTGGAGAAATGGCAATACCACGAGCTAAAGATCTTATAAAAGAAAATTCTCCGGAAAGTGAATATCTAAAACTATCCATATAGTCTAAATACCTATTTCCTCCATAAACTTTAGCCAAAGCATTTATCAAAGGTGTGTATAACAGTCGTGTTGCTCTACCATGCAATTTATTGGTAACTCTAGAATAAAAACCTTTATTAAACTCAAAATCCAATGCAGGATGCACTATTGGATAGAACAGTCTTGCAGGAACCTCTCTGGTATAATTTACAATATCACAATCATGTAAGGCAAAGGCATATGCATCTTTATCAGCCAAAGCACAGCCTAACATTGTCCAAACATTTCGTCCTTTACCAGGTGTTTCTAATCCCGGAAAACCTTCCGCAGTCAAATCTGCATATAATTCTTTTATTCTTGGACCGTCATTCCATAAAACATCTACTTTACAAGAAAGAACAGACATCATTTTTTTAACCTTAGAAAACTGCTCTTCGGTTGCTTGATCCAAGCCTAAAATAATTTTATATAAGTACTTTACATTTTTTAATTCGTCAATAATTTTTTGCATTGAAGGTGTTTCAAACTCGGAATACAATGCTGGTAATAACAATACCATACCTCTTCTTTTACTAAGTTTTTCTAATTCCTGTTCTATATCTTCTATACTTCTACCTCCTAAATTTTGAAGTGTTGTAATAACTCCATTTTGAAAAAAATCTGACATTTTACTTTATTTTTTTAAGATTATTATAAAATCCATCACATTTGTACCCGAAATACCCGTTACAAAATCGTAGCCCAATATTTTAAAAAAAGTGTTGCTATCACTATTTTGCAAGTAGGCCTTTGGATTTAATTTATGCTGTTGAATTTTTTTATAGATTTCGAAATCTATGAAAGCCCCTGTTGCTTCAGATCTCCCATCAATACCATCACTTCCAGCGCTTAGTATTCCTATATTTTCATTTATACAATCTTTCAAAAGTAATCGAAGAACCAATTCCTGATTTCTTCCTCCATATCCATCTCCTTTTACTATAGTGGTAGTTTCACCTCCAAACAACAAACAAAAACTATCATATTTCTGATCATATTTTTTTATTGCTGAACTAATAAAATCTGCGGCAGCTACTGAATCTAATTCCAAAGTGGTTGTAACAATCTTTGCAATAGCCACTTGAGAACTTATGTATTCTTTTGCTTCACGAAGAGCAATTTTATTATTACCAATTATATGATGAGGAAACAACCCGTTATTCATAGGAGCTGAACCAATGGTTTGTAAATCGTCTCCAATAACATCACTTAAAACCAACACCTCCCCTTTTGCTTTTATTTGATTGGCTAACTTTCCTCCTTTTATTTCTGAAATTGATTTTCTTACCTTATTTAAAGCTTTAATATCGATTCCTGAAGTCAATAATGCTGATGATATTTTTGTGAAATCATTTAAGGTTAATCCACTAATAGGTTTTTCTATCATTGCAGATGCTCCTCCAGACAACAAAAAAACAAAAACGTCATTTTCACGTAAATCTGCTACAGCCTCTAACAATAAAGTGGCTGCCTCTATACTTCTTTCAGAAATCAGTGGATGGGTTGATGTATAGTGTTTGGCATATTTTAAATCACCTTCAGAAGTTGAGATAACCAAACCTCCATAAATTTTTTCTTCTAATATAGCTTCACATTCCTTTGCCATATCATAAGCTGCTTTTCCTACGCCAAAAACAAAAAACCTAGAATCATTTTTGAGCTTATATTCATTTTTAACAATGGTAATTGTATTTCCTTTTACAGAAACATTGTCTTTTACCAATGACGTAGCTTTTACCTTATCTAAAGCCTTAAAGTAAATTTTTTCTAATTCTGATTTATACATTTTTTATAACCATTTCGTTCCAACCTTTAGCTCCCTTAAAACTCGATTTTTGCAGTTCAGAATTCGACAAACTCACATAAACCCCTTCATGATTTTGAATAGCAATAGGCACATCGACACTATTTAACAAGGGCACATCATTTTGACCATCACCTAAACCAATAGACCTAACTTCTTCATTATAAATTTCCTCAAAAATGGCAATACACATTTCAACAGCCTTACCCTTATCTTGGTTTTCACCTATCAAATGATAAAACCTACCCCCTTTTGTTATTTTTAACTGATGTTTTTCAGCAAGTTTTTCTAAACTTTCTAAACAAGAGCTATCTTCTAAAACAAAAGGCTCCGTGAAATTTCGTTGCTTCGACATTTCTGCATTTCTTTCAGAAAGTCCTGTGAGCTCCATTATTTTCCCTAAACTCATATCACTAAAACCAAACATTTTAAAATTTTCTTTATAAGAATTATAAAAACTTAAAACCTGATCATAAGCAACTCCTAATTGTAATACATAATACGCTCCAAATTCCTCTAAAAAAGAAAAATCAAAACCTCTATAGTTTTTCGGAATAAACAAGGCCGCTCCATTCTCTACAATAAAAGGCTCTTTAATATTTACTTTTTGTTGTAACTGCTCAACTTCTATTTTGGTTTTACTCGTTGTAAAAACTAGGGGTATTTGTTTGCCAAAAATTAATTCTAGGGCTTCAGAGGATGCATCAAAAGAATAATCATCGTGATTTAAAAAAGTCCCATCCAAATCTGTAAATACTAGTGTTTTCATAATACAATTCAATATTTATTAAAAAAACACCTATAAATTATAATGTTCTTTCAATTGAAAGTAAAAACCATCCATTGCTTTAACTTATGAGACAAAAATAAATCTAATTTAAATAATTATACCTGTCAAAAAACAGGGTTTAAAGTGTTAATTCCTTTATTTACCTATAATTACAAAAGTGAACTTTAGTACAAACTACTTCAAAAACAAAAAACCATCTATCAAAAGATAGATGGTTTTTATTGGAGGCGTCGAGCGGATTCGAACCGCTGTAGATGGTTTTGCAGACCACTGCCTAGCCACTCGGCCACAACGCCATTGCGGATGCAAATTTAGTTATTTTATCTATTTGCGCAAGAACTTTTACTTAAATTATTTTCTCTTCTTCGAAAGTACAATCGTAACCTGTTCTACATCTCCTCCAATTGGTGGATTTATTTTAGAAACAGCAGCCTTAACCTTCTTAACCATAGGAATTTCTTTCAAAACTCTATCAATGATTCTTTTCGCAACATGTTCTAATAACTCCGAACGAATGGCCATTTCTTGTTTTACAATTAAATTTAAATGAACATAATCTACTGTTTCAACTAATTTATCAGAGATTGAAGACGCTTTTAAATTTGCTTTTACTTCAATATCTACTCTATAATCAGAACCTATTTTTGCTTCTTCTTCCAAACACCCATGATAAGCGTAAACTCGAATGTTTTCTACTTTAATTATCCCCATACTTTTTATTAAAAGGCAAAAATACTAAAAGCAACAGCGAACCTATTAGGAAACATAAAAAATGTCGAAATAATTAAATTATTTCGACATTTCCCAGAAACTAATCTAAAGAACCATCTCTTCTTCTTCGTTTCAAACCGCTGATGTGTTCTGCAACAAAACGTTGAATAAACGACATCTTCTTTAGTTCATTTGGGCGACTCAAGTCCGTGCGATAATTTTTTATTTTTCGAATCATCTTCCCCGAATAATATTGTCTCCCCCAACCTGTTGGAGATTTCAATTTACGAGAATCACCTTCAGACAAACTAGAATTTAATGTTTGATCCATCATAATTTTACAATTTAAAGTGAAACATAAATTTCTAGGCATCAACAAGACGCACTTTATAGTATACGAAATTTAGGTGAATTATCCTCAAAAAACTATCATTATTTTTTCAAGTTAGCGGCTTAAAACCATTCTATTCTGTCTATTTTCTGTAAATTTGCTGCTTTAATTAACAATTCAACTTGTTGAAGATGACAGAAGAAAAAAAGTCTTTGAACTTTATAGAACAAATCATTGAAGAAGATTTAAACAATGGTTTATCACAAGAAAAATTGCGTTTTCGTTTTCCACCAGAACCTAATGGGTATTTGCACATAGGGCATGCAGCTTCTATTTGCTTGAATTTTGGTTTGGGATTGAAATACAACGCTCCTGTTAACCTACGTTTCGACGATACAAATCCTGCAAAAGAAGAACAGGAATATGTAGATGCTATTAGAAGAGATGTGAAATGGTTAGGGTTTCAGTGGGACAAAGAATTCTTTTCATCAGATTACTTTCAACAATTGTATGATTGGACAATTGAAATAATCAAAGAAGGAAAAGCCTATATCGACAACCAGTCTTCTGAAGATATGGCTGCTCAAAAAGGAACTCCAACAGAACCTGGAACGGATAGTCCAAACAGAAATCGTTCTGTAGAAGAAAACCTTGCTCTTTTTCAAAAAATGAAAGATGGGGAATTAGAAGAAGGATCTCATGTATTGCGAGCAAAAATTGACATGCAACATGTGAACATGCATATGCGTGACCCAATTATGTACCGTATTTTAAAAAGGGAACATCATAGAACAGGAAACGATTGGTGTATTTACCCAATGTACGACTGGACCCATGGAGAATCTGATTATTTAGAACAAATATCTCACTCTATTTGTACCTTAGAATTTAAAAGTCACAGAGACTTGTATGAATGGTATGTAGATCAAGTAGTAGATGCTTCAAAATTAAGACCTAAACAACGTGAATTTGCACGAAGAAATTTAAGCTATACGGTTATGAGTAAGCGTAAATTATTGCAAATCGTTGAAGAAGGTGTTGTTAACGGATGGGACGACCCTCGTATGCCTACAATTTCTGGATTGAGAAGAAGAGGTTACACTCCAGAATCAATTAGAAAATTTAGTGAAACTGCTGGAATTTCAAAAAGAGATAACGTTACAGATGTTGCACTTTTGGAATACTGTATCAAAGATGATTTAAACAAAACAGCGCCTAGAGTTATGGCTGTTTTAGATCCTTTAAAATTGGTGATTACAAACTATCCTGAAGGAAAAGAAGAATGGGTAACTGCTGAGAACAATCCAGAGGATGAAAACGCTGGCTCAAGAGAAGTTCCTTTTTCAAGAGAAATTTATATCGAAAAAGAAGATTTTAGAGAACAAGCAAATAAAAAATTCTTTAGACTAAAATTGGGTGGTGAAGTTCGTTTAAAAAACACCTACATCATTAAAGCCAACAACGTTGTAAAAGATGCTGAAGGAAATATTTTAGAGGTTCATTGTACCTATGATGAAGATTCTAAAAGTGGTAGTGGAACAGAGGCAAGTAAGCGAAGAGTGAAAGGAACACTTCACTGGGTTTCTATTGCACATGCCATCAAAGCAGAAGTTAGATTGTATGACAGATTGTTTACCGATGAAGCTCCTGACTCCCACAAAGACAAAGATTTTAAAGAATTCTTAAATCCTAATTCTTTAACTATTGGTAGTGCTTTTGTAGAGCCTAGTCTGAAAACCTCTACAGCCGGAGACAAATTCCAATTTCAACGTAAAGGATATTTCTGTACAGATATAGATAGCACTGAAGATAAATTGGTTTTTAATAAAACGGTTGGTCTAACGGATTCTTGGGCTAAGCAAGAAAAGAAAGCGGCAGCTCCTGTTAAAAATGAAAACTTCGAAAAAGTAGGACCTATTGCTGGAAAATACTTAAAAGCTCGAAATGATGAAGAAAGAGCGTCTTTAAAAACAGCCATCAAAGAATTGAGTACTACTATTTCTTTTGATGCCTTACTTGCACCTTTACAAACAGCTAAATCTAACAAAGAAATTTTAGCTTGTCTATTGGTATTAAGCACAGGAATTGACATCCAAGAAAACGATGTGTTTTACAAATTTATTGAAGACACTTTAAAATCGAATAACTCATCTATTAAAGTTGAAATTGTGAAATACCTTATTTCAAATACAATCTTATTTGAAAAATTCAACGACACTTTACAAGTCTTAAAAACAGAGGAGAAAAACCCTTATGTTAGAGACCTTATAGAAAAATCATTATCTTAAAAAAATGCAGTAGAAATACTGCATTTTTTGTTTCAAATTAAACTTATATGATTCAAACGGAAGAAACATTTATTACGCAAACCATACTTCATAAAATTGGAAATAAACATACCGGAAAAGACAATATTTATTCGGATACTATTTTAAATACTGAAGATGAAGAGTTGTATAAATTGTTATTTTCTATGAGTTTGAAACCTTTCGGGAAAATCAATGAATTTTACAATTTTGAACATAGCACACATTTGTCAATGAACGAAATGTACACTTATTGTTCTGAAGTTTTTGATGACCCAAACTTGTTTGTGGAAAACAGCAAACACATTGCCAAACATTTATTTGAACAATCTTCTTACCCTCAAATAAAAACAGGGGATTTAATTGTTTCTTATTATTCGGATATTTTTTTTAAAGGAGAATTGGTTGATGCCATTGGTGTTTTGAAGATTGAAAAAAGATCTTCTTTTTTCCAAACCTATAAAGAGGGTAATGAAATTTTATTGGGAATTGACAAAGGAATCAATCCTGGTAAAATAGACAAAGGTTGCTTAATTTTAAACACCGAAAAAGAGAAAGGTTTTACGGTATTAAGCATTGACAATAACAATTATGATGCTGCGTATTGGAAAGAACATTTTTTAAGTATTACATATGCTGATGACGATAATGCTCAAACAAAACACTTTTTAGATATGTGTAAGTCGTTTTCAAATTCTGTTGTGAATGAACAACTTGGAAAACAAGAGCAAGCCGCATTTTTGAGCACCACAATTGGATATTTTTCAGAAAACGACAGTGTGAATACTAAAGAGTTTGAGGAAGCCGCATTTTCTCATAATGACAGTATCAGAAATGCTTTTATCGAATACAAAGAATTATTTGAAGAAAAAAAACAAATCGATTTTTGGGATGAATTTGACGTTTCTAATTCCGTGTTTGAGTCCCAAAAAAGAAAAATAAAAAACGAAATTAAATTGGACACCCACATTCAAATAAAACTAGATCTTGAAAATCCTTCAAGTTCAAAAGAGTATTTAGAAAAAGGATTTGATGAAGAAAAACAAATGCATTATTACAAAGTATTTTTCAATAACGAGTTATAAATCTATTATATCTAAAGTACTTCTACCGATTTTAAAATAGCTTCTAACTCAAACATAAAATCACGTTTTTCTACAGAAGGTGCATAAGTAAAACCCTCTAAAATAATCCATCTTTTATGTGCTGTATCACGAATAGCAAAATTCACAAAAGGGCCTGCCATAAAATCATTTAACAACTCCCACTTTCCATAAGTTTTATAAGTCTCTATCTCATTTAAAGTAGTTTTGTACAGCCTAGGTTTTACCGCTTTTTCAGTAATCATATACATACCTTCTTTACTTCCTGGCAAAAACTTCTTCCCAATAGAATCTCTCATTTGAACAATCGCTTCTAACACATTATTTGGTTCTTCTTCCATAGGTACAGAATATACCAAAATGTTAGATCTACCATCTCCTTTTGCAATTCCACCAGACAGATATTGTCTTAACCACAAAAACTCACCATTATCTTCAACTGTTCTAAAAAATTTAGGAATCGTTAACTCAATACCTAAATTGGTTAAGGTTTTATACGTTCCTTTTGGAAATGCTTTTTTCGAAAAATTATCTTGAACATTCTTTGTGTCGGCCTTTTTAAATACTGAAATTAGTTCATTCTTATACAACTCTAATGTATGAATTATATCACCTTCTGTGGGACCTACAATTCGTACTATTTGCTGTGGCTTTGCATAAAGGTCTTTTTTTGTTTGAAATGCATTCAAAGTATCTTTTTCAATAATTAAAACATTTCTACTTGCTCTAAACATGGCACCAAAAGAATTTGAAGGAATTTGAGAGACATCAAATTGATTTTCTTCCTGTGGTAACCCAACAACAGGAGTCATGATAATTTGTTTCAATTTTTTCCCAATTTCACCTTGCCATTTACTGTTATCCATAACTATCAACAAATGATTCATTCTACCATTTGAATCGGAAATTACAGGTTTAGAGTTTTTACTTTCACAACCAACCAATATTAAAAATGTGACAAGTACTACAGCTAAATTTTTCATGTTATAATTTTAGAATCAACATTAAAAACTACAAAGTTTTTTGATAAATATAAAGTTTCTTTCCAGGGACAATATTTCCTCTATTACCAATACCATTCCAATCTTTCAATTCTTGTATGGTAATTTTCGGATATTTTTTTGAAATACTCCAAAGTGAGTCTCCTTTCTGAACTATATAACTAATTTTCTTTCCTTTACCGACTATCAGTTTTTTCTGCTTTTTACTCGTATTAGATTTAGCTACCATAAAATTCAAACGCTTCGGATAAATGGTCAAGCGTTTACCAATACTAATATTTGATGTACGCATGCTATTCCATTTTTTAATATCGGACACTCGAACACCATACCTGTTCGCAATTTTTCCTAAATAATCACCACTCTTAACTTTATAACGAATTCTTTGATTCATTTCAAAATACTGTGGAAGTGGTTTCTCTCTTTCAGCATCTTCTTTTGCTGCCAATTCATAAATTGCAGCTTCATTATTTACAAAAGTAGCTATATGTTCTTTGGGTAATCTAATCGTATAATTTCTATCCTTTACAAAAGGAACAATATCTAATTTATACTCAGGATTTAAAAATTGCAGCATTTCTACACTTACATTTAGTGTCTCATTTAACTGATCAAAAGTTAATAAGCGTTTAGGCTGAATCGTATCAGTAGCAAAATGATACGTCATTGGTGCAACTGGCTGAATATTGTGCTCTTTAGCATATTCAAAAATATACATGGTTGCATAAAATGCAGGTAAATAGCCTGCTGTTTCACTTGGTAAAAACGGACGAATATTCCAATAATTTCTATGACCTCCAGAACGCCTAATTGCTTTAGATACATTTCCTGGTCCAGAATTGTAAGCAGCCAAAGCTAAATCCCAATCGTTAAAAGTTTTATACAAACTTTCTAAATATTTGCAAGCTGCTTCTGCTGATTTTACAGGATCCTGACGTTCATCAACATAGGAACTAATATTTAAACCAAATTGTTTTCCTGTTTGATACATAAATTGCCAAATTCCTGTAGCACCTACCCATGATTTTGCTCTAGGATTTAAAGCCGATTCAACTACTGCCAAATATTTTATTTCCAACGGAATATCATATTTATCCAAGAAGGACTCAAACATTGGAAAATAATACTTTGCACGAGCCATCATTTTTGGATAATATTTTGATCTCGTTTTTAAATACGATTTAATCAAATTTTCCAATACAGGATTGTACCCCAAATTAAAAGGTGTTTTGGCATCTAAAACTTGTAATCGTTCTTTCAAAACCTCTGTTGAAAGCACAATATTAGTCATAGACACTTCGTTTTCTTGTCCTTCTAAATAAACCGGTAACGCCTCAAAAAGTGGAGAACTATACATGGTTTCTAACCATAAACTATCAACTACTTCCGAATAATTGGCAATAATTTCCTGCGTAACAATACTATCAGCAACTACCTCTTGAACAGGCAAACTATCTATTTTCTCAATAATAGAATCAGACACTACTTCTTGCGCACTCAAACCACCTACAATCAACCCTACTATCAGGCACAAATATTTTCCTCTTCTCATTTTTGTTTCAACTCGTTTCCTAAATTAATTACTCATTCAATAATTTAGACACCTCATCTAAATTTGGCGATAAAATAATTTCAATCCTTCTGTTTTTTGCTTTTCCTGCGGATGAAGAGTTGCTAGCTACAGGAACAAATTCTCCTCTACCTGCTGCTGTTATTTGATTTGCAGAAACATTTGCTCTTTCTAAAATTCTAACAATTGCCGTTGCTCTTTTAACCGATAAATCCCAGTTATCTTTAATTACAGGACCCTTGTAAGGTACATTATCAGTATGTCCTTCAATTAATACTTTTATATCAGGATTACGAACCAATACTTTCGCCAATTCTTTTACAGCATTTTCACCATTAGCTCCAACAGCCCAACTACCTGAATTAAACAATAGTTTATTTTCCATTGAAACATATACATTTCCATTTTTATTTACCACTGTCAATCCTTTGCCTTCAAAACCTTTTAATGCATTAGAAACTGCATTTTTCAAACGTTGCATTGCAGCTTCTTTATCAGCAATCAATTTCTCTAAGTCATTAATTTTTGCTGAACGCGCTGTTAATTCTCCTTCCAGTTTTCTTAAACGAGCCCCTTCCTCCATTAATTCTGTTTCCTTTTGCTCTAATTTTGTTAAAAGCTCTCGGTTTTCTTTTGCATTAGATGCCAAAGCAGAAGAACTATTTGAAGCCAATAAATCATAAGTCTTTTTTAATTCTTCATACGATTTTCTTAAGGCAGCTGTTTCTCTTTGCAAAGCCTTTTTATCTTGTTTTGAATTGGCATATTTTTGCTCCAATTCTTTCAAGTAATCATCGTATTTATTTTTGCCTGCCAAAAGCTCATCATTCTTTTCTAGAAGCTCTTTTTTCTCATCAGACAACTGGTTGTATTTATCTTCTAAATCGACAAATAATTTTTTAGACACACATGAAGTTGCCAAGAAGGCTACAAAAATCCAAATTGAGGTTTTTTTAATCATCTTTATTTATTTTTAAGGGGTATTTATTCTTTAATTTCTACAACGATAGGACAATGGTCGGAATGTTTGGCTTCAGGCAAAATATATGCTCTTTCCAAACGATCTCTTAATGGTTCGGTTATCATATGATAATCAATCCTCCAACCTTTATTATTATTTCTTGCATTAGCACGGTAGCTCCACCAACTGTAATGATCTGGTTCTTTATTTAACTCTCTAAAGCTATCAATAAATCCACTTTTTATAAAGTTCCCTATCCATTCTCTTTCTACAGGTAAAAATCCTGAAACTCCTTTCATTTTAGGATTATGAATGTCAATTTCTTCATGACAAATATTATAATCACCACAAATCACCAAATTAGGAATTTCCTTTTTTAGTTGATTTGCATATTCTTGAAAATCCGCCATGTATTGCAATTTAAAATCTAAACGAGCATCATTCGTTCCAGAAGGCAAATACATACTCATGATAGAAACCGTCTCAAAATCGACTCTGATATTTCTACCTTCAAAATCCATAGTTTCAATACCCGTTCCATAAACGATATTCTTAGGCTCCTTTTTACACAAAATAGCGACACTGCTATACCCTTTTTTCTGAGCCGAAAACCAGTAGTTGTATCCATAACCAGCTTCTTCGAACAAACTTAAATCTAATTGTTCTTTATGAGCTTTTGTTTCTTGTAAACAAATAACATCTGGATTTGCAGCTGTTAACCATTCTAGAAATCCTTTCTTAAGAGCTGCTCTTATTCCGTTTACGTTATAAGATATTATTTTCATTTAAATACTTGTATTGTGTTATTGAATTTTAGACTTGTATAGAAGTCGTAACTCCTTCCTTTTTACCTTATTTGAAGCAGTGCGTGGCAAGTTATCAATTTTAACTAAATCTACCACTTTGAACAAAGGATTTAATTCAGTTTTAATACATTTTTGTACTTTTTTTAACGCAACTTCTTCATTTATTTCTCCAGATTCCACATAATAAACTACTAAAAAACTTGGTCCACCTTCTAATGGTGAAACTGCAATTGCGGCAGATTCTTTTACAAAAGGCAATTTATTAATCAAGGCTTCAATTTGCACAGAGCCTATTTTTATTCCTCCTAAATTCATGGCATCATCAACACGACCATTGGCTTTGTAATAGCCATTGTCTAAAACCCTTAATTCATCGCCATGTCTTCTTAAAATATTTCCTTGAAAATTTGGCGTATCTAAATAATAAATTTTGTAATGATTTTTATTTAACAAAGAGGTAGAAAGCCCCATAATTGGAGGAATTAAAAAGACTTCACCTGTATCAGACTCGTTTCCAGCTTCATCTAACAACACAAATTCACCTCCCAAAGTTTGAGTAGAAAAATGACTCGGAATATTTTCTTGCACAAGGGTGCTTGCAATATATCCACCCCCAATTTCTGTTCCTCCGCAATACTCAATAATAGGTTTGTTATTTGCCAACTCCATTAAATAAGTCATTTCTTTCGGATTAGAAACTTCTCCTGTTGAGCTAAAACATTTTATGCTGCTCCAATTGCAAGAACTCATCTTTTCCGTATGTTTCCATTGCTTTACAATACTTGGTACCACACCCAACATCGTCACTCTTGCATTTTCAATAAATTTTCCAAATTCAGCATCCATAGGAGAACCATAATACAAAGCAATTGTAGCTTTGTTTATGAGTGCTGCAAAAACCAACCAAGGCCCCATCATCCAGCCTAAATTTGTTGGCCAACAAAGCACATCAATTGGTTGTATATTATGATGATAATAAGCATCAGAAGCCGACTTTATTGCTGTTGTATGATTCCAAGGAATTGCTTTAGGCTCGCCTGTAGTTCCAGAAGAAAACAAAATAGTAGTGGTATCATTCGGATTCATTTTTACGGAATCAAATATTGAATTCGAACTCAAAAATTCTGTCCAAAAAAAATCTTCTTTATGTTTTAAAATACTGTCTTTAACGGTTTCAACAACAACAAGCTTTGTAGTTGTTACATTTTTTATTTTTTTATACAAGTCGTGTACTTTTCCTCCACGTATAAAAACATCTTGCGTAACTATTAACTTAGGCTTTGTTAACGTTAACCTAATTCTTATTTCTTCTTCAGAAAAACTATCAGCAATTGTGGCCACAACCAAACCTGATTTTATAGCTGCTAAATAAACCACAACAGCTTCTAAAGTCATGGGCATATAAATGGCAATAACATCCTGAACTTGTAAATTAGCTTCAACAAAACCATTTGCAGCCTTATGCACTAAAGTGTCTAAATCCTTTTGAGAAACCTCTTCTATATTTCCTTTTTCATTTTGAAAAATAATGGCAATTGCCTCTTCTGAATTTTGAAAACAAGAATCTGCTATATTTAGTTTTGCTCCTGACAACCATTTCGCATATTCCACACCTTCAGAAACATCTATAATATTTTTGTATTTCACCTCTTGTGCGATGTCAAGATTCTTTATAGTTTCTTCCCAAAAAAGCTCTTTTTCATCTACAGACCACCTCCAAAAATCTTTGTATGAGGAGAACCCAAATTTCTGCATCATTTTATAGATGTTCGTATTTTCAATTATAGCTTTGGAAGGGTTCCAGTGGTTCATGATGAATATTTAGAAGAAACTTAAAAATACAAAAAAAGTGCAAACGAATTTCGCCTACACTTGTTATGAAAAATTTAATTTAACCGTTTAAAAATCTGTTTCCTCTTCTTGTTCAAACATCTTAGAATCTGTTTCTTCTGCACCATCAGCAACAGATGTCGTTCTACAATCAAAATTCACCGAGACATGCTCTGGCTTTTCAAAATCTTCTTGACTGATATTTAAATCGGGATCTGCATAACATTTTTTCATATACAAAGCCCAAGTAGGTAAAGACATTGTTGCTCCTTGCCCCTGCTTAATGTTTGCAAAATGAATAATAGAATCATCTCCACCTGTCCAAACACCTGTTGCTAAATTAGGAACAACCCCCATAAACCAACCATCAGTATGATTCTGAGTAGTTCCTGTTTTTCCACCAATAGGATTGGTAAATTCATAAGGATATCCAGTAGAAACATTGTCAGGATATTTTCCCCATTTCCCTCTTAAACGAACTCCAGAACCATCTTCAGTAACTCCTTTTAACAATTCTAAAACTACAAAGGCAGACTCTTCACTTAAAACTTGATTTGTTTTTGGTGTAAATTCCTGTAATACGGTTCCATTTTTATCTTCTATGCGCAAAACCATCATTTGATTTACGCGCAATCCTTTATTCGCAAACATTGCGTAAGCACCCACCATATCATACAAACTTGCATCTGCTGTTCCTAAAGCAATAGAAGGATACGCAGGTATGTGTGAAGTAATTCCTGCACGTTTTGCCAAACGGACAACTGTTTTCGGCCCAACTTCATGAATCAATCTTGCTGTAATTACATTCACCGATTTAGCCAAAGCTTGTTTTAATGTTAATTCACCTCCATAACTATCTCCTGAATTTCTTGGCGTCCAATCTTCATCCATTCCATAAGCTTCTTTTGGAACTGTAAATGGTGTGTTAGGATATTTTTCACATGGAGATTTCCCTAATTGATCAATTGCGGAAGCATAAACAAAAGGTTTAAAAGTAGATCCTACCTGACGTTTTCCTTGCTTTACATGATCATATTGAAAAGATTTATAATTTATACCTCCAACCCAAGCTTTTACGTGTCCTGTTTGTGGTTCAATAGATAGCAATCCAGAATGTAAAAAATGTTTGTAATAACGAATAGAATCATACGGGCTTAAAACCGTATCCTTTGTTCCTTTCCAAGAAAACACTTTCATCTTTTCTTTTACACGGAATAATTTATCAATCTCTTTTCTAGACTTTCCTGCTTTTTTTAGCTGGCGATAGCGTTGTGTACTACGAACCGCTAAATCCATAATTCTATCAATCGCACCTTCGTGGTCTTCAGACTCATAAAAAGGAGCCGTTTTATTTTTTTTCTGTTCTTTAAAAAACACACGTTGTAAATTAGACACATGCTCTTGAACAGCCTCTTCTGCATATTTTTGCATACGAGAATCTATAGTTACGTAAATTTTTAAACCATCTCGGTATAAATTATGTAGACTTCCATCGGCTTTTGGGTTTTCCTTTACCCAATCTTTCATATAATCCCTAACATACTCTCTAAAATAAGTAGCCAAACCATCATAATGCTCTTCCGGAGAAAAATTCAACTCCATAGGCAAATTTTGTAAGGAATCTTTTTCCTGCGCTGTAATTACCCCATTTCTATGCAACTGAAAAAACACTTGATTTCTTCTTCTCAAAGATTTATTTCTCGAAATAGTTCTTTTAGGATTGTACTGCCTTGGATTCTTTAACATCGCTACTAAAACTGCAGATTCTTCTATTTTTAAATCCTTCGGCTCTTTACCAAAATAAATTCTTGAAGCAGAACGAATTCCAATAGCACGATATAAGAAATCGAACTTATTAAAATACATTGTCAAAATTTCCTGCTTCGTATATTGACGCTCTAATTGAATGGCAATCACCCATTCTTTCGATTTTTGTATAATTCGTGTAAAAATATTTTTTGATCCTTCGCCATGGAATAATAATTTCGCCAACTGCTGAGTAACAGTACTTGCTCCTCCTCCTTTACCAAGCTTAGCAACAGCTCTCATTGTTCCTTTAAAATCTATTCCTGCATGCTCAAAAAAGCGTTCGTCTTCAGTAGAAACTAACGCTTGAACTAAATTTTCCGGCAAGTCTTTATATTTAACTGGAGTTCGATTTTCAATGGCTATTTTACCCAAAGTTTTTCCGTCAATGGATATAATCTCTGTAGCCAAATTATGCTCCGGATTTTCCAACTCTTCAAAGGTTGGTAATTCACCAAACACACCTAAAGAGGTTAATAAAAAAAGTAAGATTACAGAACCTAAACCTCCTCCTATTGCCAACCAAAACCACTTGATGTACTTATTAAAAGATGGATTTGCTTTTTTTATACTTTTTTTTGCTTTTTTCGTAGCCATTATGCTCTTTTACTCTTTTGATTCTATTCTAAATCCTACATCGGTAATTCCTGGTAACAATTCAATTCCCGATACTTCATTTCTTTTCCTCATCGCTTGCTCAATTTTAATTTTGTACAAACCTTTACTTGGAAAAACAACTCCTTCTTTAAAAGAAAGTTTATTGCTTTTTAAATCTGTAAAACCCTCTCCTAACCAATTTCCATTTTTATCCGTCATTTCATACTCAAGTGTATCAATAACGTAGTAACCGTTTGGATATTCGAATTCAGTTATTAAAAAAAGATTACTATAGGGATATTCATTATTATTTCGAATATTAATATATAAATTATTTGACGAGACAGTATCTTGAATATCAAACTCAAAATTGATGAAATTATCTTTCAACCACCCCTGTTCTCCTAAGGATACGTAGGTATCATATTTTCTTTGGGAGTCACAACTAACTAGAAAGATTAATGACATCAATAAAAATA
The DNA here is from genome assembly GCA_042584125.1 of Bacteroidota bacterium. GTDB lineage: Bacteria > Bacteroidota > Bacteroidia > Flavobacteriales > Flavobacteriaceae > Flavicella. The sequence goes on from JBHOTE010000001.1 coordinate 42,541, forward strand.
TTCCTTTATGCATCTTTATTGGTGTTAGTATCTGGCTTGCTATTTGGATTCGGTTTTTTACGACGATTGTTATTACGTCTAGGCTTTTTTGCCACTCCCTCTGTAGGCGTATTGCTTTGGGCTGGAGTATTTTTTTTAGCTTGTGGTTTTTGACCTTGTGGCTTTGCAGCTTGCTCTCCTTGTGCTTGTGGTCTATTATTTCCTCTATTTCTATTTTGAGGTCTTCTTTTCTTTGGAGGACCTTGTCTTTTTTCTTGAGGGCTCTGTTTATTTGGAGTATTTGCAGCACCGGTAGCCGTTTCTTTATTTTGGTTGTTATTTCTTCTTGGTTTATTATTCCCTCTAGAACTACCAGCAGTTGCACCAGCTTTCGGCGCATTTGGATTTGGCTTTTGCCCTGTTCTTGGCTTTCTTTTTTTGTTATTATTTCTTCGTTTGTTCGTTTTTGGCTTATCAAAACGTGTCAAACTATCTTGCCCAACTACATTTTCAAAATCAATTTTTGTTTCAACAACCAATTCTGACTCTAACTCTTCAAGTGTTGCCCCTTTTTCTCCTGCTTTGTTCTGTGCAATAATTTCATTTACTTGCTCTAAGGTTAATTGGAACCACTTAGAACCTTCCTCTTTTGAAGTATACCATAACAAGCCTTTGAAAATATCCATTTTCACGAAATAGGCTCTTCCTTTTTCTGTTTCAAGTACTGTATCTTGTTTTGGAAAACCTTTCAATGCATCTAAATAAGAATCTAATTCAAAATTTAAACAACACTTTAATTTCCCACATTGTCCAGCTAATTTTTGGGGATTTAAAGACAATTGTTGGTAACGTGCCGAAGCGGTATTTACTTTTCTAAAATCTGTTAGCCAAGTAGAACAACAAAGTTCCCTACCACAAGACCCAACACCTCCTAAACGAGCAGCTTCCTGTCTTAAACCAACTTGCTTCATTTCAATACGTATTCTAAACGCACTTGCCAAATCTTTAATTAATTGTCTAAAATCAACTCTTTCCTCAGCTGTATAGTAAAATGTTGCTTTATTTCCATCTCCTTGAAATTCGATATCAGACAGTTTCATTTTTAAGCCTAAACGACCTAAAATTTCTCTACCTCTTTTTTGAGTTTCTTCTTCTTTATCTCTAGAAGCTTGCCAAATTTCAATATCTTTTTGAGTCGCTTTTCTGTAAATTTTCTTGATTTCTTCTGTATCGTCTTCTGCTACTTTTTTCTTCTTCATCTGAACACGAACCAGCTCCCCTGTTAAAGAAACTGTACCAATATCATGTCCTGGAGAGCTTTCTACGGCTACAACTTCACCAATATTTAATTGAAAATTATTTACATTTCTAAAAAAATGCTTTCTTCCGTTTTTAAAACGAACCTCTACAATATCTAAAGGTTTTTGACCACTTGGGAGTGCCATGTTTGATAACCAGTCGAAGACCGAAAGTTTGTCACAACTACCTGTTGCACAATTTCCGTTACTTTTACAACCATTAGGTACACCTGATTTATCTGTAGAGCAAGAATTACAGCCCATATGTATTTTTATATTTTGGATGCCTTTTTTACGACATGTATATTTATATTCAATTAAAAAAACGCTAAAACACTCATGAATTGAGTTTTACAAAGCCTTTTATAAATTTCCTTCAATTCGTAAAGATACTATAAAAATAAAAACTATAAAACGTGTTCACAGCTTCAATAATTTTTATTTTTTTAAATTGATTTATAGAAAAAAATCACGGTCTTTATTAAATCTGCTTGACATCAATAATTTTTACCGGACATGCTTTTCTTGCTTCTTCTGAAGCATCAAAAATTGTTTCATCTGGAGACTTTAAGGTAAAAAATCCTTTTTTCTCTTGTGAATGTAACAGAACAGATTTTCCATCTTTTTTTGACATTTGAAATTGACCAGGAGCTAATTCAACACAGTAATTACAGCCAATGCATTTTTTTCTTTGTAGAGTAATTACAACCATTATGCTTCCACTATATTTTCAACAATTTTATAAAGTTTGTCTGAAGGTCGTATTCTAAACTCCAATTTCATCGTACAAGAGTCTCCTTTTGCTGCCTTTTGAGCACTTTTATCGTCAACAAAAATTTCCTTCACTTCCATTTCCTGAGCACCTGTTGTTGGGCCTGTAATTAAAATTGTATCACCTACATTTACATCATAGGCTTCAATTTTAAACTCACCAACATTGGCTTTCGGGTAATAATGCATTCCTTTTCCTAAGTATACTTTTTTCTGGGTAGCATGAGATCCTGAACCTTTACTCCATTCTCCCAATTTTTGCCCTAAATAGTAGCCAGACCAAAATCCGCGATTGTATACTTTTTCCAATTCTAGCATCCATGAAATTACTTTTTCTTTGCTAAAAGTTCCTTCCTCTAAACTATCTATGGCTTGTCTGTAACATTTAATTACTCTTGCCACATATTCTGGAGCTCTACCTCTACCTTCTATTTTTAAAACTTTAATTCCTGCATCTCCAATTTCATCTAAAAAATCAATGGTGCATAAGTCTTTAGGAGACATAATATATTCATTATCCAACTCCATTTCAAAACCAGTTTCCTGATCGATAACCGTATATTTTTTTCTGCAGTTTTGTTTACACGCTCCTCTATTTGCTGATGAATTTGCTGAATGCAAGCTCATATAACATTTACCTGAAACAGCCATACACAAAGCACCATGTCCGAAAATTTCAATCTCAACCAACCTCCCAGCTGGGCCTTTTATTTGCTCTTTTTCTATCTGCTCCGTAATCTTTTTTACTTGACGCAAACTCAACTCTCTACTTAAAACAATTGTATCGGCAAACATGGCGTAAAATTTTACCGTTTCTATGTTTGTTACATTTATTTGTGTAGAAATATGAACCTCCATTCCCACTTCTCTTGCGGTTGCAATAACTGCTTGATCCATGGCAATAACCGCTGTAATATTTGCTTCTTTCGCTCGTTTTATCAAAGTTTTTACAATTGACAAATCGTGGTCATAAACAATTGTATTCAATGTTAAATATGAACGAACTCCTTTTTCAGAACAACGTTTTTGAATTTCTTCTAAATCATCTAGCGTAAAATTGATAGATGCTCTTGCACGCATATTCAATTGTTCTACACCAAAATATATAGAATCGGCTCCATTATCTAAAGCTGCTTGTAGTGATTCAAAATTCCCGGCCGGAGCCATTAGTTCAATTTTCTGCATAATGCTATGATTTGTATTTTAATGCTTCCGACCTTCCTTTTTTGAAAATCTTATTACTATTTCCTTTTCCTTTTCTCATTTCCTTTTGTACCTCATATGGCAAAGCCGCAATTTCTTTACACTCTTCTGAACAACAGGTATTCATTTTTTCTTTGCAAGAATCACATTGGATAAACAACAAATGACAAGCTTCGTTTTCACAATTTACATGGGTATCACAAGGTTCTCCACATTGATGACAATTTGAAACAACATCTTCAGAAATACGTTCTGCACGACGGTGATCAAAAACAAAATTCTTTCCTTTAAATTTATTTTCTATCCCCGTTTCTTCAACTTGACGAACGTAATTGATAATCCCTCCTTCTAATTGAAAAACATTTTTAAATCCCTTATGTTTGTAATAAGCACTCGCTTTTTCACAACGAATTCCACCTGTACAATACATCAATAAATTCTTATCTTCTTTATGATCTTTTAAATCCTCTTCTATTAAATCAAGAGAATCTCTGAACGTATCTACATCTGGTGTTACAGCTCCATCAAAATGCCCAATTTCACTTTCGTAATGATTACGCATATCTACACAAACCGTGTTTGGATCTTCCAACATTTTATTAAAATCGGCTGCCTTTAAATGAACACCAATATCAGTTACATCAAAAGTTGCATCTTCCAAACCATCTGCAACAATTTTATTGCGGACTTTTATTTTTAGTTTTAAAAACGATTTATTGTCATGCTCTACAGCTACATTCAAACGAATATCCTTCAAAAAAGAAATAGCGTCTAGTTGCTCTTTTAATTCTAAAAATTTTTCTGCAGGAACAGAAATCTGAGCATTGATACCTTCGTAAGAAACATACGTTCTACCAAGTACCTCTAGCTGATCCCATTCCAAGAATAACTTATCTCTAAATAACTGGGGGTTCTCTATCTTATAATATTGATAGAAAGAAATTGTAAGACGGTCTTTTCCCGCCTCATCTATTAATTGCGCGCGTTCTTCTGCGCTTAACTTATTGTACAGTTGCATGCTATACCAATTTTAGTTAAACAAATATTTTTGCAAAAATAAGCATTTGTATTGAGTCACTAGTGCAAGCTCCAAGTTTTTATTTACCAATACATTTGAGCTACTACTTTAATAAAAAACCAATACATAAACAGTAGCAGCATATTTAATTCTAGCGGGTCATCTTTTTCTCTTTACTAAGTATAGCTCAATAATTTTTGAGGCTCAAATATTAACACAAAAAAGCCTCAGTTTACACTGAAGCTTTTTTTAGAACAGCCATAGCTATTCCTAAATAGCGACCAACATATTATGCATTGTTCATTTTTGGGGAACAAACTTATTTATACAATAATTTCGGTTGGTCTAGTCAGAAAATAATGATACATCTCTGTCGTCACTAAACTGAATTCTTAGCAACCTCCTTCTGGTGCGCTTTTTTTCTTTTTCCTAACAGTAATTATTTTTTTAGAAGTTTTCCGTATTGACGTTTGACTTTTTGAGCTTTTAAGAACCTCTGCATAGTTTACTAAAGGCTTTTCTATTTGAATATTTTTTGTTTGAAATTGATTGTTAACGAAAAGTGTTTCAATACTAAGAATTTTAGCATTTTCATATCCCATTTGATATAAAAACATCCAAACACTATCGGCATTGTTTGGATGATCACTATAAAGTAATATCATTCTATTACTTTCATTCATTTTATTAAAAAACTCAATACTTTCATTATCAATAACATTATGAGTAGGAATATTTACAGCACCATTTAAATGACTCTTTTCATATTCGTAAGTACTACGAAGATCTATTAATTGGTATTCAGACGGACTTAGTTTTTTTAAGTCGCTTTTAGACAAAATATAATCTTGTTGAACAACTTTTTCTAAAGTACTCGCAGAGTTTTTATCAAAAACATGCTGAGGCTTCTTAAACGTTAAAACCCCTACTACTATGACGAGTAAAAATAAAACTGAAGAAATTCTTATTCGTTTCGTTTTTTCTAATTCTTTCATGATTTTACAATGATTATATTAAAATTTAATCTTCAATTAAAAAACTAGCAACCTCCTTCTGGAGCACTCTTTTTCTTTTTTCTAACTGTGATTATTTTTTTAGTTTTTTTAACTTTACTATTTTCAGATTCAACAGCTCCTACTCCAAAATACATTCCGGCACCTTTCCTAAAAGAATATAAATCAAACTCTTTTTTTGGCATAGATTCAGTAGGGTACTTTGGGTTAATAATAGTACTGAACCATCTATTTAAACCTCCTTTTAAAACATATAAATTTTGATAGCCAAGTCTATTACCAATCATCCAAGCTTCATTTGCATAAAAATGGTCATTAGAATACAAGACTACATCATAACTATCTTGATTTAAAAAACCATTGAACTCTTCATCAAGAAAATTTTTAAGAGGAATGTTTATGGCATTTGGCAAGGCAAACTCATTAAATTCATTTTCAGACCTTGTATCAACAAGCAATACCGTAGGATCTTGATTTATCAACCTTTCGGCAAGTAGGTCTGTACTTATATATCTGTCAATTTTTAGTGCATTTTTAACAAACAACTCAGGACTAATACCTTCGTTCTTTTTGTACTTAGGCAACAACACTAATCCGAAGGCAAGTATTAGTAGTACCAAAGCTAGAATTGTATACGATTTTTTAGCAAGAATTTTTTGTGTTGTATAGTATATAGACATCGTTGTACAATTTTAGTAAAAAATATTTTTAACTTTTGTTCTTACAATATCAGCAACTATAAATGATAGAATTGCGATAATTGCGAAGATTAAAATAATTGTATAAGGAGATATTTCTAAAACATCTACCATTGTAATATTTCCTAAGCTAGAGCCTGTAAACAAAGGTTCTATAACACTAAATGCTTCTGCAAATATAAATACCCCTAAAAGAATACCTATTGTAAACACAATGGCATCAATTTTACCAATTGCCGCTCCACAGAAACTAGTTCCCGGACAGAATCCTCCAGATAAAAATCCTATCCCCATAATCACACCTCCAACAATTGCCGCCCATAAATAGGTTGGATGCACATAAAGCTGAGAAATATCAACCCAATTTAAATAATCCATATAATACAAACCGATTACTGACACTGCCGCCGCAGTGAAAAAAACTTTCAACACAACAAAATCGTACCCATAAAACACGCCTGCTAATTTTCTTGAAGATGAAAACCCGGAGGATTCTAGAATATAGCCAAAGGCCATTCCGATAAATATTGCTATAATATAATTCCATTCCATTGGAATGATACCGTTAGGAATTAGTGGTCCCATAATTTTTTATTTTATATAATTAAATCCAATTTTTTCTAAAGAAATACGCAACAATAAACCCTGTTCCAAAAATAGAAAGCATGGTTACAAATCCCCCAAGAGACAATACAGCCATTCCACTTAAAGCGGCGCCACTTGTACAACCTCTTGCAATTTGAGCACCTAACCCAAACATTAAGCCTCCTAACAAAGCAAAAATGATTCTTCTTTTACTAGTGATTTTAGGAGAATGCTCAATTTCAAATTTTAAACGGCCTTTAAATGCACCTGATAAAAATGCTCCTAGAAACACTCCTAAAGCTTCAAATACCAACCAATTATTTAAAGGAGATTCTCCCTCTTTTATGAATTCACTGTAATACCCATTATTTTCAGCATGGCTAGGAGCAACAGCATTAACTATGGACACCACCCCACTTTTCATTGCACCACTAGCCCCTAAACCTCTACCTGTAAAATAAAAAGTAAAAATGATTAAAAGTCCAAGTAGAAGTCCCCCAAAATATGGATTCCAATAAACACGCTTTTTTTGTTGATTTATATTTTTCATTTCCTTCTGTTTTTATTTTTTAATACAAGTATCTTGTTATTTGACCTGCTTCTACCATGACCATTCTAAAAATAAATCCTCCAATTAGTATTAAAACTGCAGGAACTACAATAGGTACTTTATAGCCCAGAAGCTCTATTCCTTCTAACAAAGCAGGGAAAATCAATCCCAAAATCACCACAAAGACAAAAAACATTACCGTATACTCTCCTTTTACAAGTATATCCAAAGCCTCCAATTGTACTTCTGATCCAGCATACATTCCCATTAACATGTGACTAATTAGGAATAATTCAATTACTATAAGTAATAAATCTATTTTACTAAGAGTACTTTGTTCATAATGATTTTTAGAAACTAAAAGAATAGCGGCTACTCCTGTAGATAATCCAGAAACTAAAAAAAGAGGACCTAAAATGGCATTATTCCATAGGGGTCTTGCATTGAAAGCAGACAATAAAATTCCTGTATAAATACCTAATATAATAGAAAGAGGTAGCATAGCTAATGCCATTGATTTTCTGTTTTGTATAAAGAACTTTTCAAGTTTTTGCATCAACTTATATTTCCAACTCCATTTCGGAAATATTTCGGTGAAGTAACTAAAGCACCAAAAAAAAGAGATAAACGTAATAATTAATAAAACCCAAGCTCCCCAAGACATTGGTGATTCAATTCTAAAGGTTGTATATAACCTCCAAACATTTAATTTATTTGTTAAATCATAAAACAGTGCTGCCAAACCAATACTTAATGCGATAGGTACGATAAGCATTGCTTGTTTCACGGTTGCAGGGAATTGTTTTTCCTTTTTTAAAACGGTTACCAATGCCGCAAAAAACATAATTCCTGCTGCCAAACCCCCTAAAAACAAATAAATAGAAATAGGTAAATGCCAAATTTCTAAAACTGGATCTATGTTTGGAATATTTCTTCCGCTAATGAAAATTTCTTCTTGCATGATTGCTGTTTGTTAGGTTAGATAATACACATTAGGCTTTGTTCCCGCTTCTGGTGCTAAAACTTTATGAGTTCTTGATTTAAGTAATTGAGATACTTTACTTGCTGGATCATCAATATCTCCGAAATACATACATTTTGTAGGACATACAGATACGCAGGCTGGTAGCTGTCCTTTTTCTAAGCGATGGTGACAAAATGTACATTTATCAACATGTCCCTCAGGATGCTGATAACGTGCATCATACGGACAAGATTCTATACATGCACCGCAACCAATACACATATCTTTTGTAACCATAACAATTCCACCCTCTATAATATGACTAGCACCCGTTGGGCAACATCTTACACAAGGTGCATTTGTACAATGATTACATCTTTCAGATTTTAATTCTAATTCTATTGATGGATATTTCCCACTTACAGTTTCTGTTACCCAATCTCTACAATACCCTTCAGGAATGTCATTTTCTGTTTGACACGCAACAACACAGTCGCTGCATCCTACACACTTTAAAGTGTCTATTACCATTGCATATCTCATACTTCTCTTTCTTTATTTGGGTTCTCCGTTAAAATTTTAATAAAATTACCTCTTAAGCCCGTTCCTCCCATTAGAGGGTCAATAGCAACTTTAGTAATCATTTCAGTATCACTAACACCTTTACCATAAGCTCTTGTTAATTTTTTATTATTATGTCCAAAACCATGGTATAAGTAAACAGAATCCCATCTTACACGCTCGGTAACCCTTACTTTAATTGGGAATGAAGAAATAACTCCATCTTGATTTTCTAACCATACTTCTTGATTATTGGTCAAATCTTCAACTCTAGCTACTTTAGGATTTACCCAAAGTTTATTTTCGTTTTTTAAATCACTTAAATAGCGATTGTTGATGGTCCTACTAAATGTATGCATCGGAGAACGACCATAATTCAATCTATAAAACCCTTGTTCTGGTTCTGGGTGAGCTGTGTATTTAGGCATAGGATCTAGACCTAATTCTGCTAATGAAGTTGAATAAAACTCTACTTTTCCTGTGTTTGTTGGGAATTCATAAGCTTGTCCTTTTTCTAAAAATAATGGCCCCGATTTACGATCAAACATTTTGACTCCTATTTTTTTCATTTCTTCTAAAGAAGTTCCCATTTTTTCAAGTTGCCAAGAAATAACTTCTTCAAAGTCGTCATATTTAAAATAATCTCCTAACCCTAATTTTTCACCAATTTGTTTTGAAATCCACCAAGCAGGTTTTGTTTCATATTTCGGTTTTACCGCCGGACATCTTAAAGCAATTGAAGGAATTCTATTTGTAGCAGACCTAATGCCATCATAACGTTCTAAGTAAGTACATTCAGGCAAGATAACATCAGCATAACCTGTAATTTCCATCGGCATTGTATCCATTACCACCAAAAACTCTAAGGCTTCAATAGCTTCAATTGTTTTTTCTCGTTGAGGTAAGGTATTTACCAAGTTAGTTCCTGCAACAAACCAAGCTTTAATTTGATGTTTTGTGTTTTTGTTAGGAATAGAGGCATTTACCAATTCACTGGTTATCCCCATTTCAGCAAAAGGATATTTCTCTCCTAGCTCTTCCCAACCCCATTTTGGATGAGGATATGCAGGGTGTGGATATTTAGGAACCGAAACTTTTTCTTTAAAATAAAATCCTCCACGATTCCCCCAAGAACCTAACAAACCATTTAACATAGCTACTGCTCTTGCTCTTTGAGAATCATCACCATACCAAGTTACGTGTCTTCCAGGATGCACAATAGTTGCTGGCGCAGCCGCTGCCATTACTCTAGCAGTTTTTCTTATTTCTTCTGGCTTTATAGTCGTAATTCCATATGCCCATTCAGGAGTGAAATTTTTAACATGTTCTTTTAATTCTTCAAAACCAAAACCATATTGTTCTACATAATCTTTGTTATAAATATCTTCATAAATTAAAACATGCATCCAAGAAAGAAGCAATGCAATATCTGTTGATGGCTTAATTGCTAACCAATGTGAAGCCTTACTCGCAGCGGTAGATAACCTTGGATCTACAGCAATAATATCAGCTCCATTATCAATAGCATCAGCCATTTCTTGTACTTGAGAGTTGTGCATATTCTCACCAATATGAGAACCTATTAACACAAGGCATTTCGTATCTCTAATATCTGTAGGCTCAGGAGAACCAATCCAAGAACCAAAAGTTAAACCAAACCCAGTTTCTCTTGGCCCTCTACACTGAGCATATGCGGGTTCACCAATCGTATCAGAACCATAGGCTTTAAATAAATGTTCTAGGTGACTTCCAGGTGAGCCATGTTTAAGCAATGCCATACTTTCAGCTCCATAAGTCTCTTTAATTCCTTTCATTTTAGAAGCAACAAGTGTCAATGCCTCTTCCCAACTTGCCTTTCTAAAAGTATCTTCTTGACCTTCTTTTTTTACTCTAATTAACGGAGTTTTTAAACGATCTTCATCAGAATACATCCCTACACCACCAGTTCCTCTTGGACACAAACGACCAAAACAGTGAGGATCTGTTTCATTTCCTATTATTTTTTTTATATTATTTTCTTTATCTGTATAAGCCCAAGCCGCACATTTCCAAAAACAAACTTCACAATAGGTTGCAGTTCGCTTTAGATTTTTTACACTTTCAGCAAGAATATTATTCTCTGTTAAACTTTGACTAAGAGAATTGATTGCTGTACCAAAAAGAGCAACTCCTGAAGCGCTAAGGGCAGATATTTTAATAAATGATCTTCTTGAAGTAACCATAGGTTTATTTATTTAATATGGAATACAAAACTAGTTCGCAGGACAAGTAATACATATGACAAATGTCATATACGTGGTTTTTATTTTTATTCAATGTGCTGATATTCAATATATTGAATGTAACAAATGTTACATAACGTAGTTAAACAACTGTTTTAAAACCAATTAAGAAGTAGTTGTTTTTTATTTTAATCTTTCGTTCCAGACCAAAATATTTTCCAGTGAACTTGATAGATTAAAACATATGATAAATACAGCGAAGACATCTGAACAGAAAATCCTAGAACTCTGTTGAAGTGAAATTAATAGAAAAGTAAAAACAGAAACCATAAGAGTACGTAAATACGCACTCAAAATAAATTAAACCACAAAAAAAGCTAAACAATCACTTGATTGTTTAGCTTTTAACTAAAAAATTATCCTTAAATAATCTGTATCGGTTATTTAAGACTAGACATTTTTTTCTTACTTACAATAAGAAGCGTAAGCTTCAGATAAATGATCAGCAATCATTTGAGCAGAACGACCTTCAATATGATGGCGCTCTAACATATGAACTAATTGTCCATCTTTAAACAAAGCAACTGCAGGTGAAGATGGAGGAAAAGGAATCATAAATTCTCTTGCCTTCCCAACTGCTGCACCATCAACTCCAGCAAATACTGTTGCCAAATTATTTGGTTTTGCTGCTCCTTCTAATGAAGCTATTACTCCTGGACGTGCTGTACCCGCTGCACAACCGCAAACAGAATTCACCACTACCAAAGTAGTACCTTCTAATTTCAATGTGTTTACTACCTCTTCAGGACTTTTTAATGCAGCAAATCCTGCTTCTACCAATTGCGCTTCCATAGGCGCTGTTAATTCTTGTGGATACATATATATCTAATTCTTAATATTAAACTTTATCGGTGGCAAAGATACGCATTGAATTACGAACGAAACCCAATGTTTTCATTTTTTAACTTTACGTTTAGAATTGGATTTCGTAACTTCAAATCCATTCTACAGAAACAATAGAAAACAGGTTTAGAGTATCTTATGACAAAAAGAACTTCCTTTGCAGATTTATTATATAGAATGTATCAAAAAAACACCATGAATTTGATGTTCTTTACTACAATTACAATTTATTTCTAATTGGATTAAAAATATTTCATTAATGAAATTAAGACTTTATTAACGCTTGTAAACTTCAATACGTAAAGATTACTTTTATATTTGTTGCTTAATTTTTTATAAAAATGGCAAGTTTTACAAAATGGTTAGGAGCTGGGTTAGGATGGTCTTTTGGAGGTCCAATAGGAGCTTTTTTAGGATATATTGTTGGTAATGCAATTGATGGATTTACGAAAAAAGACATCCAAGATTTTAGACGTCAAGCTCAAAATCACGACAACAATACCCACTCGGGAGATTTTGAAATAAGTTTATTAATCCTATCTTCTTTTGTAATTAAAGCAGATGGAAAAATTGATCAAAGAGAGTTAGATTTTGTCCGTGCTTATTTCGTTAAAATGTACGGAAAAGATAGAGCAAACCATGCTTTCCGACTTTTTAAAGGAATTATCAACAGTCAAGATGTTTCTGTTCGTCAAATATCACTACAGATTAGACAGCAAATGCAGCATGCATCTCGTTTACAATTGATGCATTATTTATTTGCTTTAGCTAAAGCTGATGAAATTGTTACGCCTGATGAATTGGATATGCTGCATAAAATTGCAGGCTATTTAAGCATTAATACGCACGACTTCGAATCTATAAAGGCAATGTTCTACAAAGATTCTGATAGTGCTTATAAAATTTTGGAAATTGAAAAAACAGCGACAGATCAGGAATTAAAAGCTGCTTATAGAAAAATGGTAAAAAAGCACCACCCAGATAAAGTTAGGCATTTAGGGGATGAACATTTAAAAGGTGCTGAAGAAAAATTCTTAAAAATTCAAGAAGCATACGAACAAATAAAAAAAGAAAGAAACCTGTAGATTTTTGTAATTCATCTTTTTACTAAAAAAATAATTCCCATCTCTCTAAGGAACTCTGTAACTCACCGAGAAAAATCAACAATTCATCGAAAATAACGAACAAGAACTTTAATAGTCCTTACATTTAAAATGTAATAGAGACTTATCTATTACATCTTTTTCATAGCAATTTTCCCACCTTAGTTTTTGATTAAGGTGGGTTTTTTATTTAATGGCCTACATATTCCAAATCTAAAATAAACTCGTAAAAAAATTCTTTGCTTTTGTAGCTAAAAACAAAAGCCTTAAATTCGCTTTTTCATATTTAAACTCCAATAACTTTGGCAAAAACAAAAGCGAAAAAGGAAACTCCTTTAATGAAACAATACAACACGATTAAGGCGAAATATCCTGATGCCATGTTGTTATTTAGAGTAGGCGATTTTTATGAAACTTTTGGAACAGATGCCGTTAAAGCTGCGCGTGTTTTAAATATTACATTGACCAAAAGAGGTGCTGGTAGCGAAACCGAAACCGCTTTAGCAGGCTTCCCCCACCATTCCTTAAACACCTACTTACCTAAGTTGGTAAAGGCAGGTATGCGAGTGGCTATTTGCGATCAGTTGGAAGATCCTAAAATGACCAAAACTATTGTAAAACGTGGTGTTACAGAATTGGTAACTCCAGGAGTTTCTTTTAATGATGAAGTTTTACAATCCAATACTAACAACTTTTTAGCGGCCGTACATTTTGGCAAAAAGCAATTGGGAGTTTCTTTTTTAGACGTTTCTACCGGAGAATTTTTTACGGCACAAGGTTCTGAAGAATATATTGATAAATTACTTCAAAATTTTCAACCTAGTGAGGTCCTGATACAAAAACAAAACCGTGTAAAATTCAATGAAGTTTTTGGAACAACTTTTCATTCCTTTTATTTAGACGATTGGGTTTTTCAAAGTGACTTTGCCCATGAAAGTTTAGAAAAACATTTCAAGGTAAACTCCTTAAAAGGTTTTGGAATAGATACACTTTCCGAAGGGATTATTTCCTCTGGTGCTGTGCTGTATTATTTATCAGAAACACAACACAACAAAATAGAACACATTACCTCTATTCAAAGAATACAAGAAGACAAGTATGTTTGGATGGATCGATTTACCATTCGAAATTTAGAATTATACGCTTCTACAGAAGCCAATGCGGTAACCCTTTTAAAAGTTATTGATCAAACCATTTCTCCTATGGGAGGAAGATTATTAAGAAGATGGCTAGCCTTACCTTTAAAGAATATTGCAGAAATTAACACACGTCAAGAAGTTGTTAAGTACCTAATGGACACTCCTGATTTCTTCGAAACGGTAAGCTACCAAATCAAACAAATTAGTGATATTGAACGATTGGTTTCTAAGGTTGCCACAGGGAAAATTCAACCTAGAGATGTAGTCAATCTTAAAAATTCTTTGAATGCCATTATTCCTATCAAAGAAGCCGCTGAAAAAAGCAGTAACACATCTTTAAAATCTATAGGAAAACAATTGCATGACTGTGCAGACATAAGAAAAACTATTGAAACTACTTTATTTGAAGATGCTCCGGTAAATATTATCAAGGGAAATAGTATTTCTAGTGGTGTTTCTCAAGAATTAGATGACTTACGAGCGATCTCAACTTCTGGTAAAGATTATTTAGACGCCATGTTGGCTAGAGAAACAGAGCGCACTGGGATCAATTCATTAAAAATAGCTTTCAACAATGTTTTTGGCTACTATATTGAAGTCCGTAATTCACATAAAGACAAGGTTCCTGAAGAATGGATTCGTAAGCAGACTCTAGTAAATGCGGAAAGATATATTACAGAAGAATTAAAAGAATACGAAACTAAAATTCTTGGAGCTGAAGAAAAAATAAGCAAACTAGAGCATGAATTGTATGCCAAATTGATTCATTATTTAAGTGGGCATATTCAAAAAATTCAGCTAAATGCACAACTTATTGCTCAAGTAGATTGTTTAACTTCCTTTGCAAAAACGGCTACAGAAAACAGCTATGTTCGTCCTGTTTTGGATGAAAGTACCGACTTAGAAATAAAAAATGGGCGTCACCCAGTAATAGAAAAACAGTTGCCAATTGGCGAGGAATATATTGCGAATGATGTTGTTTTAAACAGAACGTCCCAACAAATAATAATGATTACCGGACCCAACATGTCTGGTAAATCTGCCATACTACGACAAACAGCCTTAATTGTATTATTAGCACAAATGGGAAGTTATGTTCCCGCTCAAAATGCAAAAATTGGTATTGTAGATAAAATTTTTACACGTGTAGGCGCTAGTGATAATATTTCTATGGGAGAATCTACTTTTATGGTAGAAATGAATGAAACCGCAAGTATTCTAAATAATGTTTCTGACAGAAGTTTAATTTTATTAGATGAAATTGGACGAGGAACAAGTACCTATGATGGTATTTCTATTGCATGGGCTATTGCAGAATATTTACACGAACATCCTACAAAAGCAAAAACTTTATTTGCTACGCATTATCATGAATTAAATGATATGACCAATACTTTTGAAAGAGTTAAAAACTTCAATGTTTCTGTAAAAGAATTAAAAGATACTGTTATTTTCTTACGTAAATTAGTTTCTGGTGGAAGCGAGCATAGTTTTGGTATTCATGTTGCAAAATTAGCAGGTATGCCTACTCAGGTTATTCATAGGGCCAACAAAATGCTGAAGCAATTAGAAAAAAATCACACCAATGAAGATGTGAAAGAAAAATTGAAAACTGCTAGTCAAGAGGAAGATTTACAATTGAGTTTTTTCAAATTAGACGACCCTCTTTTAGAAGATATAAAAGAAGAAATTTTAACCACAAATATTGACACCCTAACGCCTATTGAAGCTTTAATGAAGCTAAACGAGATAAAAAGGATGTTGACAAAAAAATAAGAGTACCAATAACTATCTAAACTTGTAAACCAAAATTATGGAAATAATTATTATGCATATCAATGTAATGGGGTCTTTTGTTTTTGCTATTTCAGGGGCATTAGTTGGGCTTAGAAACAGATTAGATCTTTTTGGAGTTCTAATTGTAGCCTTTTTTACGGCCGTTGGAGGTGGAACCATTAGAGACATGTTATTGGCAGATAGAGATGTGTTTTGGTTGTTTGATACAAATATTCTTTATGCCATAGTTTCCGGGGCCATTATTGCTATGATTTTTAGAACCAAGCTCCACTTTTTTAACAAACCCATCTTTTTTTATGACGCTATAGGACTTGGGCTGTTCACTATTACCGGTGTTCAAATTGGACTTGATTATCATTTAACTCCTGTTATTTGTGTGTTGTTAGGAACCGTTACTGGAGTTTTTGGAGGAGTTATTAGAGATATTATTGTCAATGAAATTCCGGTTGTATTTCAAAAAGAAATTTATGCTACCGCTAGTATCTTTGGAGGAGTATTATACATAGCACTCGTGTACTTAGAAGTTCCAAATCCCTACTTACAATATATTCCTGTTACTGCAATTATTATTATAAGAATTGTAGCTGTTACTTATAATATTTCTCTTCCAACTATTTATAAAAAAGAAGAATGATTGACAACTTAGAACAAGGTTATTTTGGCATTGGAATTTTTAATGGTAAAACACCAGAAAATTTAGGCGTGCTTTGGCGTTCTGCACAAAACATGGGAGCCAGTTATATTTTTACCATTGGAAACCGATACGCAAAGCAAGCTTGCGACACCCACAAAGCAGTGGGGGCTATGCCTTATTTTCATTATACCACTTTTGAAGATTTTTACCAACAACTCCCGAAAGGAGCCATGTTAGTTGGGGTTGAATTAGATGAAAAAGCAGTTCCCTTAGAAACTTTTGAGCACCCAAGACGCTGTGTTTATTTGTTAGGAGCAGAAGATCATGGCCTGTCTAGAGTTGCCATTGAAAAATCACATCACCTAGTCAAGTTTGACACCCCAATGAGTCTGAATGTTTCCGTAGCTGGAAGTATTGTTATGTATGACAGGAGGACAAAGAATTTTGGAAAATAAATTAATCTTCTACACTTTCATTCTTAAACCTTGGAAGAATAATTCTTTTTTCATCATCAAACTCTAAATAAGCAACACCTACATCACCTGTTTTCCACGTGTCATAAGACCTTGAACCACCCTTTACATAACATTTTAAACGCTGTCTATCTACCAATTCTTTTAAACCATATAGGCTTAAATTTTTATTCTTTTTAATTTCTCTAGTAATTATTTTAGCGCTTTCTTGGGTAATTGCATTTAAAAAAGCCATCCCATAAGTCTCCCCATTTTGGTGGCTAAATATTTTACCATTTTCGTGATGTGTTCTAAAATCGTAAATTTTTACGCCTTCAAACCCAACATTATGTTCGTCTAATATTGCGATTGTTTTTAACTCTGAATCTATGTATTCTGCTACTTTTTTATCCATTCTATTATTTTTTAAAAGCCGTAACTTCAATTTCTATTTTCATTCTTTCATCTGCCAATCCGGCAGAAATCATTGTTGCTGCTGGTCGAACTTCCCCTAAATATTTCTTCATCGTAGGCCAGCACTTTTCAAAATCGGTTGCATTCGGTAAAATATATTGCACCTTTACAATATCTTCCATTTTCGAACCCGCTTTTTGTAAAGCATCAGCAATATTAACAAAACACTGCTCTACTTGAGATTCTACATCTTCACCAATATCCATAGTACGATAATTGAAACCTGTAGTTCCAGAGACTAAAACCCAATTACCAGTAACTACTGCTCTTGAATAAGACATTTCTTTTTCAAAGCTAGATCCTGAATTAATGTTTGTTCTATCCATCTTTTTATTTCTAAGGTATCTATACCTGTTCCAGCAAGCAAAAATAACTTGTTTAACTTGACTATATGGGTATTTTGACAAAAATTTTGAAATCTAAATATACTGAAAAAAGCATCGTATTAAACTAACTCGTCAATATTCAAAACTTCTATTTTAGAATTTCAAGTAAAATAAATTTATCCTCTAATTTTTGCAAATAAACTAAGTTCTCCTTTCATGACGATTTACTATCTTTGTAGTAAATTTTTGAACATGGTATTATTTATTGGCGCACCGGAAGTAATGATTGTACTACTTATTGTAGTAATGTTGTTTGGAGCAGACAAAATTCCTGAAATAGCAAGAGGGCTAGGAAAAGGAATGCGTCAAATTAAAGATGCGACAAATGATATCAAAAGAGAAATTAACACCACTGCAGAAAAAAATAACATTGATTTAGATGTTACCAAAGACATCAAAAAAGAAATTAATTCTGTTAAAGATAATATAGATGATATGACAGGACCTATTAAAAGAACTTTTTAATAGACAGATTTTTATCATTCTTATACTTGCTAATATTTAGTCCCCTATTTTAGGCTACTCTCTATTCTAATTCTCAACAAACCTATCGTAAAAGGAAATCGCGCTTTTATATTTTTTTTGACGACTCAATTTGTTTGCCACTTTCCTATCTATTAAAAGTATTTGAGAGAATACACAAATTATTTACATACTCTAACTTAAATAATCCCTACATTTAAAATCTACCCATTGGCAGACCTAAAACAAAATTATAGTTCTGCTTTCTAAGTACTAGTTTGTAGCAAAAGACTACCTCACATTATTATTACAACGCATAAATAACCTAATAGCACCCTTTGAAGGAGATCTTCAAGAAGTGCTTAAATTCAGAAAACATGAATGATTCCTTAAATGTATGCTTGGCTTGTGGTTTATGTTGTGATGGAACCCTTATTGGTTTTGTACAAGTTGCTAGTGACGAATTATTTAGATTAAAAAAATTAATGGAGATAGAAGACTCAGGAAATAATGGATTTTTTCTTCAACCCTGTGATAACTATTGTGACGGGTGTAGTATCTACACAAAAAGACCTAAACAATGTATCGACTTTAAGTGCGGTCTTTTAACTTCGGTTGAAACAAAGCAACTAGATTTTAATTCGGCCAATGAAATAATAGCCTTAGTAAAATTTCAAAAAAATGAAATCGAAAAAAAGTTAGCCTCACAAAAGTTTGTATTCAAATCGCAATCTTTTTACTTTAAAATGATTGAACTAAAAAAACAGCTAGACAAAATTAAGCCTGCATCATTAAAACCATTTCATAAAGAATTACGAGTGCATCTTACAAACCTTAACTGTTTGCTTCTTAATAGATTTGATCTTTCCTTTTTCTAAATCGAAATAATTTTATTTATCAGTATTACTACAACTGAAACTTGTTTATAACTGTAACAAATGTTACTGTAATGACGAAATATTCACGTTTTCTTTGCAGAAGAATAGGATACTAATACAAGGTTTGTTGACAAAATTATTAGAATCCTTTAAAACATTATTTAACTCGTAAAAACTATGCTTGCATTTTTTATCAAATACAAATTAATTATTATTGGAATCGCCTTAGGAGCCATAGCAGGCTACGCCTATTATTCATTTATAGGATGTAACAGTGGTACATGTGCCATTACCTCTAGGCCAGTAAATAGCACTCTCTATGGTGCCGTTTTAGGTGGTTTACTGTTAGACATGTTTAGAAAAGGTAACAAATAGAGCAATGCTTGATAAAACATTGGTTATCCGAAAACCAACGTACAAAACGGTTAAAAAAAAGTCAAAATTCTATAACAAATAAATTATTTAAAATATGGATGCAGAAATGGCATTAAAACAAAACATTGGAACGCTCGTAGATGTTCGTAGCCATCAAGAGTATATAGGAGGGAACGTTTCGGGAAGTGTAAATATTCCTGTAACAGAATTGACTCAAAGAATTGAGGAATTAAAAAGTTTAGAACAACCTTTGGTATTTTGCTGTGCAAGTGGCATGAGAAGCAGTAGAGCTACTCAAATTTTAGCAAGTATTGGCTTTGAGTGTTTTGATGCCGGATCTTGGTTAAACGCTAATTATTATCAATCTAAATCATAAGAATAATGTTTGAATCATTAAAAAAACTATTAGGTTTTGGACCTAAAGTAGACTTCCTTAAACTTATAAAGACTGGAGCTATTGTAGTAGACGTAAGAACAAAAGAAGAATATAAAACAGGAAATATTAAAAAATCTATAAATATTCCTTTACATGTTTTACAAAACAATCTGTCTAAAATAAAAAAGGATAAAACAATTATTACTTGTTGTGCTTCTGGTATGAGGAGTAATTCTGCCAAAAACATTCTTTTATCTAATGGTTACACCAATGTATATAACGGTGGGGGATGGACAAGATTAAATTCTAAAATTAATTAATTTTAGAAGAACAATGAGTTTGTCCAAGTTGCTTATAGAAAACGGAGGTTAAAAAGTTCGTTTATTAAAACAGCTGAACCAAAAATGGTTCAATGTATTTTTTTACCTCCTAATCTTTAACAAACGAATTCAGATTACTTTACTCTAGTTAAAGTTAAACCGTCACGAATAGGTAATAATACAGTTTCTACTCTAGTATCTTCATTAATGTATTTGTTGTAAGCCAACAATTCTTTTGTATCAACATCTTTTGGGTTTAATGCTTCCACTACTTTTCCACTCCACAACACATTGTCTGAAAGAATAACCCCTCCAGAATTCATTTTATCAATTATTAAATCGAAATAATTAGAATAATTTGCTTTATCAGCATCGATAAAAACCAAGTCAAATTTTTCTTCAAGTGTTGGAATTATTTCCAGAGCATTGCCAACATATTGCACTATTTGATTTCCAAAATCGGATTTATCAAAATATTTTCGTTGTAAATCATACAATTCTTCATTCTTATCAATGGTATGTAATTTCCCATTGTCTGCCATTCCTTCAGCCATACAAAGTGCAGAATATCCGGTATAAGTTCCTATTTCTAAAATATTTTTTGGCCGAATTAATTTAGAAATCATAGACAAAATACGTCCTTGAAAACCACCACTTAGCATACGCGGATTTAAAACCGTTTGCCAAGTTTCTCTATTCAATTCTTTTAATAATTGAGGTTCTTGCTGCGAATGCGCAACAACGTAATCATCAAGTTTTTCTGGTAAAAAATCCATAAATATTGGCGTCGTATTTTTTGAAGAACAAAATTAGAAATTAAGTACTATTCCTTAAAGTTTTCTAACTTTTTTTTCATCAATTCCTTTTCTTCTTCTGTCATGGAACAAATGGAGGAACCTCCTTTGTGTAAATTCAAAATTTTAGAAAGTAAGGTATTTTGTTTTGTATACAAGGCACAAATTTTACAACCCAAAAAATGGAATTTTAATTTGATAATTTCAATAATCGTTGCTTTCCCATATTGCGATTTATCACAAATGGCAGTAGCTTCATCACAGGTTAATTTAAATTTCGACATATCCCCCTTTATTTAACAAACCAATTATCTTCCATACATTTTCTAAGTTGTGTTCTGGCTCTATGAATGATAACCCACAAATTAGACGATGTTATATCTAGCT
The DNA here is from genome assembly GCA_042584125.1 of Bacteroidota bacterium. Classification (GTDB taxonomy): domain Bacteria; phylum Bacteroidota; class Bacteroidia; order Flavobacteriales; family Flavobacteriaceae; genus Flavicella. The sequence continues at coordinate 63,883 of JBHOTE010000001.1, forward strand.
CCTTACAGATTTCTTCCGTATCAAAATCTTGCAGTGTTTTCATTTTAAACACCATGGCATATTTTTCTGGAAGTTTTTCAATACAAGCTGTTAAAGCTTCACCAAGCTCTTCTGTTTCTATACTTTTATCTGCATCGTTGCCCCAAGTTTGCGGCACACGCTCTTCTAACCAATCTCCTTCATTTTCACCATCACTATAAAAATTCATTCGAACTTCAGCTTTTCCTTTTTTCGAATTTATTTTTCTGTAATAATCAATGATTTTTCTTTTCAAAATAGCCACCAACCAAGTACGTTCGCTTGCTTTTCCTTCAAAATTTTTCATAGCTTTTAAGGCTGCAAAAAACGTTTCTTGTACCAAATCCTTAGACACTTCAGATTTACTAACTCTTGATATTGTGTAGTTATACAAGTAATCTGCATGTAAATCAATCCATTTATCAGGATCTAAGGTATGTTTTGTATCAGTAGTCATTGATTTTTTTCTGTTACTTCTAAGTTTTACAGATGCTAAATATAAGGAAACTTCATTTCTTAGCTGTAAAATATTTTATTAAGTGAAATTATTGTTTCTGAAGGTTTTTTTATTTCTCTGAAATTGTACTTCTGTTTATGCCCCTAACCAATTATCACAAATCTTTATGTATTTTTACCGTCTGATTTTTAAATATCGAAAAAATGTCATTAGCAAAAAAACAATACAAACGAGTAACTACAAATTCATTGATTGAAATGAAGCACAATGGTGAAAAAATATCTATGCTCACAGCATACGATTACACCATGGCAAAAATTGTTGACTCTGCTGGTATTGATGTAATTTTAGTTGGTGATTCTGCCTCTAACGTAATGGCGGGACATGAAACAACATTGCCTATTACTTTAGATCAAATGATTTACCATGCTAGTTCTGTGGTAAGAGCTTCTTCTAGAAGTCTTGTAGTAGTTGATTTACCTTTTGGTAGTTACCAATCAGACCCTAAAGAAGCCTTAAGATCTGCCATAAGAATTATGAAAGAATCTGGTGGTCATGCTATAAAAGTTGAAGGTGGTAAAGAAATAAAAGAATCCATCAAAAGAATTTTAGGTGCCGGAATTCCTGTAATGGGACATTTAGGACTTACCCCTCAATCTATTTATAAGTTTGGAACTTACAGCGTAAGAGCTAAAAAAGATGCAGAAGCCAAACAATTAATTAAAGATGCTTTGTTGTTAGAAAAACTAGGCTGTTTTTCTATTGTATTAGAAAAAGTTCCAGCTGCATTGGCTAAAGAAGTAGCAGAAAAATTATCCATTCCTGTCATAGGAATTGGAGCTGGAAATGGTGTAGATGGACAGGTACTTGTTACCCATGACATGGTTGGAATGACCCATGAATTTCATCCACGATTTTTAAGACGTTATTTGAATTTATTTGATGATATGTCTAATGCTTTTAAACAATATAGCAAAGATGTTAAGTCGAAAGATTTTCCTAATGATAAAGAACAGTATTAAACTTCTAGCTTGTTGGACTGTTGGAAAATTCACGCTCTCTTATTAAAAAACAAGAGGATAAAACACATCCTCAACTACAAAAAACTAACAAGAATTACTCTACAAATCTAAACGTCTACTATAAATGAACGTTCTCCATATAGATAGCAATCACCCAATTTTAGAATCGGGATTAGAAAAATTAGGTTGTACAAACCATATCGATTACACTTCTAGCAAAGAGGAAATTGAAAATAAAATTCACTTATACGAAGGAGTGGTTGTTAGAAGTCGATTTAAAATTGACAAACAGTTTTTAGACAAAGCAACACAGCTAAAATTTATCGCTAGAGTTGGTGCTGGTTTAGAAAGTATTGATACCGATTATGCTGCTGAAAAAGGGGTGTATTTAATTTCTGCACCTGAAGGAAACAGAAATGCGGTTGGAGAACACGCATTGGGAATGTTGCTTTCACTTTTTAATAAAATTAAACAAGCCGACTTACAAATACGACAAGGAAAATGGTTGCGAGAAGAAAATCGTGGACTAGAATTAGAGGGTAAAACTGTTGGACTTATTGGCTATGGAAACATGGGTAAATCTTTTGCTAAAAAACTAAGAGGTTTTGATGTAGAGGTTCTTTGTTACGATATAAAAGAAAATGTTGGTGATGAAAATTGCCGACAAACCACTTTGACAGAAATTCAGGAAAAAGCAGATGTTTTAAGCATCCACACGCCTTTTAATGAGCTTTCCGACAAAATGATTAATAGAGAAATGATTAGCTTGTTTAAAAAGCCTTTTTATTTAGTAAACACCGCTAGAGGAACAGCTGTAGTTACTGATCATTTAGTAGAAGGCTTGCTGTCTGGAAAAATTTTAGGTGCCTGCTTAGATGTATTAGAGTATGAAAAAGGTTCTTTTGAAAATTTATTTGAAAACAAATCTTTTCCTCCTGCTTTTGAGTACTTAATCAATTCTGAACAAGTATTATTATCACCGCATGTTGCTGGATGGACCGTTGAGTCTAAAGAAAGATTGGCACAAACTTGTGTGGATAAAGTTGCTGCTAAATTTTACCATATTTATGCAAATGCAAACCAGGTTGTAAAGGAGAATGAAGGTGCTAAAGTAACAGGAATTGGAGGTGTGTTTTTTAAAACTAAAGATGTAGAAAAAACAAAAGCGTGGTATCAAAAACACTTAGGGTTAGATACTGATGCTTATGGAAGTACTTTTTGGTGGAAAGATTTAAAAAATAATACCGCCACAACACAATGGTCTCCTTTTAAAGAAGAAAGCATTTATTTTGAGCCTTCTAATAAGGACTATATGTTTAATTATAGGGTTACTAATTTAGACCAACTATTAAAAAAATTAAAAGCAGAAGGCATCACCCAAATTGATAAAATTGAGGAATTTAGCTATGGAAAGTTTGCTTGGATTTTAGATTTAGATGGCAATAAAATAGAACTTTGGGAACCTGTAGACAAAGCCTTTGCTTAAACAAAGGCCTTTTACATTTTTAAAAAACCACTTTTTAACAACAGCCATTTCCTGGTATACAAGTATTGCTTTGCGCCGTTAATTCAGACAATTTTACTTTTGGTTTTTCTTCTGGAATTCCGCAATTATCTTTTGCCAAACAATCTGTTTGTTTGCTGGTTAATAGAAAATGGGTTCCATCAAATTCCAAACCATATTTTCCAATAGTTTCGGTATGTTGGTATTCAACTTCTATTTCAAAATCGCCCATATTTAAAACCTTTTCCGAAAGCTCAATAATTTTTAATAATTTTTCTGGATGCAATCTATGATCGTAATCATCTGCATTCCATAATTGAAAATTAGCCACACGTTCCTGTCGTACCGTACCTCCACAATCAATAAAATTTTTAGTTACCTTACCAACTTCTGTTACATGAAAATGACTAGGCACCAAATCGCCATTGGGTAATTGAAACGCTATTTTTTTTAATTCAACTAGTTTTGATTTTATTTCTGAAAGCTTCATCTCTTACTTTTTTATATTATAAACTTTGTATGTGTTTTTTTAATCCTTCGCTATCCATTTGAACGACTTGCCAATCTTCTAAAACATTAGCTCCTGTACTTTTATAAAAATTTACGGCATTGGTGTTCCAGTCCAATACATTCCATTCTATTCTTTTTAAGCCCAGTTCAAACCCATATGCTAGCACTTTATTGTACAATGCTTTTCCAATTCCCTTCCCTCTATAGGCTTCTTTAACAATTAAATCTTCTAAATGAATGGTTTTCCCTTTCCAAGTAGAATATCGATTATAAAACAAGGCAATTCCTACTATTTCATTGCCTACCAAACCGACAAAGACTTCAAATAATGGATTTTCAGAAAACCCGTCTCTTTGTAAATCTTCTACAGAAATTTCAACCGCATCTGCTTCTTTTTCAAAGGCCGCCAACTCACAAATACAGGCATGTACAGCAAACATATCTTCTTTTACCGCTTTTCTAATTGTAAATTCCATTTGGGTATTGTTTTTATTTTATCAACAAATTTAGGTGTTTTTATTGAGTAGAAAAGTATAAATAAGCTTTGTATTGATGCCCAGTTATTTTGAAATAAGTTCCGTTAATACTTGCTTAAACACACCTATAGGTTGCGCTCCAGTTACCGAACTTCTTTTATTGAAAACAAAGGTTGGTACAGATCTAACACCAAGACTTTGCCAATAGGTTTCTTGACTTTTTACTTCTTTTCTAACTTCTTCATTATCCAATCTAATCAAAGCTTCTTCTGCGTTTAAACCGACTTCCAATAGCGCCTGTTTTAACACCGCTCTTTTTGACACATCTCTTCTTTCACTAAAAAAAGATGCTGTTAAACGCATTTTTAATTCGGTTTGCTTTCCAAATTGTTTTGCATAAGCAAGCAAAACATGTGCTTCAAAAGTATTTACCATTCTCATCTCCTCAAAAAAATCAAAAGTAAACCCCAGCGCCTCACCAGCATCTGTTATTCCTTGTTGCGATTCTTTCTGCTACTGTAAAGAAGACCCATATTTTTCTCCAATATGTTCGTGTAAACGCTGTCCTTCTACAGACATATGTGGGTTTAGCTCAAAAGGCTGCCATTCAACTTCTACCTGATCTTGAATTCCTAATTCTGTTATTGCTTTATCCAAACGCTTATAACCAACCGTACACCACGGGCAAACAACATCAGAAACTATATCTATTTTTAATTTATCTTTCATTCTTCCTTAAATTTAAATTTGAACAGTCGAAAAAAGGAAACAATACCAACAAACCACAAGTTTTTTTTCTTATGAAACTGTATTGAAAGCAAATTAACTAATTCATTTAATTGTATGCCAAAGAATGTGTTATCGTTTGGTTACATAGACGATTGCACTTTTTATCCTATTTCTATGTCCAACTGCTCTCCAGCTTCAAATGCTTTTTTATCCTTAGCCTTTCCAACTATAATACCGAAGGCCATTCCAAAACACATACCAATACCCATTAGCCCCATATTCCCTGTTGCCGTTCCAATAGGGACTCCAACAACTGTCATTCCTAGAGCCATTCCAATAACTAAATAGGTGTTTTGATAATAATTTTTCGGAACCAACTTTAATTCCTTTTCAATTAATTTTAGAATACTCGCTTGAGCTTTTATTATCTGTTTTTTCAATTCTTTGTCAGTTCCAAGAACTGCATTTAAGGAATGGATTGTTGTATTTATGGTTGCTCTTATTTCTTCTGGAATTTCCTTTTTATTTATTGCCAATAGCAAGCTAGCTAGTTGTTCAAATACCTTTACTAGCTTTTTGTTCTCAGATTTGATTTCTCTTTCCTTCAGTTTTATAAATTCCATCTTATCTATGAGTGTTTGGCAAAAAGACCATCAACCGAAAGATAGCGCTCTCCAGTGTCGTAATTCATGGTTAAAATAATTTTCTGCGCATCTGTTATTTGCAATTGTTTACGAACTGCCGCCAAAGAGGCCCCGGTAGAAATACCTGTCAAAATTCCTTCTGTTTTTGCTAAATTTTGTACCTCTGTAAAAGCTTCTTCTTTTGTAATTCTTATAACTCCATCAATGGCTTCTTTGTTGAATACTTCTGGAAAAAACCCAGGTCCAATTCCTTGTAATGGATGCGGCCCTGGTTCTCCTCCTGAAAGGATTGGAGAATCATTTGGCTCTACTGCCATTACTTTTATATTTTTAAATTTCTTTTTTAATACCTCAGCCATTCCTGTAATATGTCCTCCTGTACCTACTCCAGTAATTAAATAATCTAGCCCCTCTGGAAAATCATTAACAATTTCTAATGCGGTTGTAGTGCGGTGAATTTCAGGGTTTGCTTGGTTTGTAAATTGTGAAGGCATCCATGCATTTGCATTGTTTTCAACCAACTCATTTGCTTTGGCAATAGTCCCCTTTAAACCTAATTCTTTTGGTGTTAGTACAAGATTGGCTCCATAGGCCGCCATTAAAGCTCTCCTTTCTACCGACATGGATTCTGGCATTACTAAGGTAAGTTTATAGCCTTTTATGGCTGCTACCATAGCCAAACCAATACCCGTATTTCCAGATGTTGGCTCAATAATTTCTTTGCCCTTCGTTAAAACACCTCTTTTTTCAGCATCCTCTATCATTGCCAAGCCAATTCTGTCTTTGATGCTTCCTCCTGGGTTTGCTTTTTCAAGTTTCATCCAAACATTTGCGTCTGGAAATAATTTTGACAAACGTACCACAGGTGTATTCCCTATGGCTTCTAAAATGTTATTTATTTTCATATGATTTTTTTGTTTCCTTCAAATCTACAAAATAAACATAAAACGGCCCCAACAAAAAAAGCTTGAAAAATTATTTCAAGCCTTTTATGTATCCTTGTTCTTTTAACTTTCATCCTCAGGATTTAGTGTCGCTATAATTCTATTTTTTTTCAAATATTTATTTGCTACTTTTTTAACGTCTTTAGAATTAAGGGCGTTAATTTGTTTTTCTTTGTTTAGCCCTTTGCTTCTGTCATAGTTACCAAAATCGGCATTTTGTAATAAATGCAACCAATATTGATTTTTCTTTTGCTGTTCTTTGTATTCTAATAATTGTGCCTCTTTTATTTTATTTAAATCCTTTTCAGAAATTCCGTTTTTCTGAATTTTTTCCAATTCTAAAAAGGCCTTCTTTTTTAACTTTTCTACATTTTCTGGACCACATGGAAAGGAAATGGAGAAGTTATAAGAACCTTCAGGAAATTTGCTCATAGAACCACGAGCACCTACTCCGTAAACCCCACTTTCTTCTTCTCGTAACTGCTCAATTAATTTTATACTTAACACTTCTCCTAAACTTCTTAAATAATACGCATCCTTAGGATTGTATTTTGCTTGACCTTGGTAAATAATGCTAACCTTGCTTTTAGGTTCTTTTCCCTTTTTAATATTTTTTTCTAAGAAACCTGATAAAGGTTTGGCGTTTACATTTTTGAATTTTTCTTTAGTATAGGTACTAGGCAAACTTGCCAAATAAATTTCAACAAATTCTTTTAGTTTTGCGTCGTCAATATTCCCAACAAAATAAAAGTTAAAATCGCTAGCATCGGCAAAACGCTCTTGGTATTTTTTATATGCCAAATCATAATCTGTTTGCTCCCAAACTTTTTTACTCGGAAACCCAACATATCTGGCATCATTTTTATTTAAAAATTGGTTCAACTTTACAGAAAAATAGGTTGACGGTTCAGACAAGGCGTTTTTTAAATAGCCTGTCATTTTGGATTTAAAAGAATTGTATGCTTTTACATCATGATTTAATTTGGTAAAATACAAATGTGTTAGCTGAAATAACAATTCAAAATCTTTAGGAGTACTAGCTCCATGAAAGCCTTCACTTAAACTATTGATGACTGGATTTACAGACACCATTTTTCCTGATAATATTTTGCGCATCTCATTGTTAGAAAAACCATTGACTCCTGCCTGCGTCAACGCATTATTCGCTAACTCGGTTTTATGAACCTCCTCATTGGTGTACAAAGAAGTACCTCCATAACTGTAGGCAGAAAAAATAATTTTATCATTCTTAAAATCTGTTTTCTTATAGGTGACTTTTGCTCCATTAGACAACACTAAATTAGTTACTCCAAGCAGCGTGTCTTGTTCTACAGAAACAATGCTTCCTTTGGTAGGTTTTGACTCCATTAAACTGCTAGGTACTTCTTTATCATCATAAGGTTTTACATCTTTGTTTTTAACCTCATCAAGCACTTTTATAACTTCAGCTTCTTCAATTTTTTTAGTCGTTTCTTTTTGTGGTCCTGTAAAAACAACCACCCTATTCTCATCGTGAATATAACCAGATATCAAAGTATTACAGTCTTGCAAGCTTATTGTTGGGATTATTTTTTTTAAGGTTTCATACTTCCAAGTAACACTAGGAATAATTGCTTCTGTTAAAAAATTCCGAACATACTGTCCTGTATATCTATTGGATTCTACTTTGTCTTGCTCTTTAAAAGCACGCTCCATAGCAATAAGCATTTGCTCTTTTACCCTGTCTAATTCTCCTTGCTGAAAACCATGTCTTAAAACTCTTTCGTTTTCTAAAACTAAAGTTTCTAAAGCTTTTAATTGTCCTTCTTCACTTGTCATTGCTACTGATTGATAAGCTGCTTTAGATTTTGCCCAAGTACCACTATGTGTGGAATAACCAAAAATAAATGGAGGATTTTCAGCTTCCTTTAACTCATTTAAACGTGCATTAATCATTTTTACAAACAAGCTATTTACAATGCTTTTTCTATAGTCTTTTATTGTTTGAATAGGTTTTCGATCGTCAAAATCTTTATAATACAACTGTACGGTAGCGTTTGGTGTTTCTTTATCTGTTGCAATGGCTACAAAAGTTTCTTTGTGATTGGGTACCTTGTATTCAATACGCTCTTTTGGTTTTTTTACGATTGTATAACTCTCAAAATGTTCTCTAATTTTTTGTTCTAAAACTTCTGTATCTACATCACCAACAGCAATTACTGCCATTAAATCTGGTCGATACCAATCTTTATAAAAACTTCTTAAATCTTCATAGGTGAAATTTTCTATCACTTTTTTTGTACCGATTGGCAAACGTTCTGCATAATGTGAATTGTGCATTAATTTGGGTAAATATTTTTTCATCATTCTTTTACCTGCACCTAATCCTAAACGGTATTCTTCTAACACAACCCCACGTTCTTTGTCTATTTCTTCTTCCGTAAGGGAAGCATTAAATGCCCAATCTTCTAAAATTTGAAAGCCTTTTTCTAATTTTTCTTCATTGTCTGAAGGAATTGGCAAAATATAAACCGTTTCATCAAAACTTGTATAGGCATTTAAGTGTGCTCCAAACTTAACTCCGATGCTCTGCAAATAATCAACCAATTCATTTTTATTAAAATTTTTAGAACCATTAAAGTTCATATGTTCCATAAAATGCGCTAAACCCAATTGTTTTTCAGTTTCTAAAATAGAACCTGCTTTTACTACCAAACGCAATTCTACTTTTTGCTCTGGCTTAGTGTTTTTACGGATATAATACGTTAGCCCATTAGACAGCACTCCTTTTTTTACGGAAGCATCTATAGGAATTCCTCCAACTTCTTGCGCTAAAGCTCTATTTGAAATAAAAAGGATTGATAAAAACAAGAACGAAATTGATAAATAGTATAGATTTTTCATGAGAATTATTTTTTTACGTAAATATATAACGCATTTTTCATAAAAAAGATTAATTTTAATTGGTTAACCAATTTTAAATAAGTGTAATTTATACCCTTTTTTATTCTCAAAATAGCGGTTTATTTGTTTTTGAAAATTTAAATTTTCACTTCCTCTATTACACATTAAATATTAATTTTTTAAAATAACGTAACGTACTGAATATTAACTAAATTCCCTTTTTAAACTATAAATTATGAGTAAAGTAATTACATTCGGAGAAATATTAATGCGCTTGTCTCCACGAGGAAACAAAAAATTTATTCAAAGCAACGTTGTAGAGTTTTATTTTGGTGGAACAGAACTAAATGTTGGTATTTCCATTGCAAATTTTGGTGGAAAAGTAAAACATATTAGTTGTATTTCTGATGATTTTATTGGAAAAACGGCCATTTCATACCTAAGAAAATTTGGAGTAAGCACCCGTCATATTGTAAAAACAGAAAGACCTTTAGGGGTTTATTTTTTAGAGGTTGGAGCGGTTATGAGACCGAGTTCTATATCGTACAACAGGTCACATTCTTCCTTTTCAGAAATCAAACCAGAAATGGTTGATTGGGAAAGTTCTTTAAATGGTGGGAACTGGTTTCATTGGACAGGAATTACTCCTGCTTTAACAGAAGGTGCTTACCATACCTTAAAAGAAGGGTTAAAATTAGCCAAAGAAAAAGGGCTAGAAATTTCAGCAGACCCAACTTATAGAAGTGGTCTTTGGAAGTATGGCGCTAACCCGAAAACGGTATTAAGAGATTTGTTACAATACTCTACTATATTTATTGGAGGAGTAAATGAAATAAATGAAGTTTTAGGAACTAATTACAGCTATTCTAAAAGCGACTTTATAGCTGCCAGTCAGCAATTAATACAAGAATTTCCAAATATTACTAAAGTATTTGATAAAATTAGAACTTCTGTAAACTCCTCTTGGCATAAAATACGTTCTAGAATGTGGAATGGTATTGAGTACAGAGAAACGGAAGATTTAGACATAACACATATTGTTGATAGAATTGGGACAGGAGATGCCTATGCAGCAGGGTTAATTTATGCATTACAAAAATTTAATGATGATTATAAATCCATGGAATTTGCCTGTGCTGCTTCTGCGTTAAAACACACCTATGAAGGAGATGTTAATTTTGCAACGGCTGAAGAAGTAAACAGCATTTTAGATGGTAACACAACAGGAAGATTAAATAGATAAGGTTTTATCTATATAGGATTTGCCTATACTTGTATAAAAAGAAATAATTTCTATTAATGGGTTCTGTTGCTTACCTTTGATTAACATTTTAAATAAAAATCTAAAATATATATATTATGGCTTTTGAATTACCAGAATTATCATACGCATACGATGCGTTAGAACCAAATATTGATGCTAGAACTATGGAAATTCACCATAGCAAACACCATCAAGGATATACAAACAATTTAAATGCTGCTATTGCTGGATCTGATTTAGAAGGAAAATCTATTGAAGCTATTCTTGCTGACTTAGACATGAGCAACGGTGCAGTAAGAAATAACGGAGGTGGATTTTACAACCACAGATTGTTTTGGGAAGTACTTTCTCCGAATGGTGGAGGAGAACCTACTGGAGAATTAGCGGAAGCTATTAATGCTGCTTTTGGTTCTTTTGAAGATTTTAAAACTGCTTTTTCTAAAGCGGCTGCTACACAATTTGGTTCAGGATGGGCTTGGTTGTGTGTTGCAAAAGGAGGTGCTGTAGATGTTTGTTCTACACCAAACCAAGACAACCCATTAATGCCAGGCGTAGCTTGTGGTAACCAACCAATTTTAGGATTGGATGTTTGGGAACATGCTTACTACTTAAACTACCAAAACAGAAGACCAGATTATATCAATGCGTTTTTTAACGTAATTAACTGGGCTGAAGTTTCTGCTAAATACGCAGCTAACAAATAATAATTTGTTTTTCAAACTTAAAAAACCTCCAAAATTTAATTTTGGAGGTTTTTTTATGCATTCGAAATATTCTTTATAGTGAAATAAGACACAAAAATACCTTGCCATAAATGACAAGGTATTTAAATTATTTATATCGGAACTTAATTCTAGTAAGCTCTTTTATTTTTTCCTTCGTAGAAGTTAATGAAAGCTTCATTCACGACTCTTTTTCCTCCATTTGTAGGATAATTACCTGTAAAATACCAGTCACCTAAATGATCTGGACAAGCCTCATGTAATCCTTCAATTGTTTGAAAAATTACTTGAACATCTGCTTTTATCTCAGAAGTTTTCAACATCTCTGCAATTTTATCTGAAATTTGAACCGCCGTAAAAGGTGCATAAATTTCTTTTACAAAATTTTCAATTCCAGCATCTTCTCTAATTCTTTGTTTCAAACATTTTGTGTAAACGTCATTCACAATATGGTATTGATCTGTATCTTTTAATAATTCTAAAGCAGCTCTAAACGCAATAAAATCGCCAATTTTTGCCATATCAATTCCGTAACAATCTGGATAACGAATTTGAGGAGCTGAAGAAACAATTACAATTTTCTTAGGTTGTAATCTGTCTAAAATTTTAATAATACTTTTCTTCAAAGTAGTACCTCTTACAATACTATCATCAATAATTACCAAATTATCATTTGGTTTTACCACACCGTATGTAATATCGTATACGTGCTCAACTAAATCATCACGGCTATTATCATCAGCAATAAATGTTCTAAGTTTTACGTCTTTAACAGCAATTTTTTCAATACGAGGTCTTTCTGATAAAATGACATTTAATTCTTCTGCAGAAATATTTCTCTTCCCTTTTAATATTTTTCCTAATTTTTGTTGATTTAAGAAATCTTCTGCTGCTTCACTCATTCCATAAAATGAAGTTTCTGCTGTATTAGGTATATAAGAAAAAACGGTATTGGAAATATCGCTGTCAATTTTCTTTAAAATCTCAGGAAAAACGGTTTTTCCCAACATTTTTCTTTCTTTATAAATATCCGCATCTGACCCTCTAGAAAAATATATTCTTTCAAAAGAACAAGATTTTTTTGGCAATTGATCTAATACTGGTTTTACAGAAATATCTCCAGATTTTTTAGCAATTAGTGCATGTCCTGGCTCCAATTCTTTTACCGATTCTAAAGGAACATTAAATACTGTTTGTATTACTGGTCTTTCTGAAGCGACTACTAAAACCTCATCATCTTGATAATAAAAAGTTGGTCTAATTCCGGCAGGGTCTCTTAAAACAAAAGAATCTCCATGCCCTAACAAGCCAGCCATTGCATAACCACCATCAAAGCTTTTTGCTGCTCTTTTTAAAATTTTCTGAATATCTACTCTTTCTGCAATTAAAGGAGAAGCCTCTTTTTTACTAACATTAGATTTTAAATCTTGATATAAACCTTCTACTTGATCATCTAAAAAATGACCTATTTTTTCCATTACCGTAACGGTATCTGTACTTTCCTTTGGGTGTTGCCCTAGTTCAATTAATTCTTCTAATAATTGTGAAGAATTAGTCATATTAAAATTTCCTGCAACAATTAAATTTTTATGTCTCCAGTTACTTTGACGTAAAAAAGGATGCACATTTTCAATACTATTTCCTCCTGAAGTTCCATAACGAACATGCCCTAAAAACAAGTTTCCGATGTATGGAAGGTTTTCTTCTTGCCAAGCTACATCCTCTTTTTTATCAGGATTTTCTCTTAAGCCTTGACTTAAACGCTCGTTAATTTGAGCAAAAATATCTTGAATTGGTTGTGATTGGTTAGAACGAACCCTACTAATATATCGAGATCCTGGACTAGCATTAAATTTTACACTTGCAAAACCGGCACCATCTTGTCCACGATTGTGTTGCTTTTCCATTAACAAATACATTTTGTTAATTCCGTAGAATGCGGTTCCGTATTTTTCTTTATAAAACTCTAATGGTTTTAATAAACGAACCATTGCAATACCACATTCATGTTTGATAGCGTCACTCATAATTTAAAGTTATTTACAAAATTTTGTAAAAATTAATGTATTTCTATTGTCGTAATTTGACTTTATTTCTTACTTATTTAGAAATTGCCATTTCGTATTGCGTCAATTCTTTGAATTGTTCTAAACGATCTTGAATTTCTTCTTTTGTTACGGTTTGCATACGTTCTGTTCCAAATTTCTCTACACAAAATGAAGCCAAATTAGAACCGTATACTACTGCGTTTTTCATATTATTAAATGAAATATCTTCTGTTTTTGCTAAATATCCTGCAAACCCACCTGCAAAAGTATCTCCCGCTCCGGTTGGATCAAAAACTTCTTCTAAAGGTAAAGCTGGTGCAAAGAAAACCTGATCATCATTAAATAATAATGCCCCATGTTCTCCTTTTTTAATAACCACATATTTAGGTCCCATTTCTTGAATTTTTCTAGCAGCTACTCTTAAAGAATATTCCCCACTTAGCTGTCTAGCTTCTTCATCATTAATGGTAATAACATCTACTTTTTTAATCACCTCAATTAATTGAGGCAAAGCAATATCCATCCAAAAATTCATAGTATCTAAAACCACTAATTTTGGTTTCGTTTCCATTTGTTCTATAACCGAATTTTGCACCAATGGGTGTAAATTTCCTAATAAAACTATTTCTGAATTTTTATAATTTTGAGGAACAACGGGATTAAAATGCTCTAAAACATTTAACTCTGTTACCAAAGTGTCTCTAGAGTTCATATCATTATGATATTTCCCACTCCAGAAAAAAGTTTTTCCTTCTTTTATAATTTCTATTCCTTCAGTGTCAACATTTTTATTGTTTAACATGGTTAAATATTCCTCTGGAAAATCACCACCAACAACTGAAACAATACCTGATTGAATGTCAAAATTAGAAGCTGAAAGTCCGATATAAGTCGCGGCACCTCCTAATATTTTATCTGTTTTTCCAAAAGGAGTTTCTATGGCATCAAAAGCTACAGTTCCTACAATTAACAGTTTACTCATTTTTTCTATGAACGCCTCTATATTAAAGACGGTTTTTTTGAGTCATCTCGAGCACAGTCGAAAAATTAATTAATTCACTTCCATACTGTGCTTTGGAAGCTTAAGAATGTCTAAATCCGTTGCAATAGATAAAATTTTATCTCTATTTTTGTGCACTGATAAAAGCGCCGTATTAGACAGTGCAAAAATAAGTTTAAAAAATGACTATCAAAGAAATACAAGAAGAAATTATTGACGAGTTTGAAATGTTTGAGGACTGGATGGAACGATACGAGTACATAATAGACCTTGGAAAGTCCTTACCTATTATAGATGAAGCTTTTAAAATAGATGAAAATCTGATTAAAGGTTGCCAATCTAAAGTATGGTTGCATTCTGAAATTAAAAATGACAGCTTACAATTTACTGCAGACAGTGATGCGATACTAACCAAAGGAATTGTTGCCTTACTTTTAAGAGTATTTAATGAACAACACCCTTCAGACATTATTGAAGCAGATATGGATTTTATTGATAAAATTGGATTGAAAGAACACTTATCTGCCACAAGAGCTAATGGCTTGGTATCTATGATTAAAAAAATAAAATTATATGCTTTAGGTTTTCAAATGAAAATGAATAAATAGCAACTTCCAGATACAAATGATGTGAATTGTAAATTGTATCTTTGAACCATTCTAAATAAGAGAAAATGGAAAATCAAGAAATTACAGATATAGGAGAAAAAATTGTACAGGTTTTAAAAACTATTTTTGACCCTGAAATACCAGTAGACATTTATGAATTAGGTTTAATTTACGATGTAATGGTAAGTGATAATAAGGAAGCAAAAATTTTAATGACCTTGACTTCTCCAAATTGTCCGGTTGCTGAAACTTTACCCAAAGAAGTAGAAGATAAAATTGAAGAGTTAGAAGAAATAGACAACGCTGAAGTTGAAATTACTTTTGACCCTACTTGGACGCAAGACATGATGAGTGAAGAAGCTAAATTGGAATTAGGGTTTCTATAACCAAGTGGACTTCGACAAGCTCAGTCGACTTTGAATGTTGGACTTCCACAAGTTTTGTCAACTTTGAATGTTAAGTGAAATTATTCTTTTCAACTTAAGACGAAGAATTAAACACTAAAAATTTATTTGTAAATGGAGGAAATTGTAAATAAAGTAGCCAATAGTAAATTAAAAACCATTGACCTTGAAGATTTTTATCCTGAAGGAGAGCGTGTTGTATTTGATATCAAACAGTGGCTTTTCCATGAATTAATTTTAAAAGAAAAAGATTTTAGAGCGTCTATAGATGCCTACGATTGGAGTACTCTAAAAGATAACTTTGTGGCACTAACCTGTAGTGCTGATGCTATCATTCCTTCTTGGGCTTATTTATTAATAGCCACAAAAGCAGCTCCATTTGCAAAAAAAATAATTGTTGGAGATTTAGAACTTTTGGAAAACAGTATTTTTCAAGACATCATTTCTAAAATGGATTTTTCTATTTACAAAAATCTACCCGTAATTATTAAAGGCTGTGCAGACAAACCAATTCCCGACAGTGCTTACACATATTTAATTGAAAAATTAATTCCAGTAGCTGCTACCATTATGTACGGTGAGGCATGCTCCACAGTACCTTTATATAAAAGAAAAAAATAATCTTTAATTTATTCCTCCAAAAATTTAGTAAACATTTATTTACCCCAAATAATTGTCAAAAAGTTTATTTTTGCCAAAAAAATAAAATCAAACACAAAACCACATATTTATTATGAAAAAAATAATTTTAGCCAGCCTGTTAATTTTAACAAGCTTAACCTATGCTCAAGAAAAATCTAATTGGACGAAAAAAGGAAACATTAATTTATTATTCAACCAATCAGCATTTAACAACGAGTGGCTTGGAGGAGGTACTTCAAACATTGCTGGAAATGTAAATTTTGCCTATGAATTTAACTATAGCAAAAACGACTGGAGTTGGGACAACAGATTGACTGCTGCGTACGGATTAACAAAAATTAAAGGAGCGGATATGACAAAATCTGATGACCGTCTTGAATTCAACTCTATTGTTGGTAAAAAAGCAAGTGAACACTGGTTCTATTCTGGTATCGTAAATTTTAAAACTCAACTAGATCGTGGAGAAGACAAAGATGGTAATTATATTTCTCATTTTATGTCTCCTGCCTACTTACAAACCGGTTTGGGTATGTTGTACAAACCATCAGCAAATTTTAAATTAAACTTAGCGCCACTTACAGGAAAATTAATTGTAGTTGACGGTCAGTTTACTGAAAATAGTTCTGCTTTTGGTGTTCTTAAAGGAAACACCTCTCGTAAAGAATTAGGTGCTAGTGTAAATGTATATTCAAAATACGAAGTACTAAAAAACGTTTCTTTTGAAAATATTTTAAATCTATATTCTAATTACCTAGAAGATGCTCAGAATGTTGATATTGACTATACGTTAAATATTGTTATGAAAATTAACAAGTACATGTCTACTAATATTTCTTTCCAAACTATTTATGATGACAATGCAATTAGCGCTGCTCAAGTAAAAGAAGTTTTTGGACTTGGAATTAATTATGGGTTTTAAGCTTCGACAAGCTCAGCTTACTAGATTCGACAAGCTCAGCTTACTAAGTTCGACAAGCTCAGCTTACTAGATTCGACAAGCTCTGCTCTCAAAATCCGAATAGATTAGCTTGCAAAGCTCAAAAAATCAACGGATAAATAACTCAAAAAAAATCCCTTTGAAAAATTTTCAAAGGGATTTTTTTATGCTTTACCGTCTTCTGTATACTCGTCGTATAAAAAGTTATTATAAGGGAATCGTTTGATATGAATTTTCTTTACTTCTTCATAAACCCGACTTTTAAAATCTTCTAAATTCTCTTTATGCAGTGCCGAAATAAACACACAGTTGTTCTCCATTTTCGACATCCAAGATTTCTGTAGCTCCTCCAAAGTAAAATGCTCCTGAGTTTTTTCAGTTACCAAATCATCCTCATCAATCGTTTCATGCGTATAAGCATCAATCATATTAAAAACCATCATGGTTGGCTTATCAGCACTTTTAATATCAACCAAAATTTGATTTACAGACTCAATATGTTCTTCAAAGTTCTTATGAGAAACATCCACAACATGCAATAAAAAATCTGCCTCACGCACCTCGTCTAACGTCGATTTAAAAGATTCTACCAATTGGGTTGGTAACTTTCTAATAAACCCAACAGTATCTGCCATTAAGAAAGGAATGTTTTTTACAACTACTTTTCTTACGGTGGTATCTAATGTGGCAAATAATTTGTTTTCTGCAAACACATCCGATTTACTAATCACATTCATCAAAGTAGATTTTCCAACGTTGGTATAACCTACCAAGGCTACACGCACCATTTTTCCTCTATTTTTTCTTTGAATGGCCATTTGCTTGTCAATAACCTTCAATCTCTTTTTCAAAACATCAATTTGATCACGCACAATACGTCTATCTGTTTCAATTTCAGTTTCCCCAGGTCCACGCAATCCAATACCTCCTTTTTGTTTATCAAGATGCGTCCATAATTTAGTTAACCTCGGTAATAAATATTCACATTGCGCCAAGGCAACCTGAGTACGAGCATAACTGGTTTGCGCCCTTTGTGCAAAAATATCTAATATTAAATTTGTTCTATCTAATATTTTACAATCCAATACTTTTTCAATATTTCGCAACTGAGCAGGACTCAATTCATCATCAAAAATAGCAGTACCTACGTTATGTGTGTCTATATATCGTTTTACGTCCTCTAATTTTCCAGAACCTATAAATGTTTTAGGATGTGGTTTTTCTAACTTTTGAGTAAATCTTTTAATAGAAACTCCACCGGCAGTATTTACTAAAAACTCCAATTCATCTAAAAACTCTTTCGACTGATCTTCATCTTGTAACTGAGTTACAACTCCAATCAGGACAGCTTTTTCAGAGGTTACTTTTTTCTTATCAATCATAGTGCAAATGTACAATAATAGTAGATAATTTATATTTAGTTTTAGATTGTTTCGTACATTCGAAAAAACTCAAATTATTCATGGATTCTGATCTTATTTCTTGTGCCTTTTACAATGTTGAAAATTTATTTGATTCCGCAGATAATAAAAACACCTTAGACAAAGAATTTACTCCAAAAGGGAAAAAAAAGTGGGGACCTTATCGCTACAATTTAAAAATTCAAAAAATAGGTAAAGCTATTGCTAATATTGGCAATGATTATTGCAAATTACCTCCAATTCTTGTAGGGTTAGCAGAAGTAGAAAATGCTGATGTTCTAGAGGATTTATTAAAAAGTGACACGCTACAATGGCATCCATACCAATATATTCATTATGACTCTCCAGACGAAAGAGGTATAGACACTGCCTTGCTTTACAACAAAGAAATTTTTGAGGTTTTAGAATCTAAAGCCATTCCCGTTGTACTTTACAACAAATACAATGTTAGAGATAACACAAGAGACATTTTATATGTTAAAGGAAAATTATACGATGAAATTATTCATGTGTATATAAACCATTGGCCTTCTAAAAGAACAGGTCTAGACGAAACAAAAGCTAAAAGAATTACCATTGCAGAGTTACTACATTCAAATATAAATCTTATTGAAGAAGAAGATCCGAAAATAATAGTCATGGGCGATTTTAATGACAACCCAAACGATTCAAGTATTCACAACCATTTGGCAATTTCTCCTTTAACAAACCCTATGTTAACCTTGTATAAAAAAGGTTTAGGGTCCTCAAAATTTTATGGAAAATGGATGCTTTTTGATCAAATATTAATTTCTGAAAACTTCAAAAATAAAGATGCTAAATTAAAATTTGAACAAGTTGCTATTTATAATAAGGAGTTTTTAATGAATCCTAGAGGCAGATTTAAAGGCGAGCCCTTTAGAACTTATACAGGAAAATATTATCAAGGAGGATACAGTGATCATTTTCCTGTATACCTAGTACTTAAAATTTAATTTATTGCCTCATTCCACGTCCGACTCCTCCTCCACGAGTAGGTCTCGAATTTTGATTTTCTCTATTTTGTGGTTTTTTAGGCTGTAAACTTTTTTTCTTTTGATATTTTAACCACTTTTTTTGTTGTTTTTCAGATAAAACATCTTCAAAAATCCTATTTAATTCTTTTTCATTTATTCGAATCTCCTCTCTAACAGGACGAATAACAGCTCCTATTTTTTTTCGAATATCACTGTTTTTTTCTGACGCACTTACAACTAAATCTAATTCTTCAAATTTCTCTGAATTTAAAAATGAAATTTCTCTAATTTTAGAATTATAATTTCTTAACCCCTTTTTTATTCGAAGCTGTTTATTCTCGTCTTTAATTTTTATTTTTTTTATTACTTTTTCAACATCATAATAAAAAATACCCGCAGCATCACTTGCTTTAAACTTCTTTATTTTTTGAGGTTGCTCAGATTGAAAATTTCGGTTCTGCTGTCTTGCCCCACCTCCTGGACGTTGAGCAAAAATATTTACTGTGAATAGAGCTATTAAAACAAATAGTATATTTTTCATTTTTATTAATTTTATATGAATTACAAATCTAGGTATTAAAAATAAAGGTTAAACAAAACCAAAAATATAGTTGGTTGCAATTAGAAATATTAATTCTTCCTCTTTTTAATTAACATAGAATACCAAAACAACAACGAAATTATCAAAGTAACAATAGCTCCCAATATATAAGCCAACTTGTGCCCTAGACCAAAACCTTCAGGAGAAATAAATATATAGGTAGTACAAACCATGGTCATAAAAAGTGCAGGAATTAAAGTAACTACATAGCGTTTTTTAGCACTTACTAAATAAGCTGTTAAGGTCCATAAAACAATTACTGATAATGTTTGATTGCTCCATGCAAAATATCGCCAAATAATAGCAAAATCCATTTGGGTTATTGCAAAAGCAAGAACAAACAAAGGTAAACTGATAAACAATCGCTTACTTATTTTTGTTTGGTCATATTTAAAAATATCTGAAAGTATTAATCGCGCCGATCTAAAAGCCGTATCGCCTGAAGTAATTGGAGCTGCAACAATTCCTAGAACCGCTAACACTCCACCAAATTTACCAAGCATATTTAAAGAAATTTCATTAGCTACCCAAGCCGCATTATTTCCATTTTCAGCCATTATCGTATTTAATCCTTCCACATTTCCAAAAAATGCCATTGCTGCTGCTGCCCAAATTAAAGCAACAATACCTTCGGTGATCATTGCGCCGAAAAAAACTTTTTTTCCATGTTTCTCATTTTTAATACATCGTGCCATTAATGGCGACTGCGTGGCATGAAAACCAGAGATAGCCCCACAAGCAATGGTAATAAACAACATAGGAAAAATTGGAGTTGCTTCTGAATTAGATTTCATATTAACAAGATTTTCTGGTACTAGTTCTGGAATTTGATAACTACCTGTTAATAATGCGATCAACAAACCAACCGCCATAAATAACATAGCGGCTCCAAAAAGAGGATACAGCTTGCTAATTAATTTATCTATTGGTAATAAAGTAGATAGTACGTAGTACAGCAAAATAATTGAAACCCATGTCCAAATACCTAAAAAGCCACCTGTCATTCCATCAATAATTTTAGCAGGCCCCACTAAAAAAACAGCTCCTACAAAAATTAAAAGTATGACCGTAAAAAAACGCATAAAGTGCATCAATTTTGGCCCCAAGTATACCCCTACAATTTCAGTGATACTTAAACCGTCATGACGTAAAGAAAGCATTCCAGAAAGATAATCATGAACTGCCCCTGCGAAAACACTTCCTAAAACTATCCATAAAAAGGCAGAAGGTCCATACATGGCTCCGGCAATAGCCCCAAATATTGGTCCAAGTCCGGCAATATTTAAAAATTGAATTAAAAACACGCGCCATGTAGGCAGCGGCATAAAATCAACACCATCCTGCATACTTCTAGCAGGTGTTTCTTTGTTCTTATCTATTCCGAAAATTTTTTCAATAATCGTTCCGTAAATAAAATAGCCCGCAATTAAAAAAGCAATTGAGAATAAAAATGAAATCATAAAAAAGAAATAATTTGATTCGTATAGATTTAATAACCTTTGGTTTGATTAATAAATATTTCAAACATACATAAATTGTATTTGAACATTTGCAGCAATTTATTCAGAGTAATTATACAATCTTTGAAAAAACAATTTCATTGAACGCTTTCCAAACTAAATTTTTTAATTTTTTTCGTTTACTGGGCATCAACAAACACCTACAAGGAATCTCTCAATATTAATTTTGTTGGCACATAAGATTGTATTACTTTTTCTCCTGTGATAAAATCAGCCGCTTTGGCTCCTAACTCATAAAAATCTGTAGAAATTACAGAAATACCTTTATAAATAAATTTTTTCATGGGAGTTTCATTGTACGATAAAATCCCAACATCAGTACCTGGTTCCAAATTCAATAATCGGCATTGATTTAAAAACTCACAAAGCATTCTATCATTAACACTAATATAAGCCATACCTTTTTCTACAATAAACTCTTTAGAATTCGTAATAATAGTATGCTGAATTCCATGTGCTTCACAAAATTTCACAAAATAACCAACACTTTCTTTTGGGTGATATGTGAATTCAGGATAAATAAAATTTATTCCTTGATACTTCTTAAACAAATGCAATGCTTCTTCTAAACAATTATAAAAAGATTGTCCGAAATCTTGTGCTACAAAATTATTTTTTTCTTTAGCAACTATATCCCAATCTAATAATAGTAATTTATCATTATCAATTTTAGCAAGCGCCTTTATAACATCAGGATGATCAAAACCAATTACCAAATACTTATAATATTCACCATAATTAGTATCTAGCATTGTCTTAAAATTGTTAACATTATAATGATGAAACTGTAAATCAATAACAATATTGTTAGGCAAATTATTCAATAATGAATGATACAATACTTCTTTATATGCTTTAAATGTATTTAGTAATAAAAGAATTTTTATTCTATTTTGAGCTACAAAATATCCTTTGTTGGGTATGGATTTAATTAGCCCTTCATTTCTTAAAATTGTGTATGCTTTAAATACGGTGTCTCTAGATACCTTATATACTTCGCTATAAACACTAACCGACGGTAGCACATCTCCCATTTTAAGAGCATTTGTTTCTATTGCTTGACAAATAGCATTTACTACTTGCGTATATTTTGCAACATCTGAGTTTTTTATTGCTCTAAACTTAACACCATATTCATTACTCATTGTTGAACTTTAATTGTTTTATAAATGCATTTATTACAACGTAAGAAACCTATAATTATTATTCATACACCCACTATTATAACCTACTAGTCTAATAATAGACCCCTTGTAAATTTAAGAAATTTTATCAATAAAAAAGCCGACTCATATTTAAGTCGGCTTTTCCTCTATGTACCTTGGGTGGGAATCGAACCCACACTCCCGAAAGAACTGGATTTTGAATCCAGCGCGTCTACCAATTCCGCCACCAAGGCATTTTTCGCAATTGGACTGCAAATGTAAAAAAAAAATTCAATTACAATCATATTTATTCAAAAACTATGCGCTAAAGCATTAAATTATTTCTATTTTTGCAAAATCAAAACAACATCTAACAACACACATATTTCTTTTAAAGCATGTCTAACAATCAATTAGCACCTAAAGTATTTGCTTGTTCTCAGAGTATTGAATTAGCAAAAAACATTGCAAAAAGTTACGGAACTGAATTAGGAAAAATCAACATTTCACGTTTTAGTGATGGCGAATTCCAACCAGCATTTGAAGAATCAGTAAGAGGAAGACGTGTTTTCATCGTTGGATCTACTTTTCCAAACTCAGATAATCTGATGGAAATGCTTTTAATCTTAGACGCTGCTAAAAGAGCTTCTGCAAGACATATTACTGCAGTTATGCCTTACTTTGGTTGGGCTCGTCAAGACAGAAAAGACAAACCACGTGTTGCAATTGGTGCAAAATTAGTGGCCAACTTATTACAAACTGCTGGAGCTACAAGAATTATGACCATGGATTTACATGCAGATCAAATTCAAGGATTCTTTGAAAAACCTGTAGACCACTTATTTGGTTCAACAATTTTCTTACCATACATCAACAGTTTAAATTTAGAAAATATTACCATGGCATCTCCTGATATGGGAGGTTCTAAAAGAGCTTATGCTTATTCTAAGTATTTACAAAGTGAAGTAGTAATTTGCTACAAACAACGTTTAAAAGCGAATGTTATTGATACGATGGAGCTAATTGGTCATGTAGAAGGCAAACATGTTATTTTAGTAGATGACATGATTGATACTGGAGGAACACTTGTAAAAGCTGCCAATTTAATGGTAGATAAAGGAGCTTTAAGTGTACGTGCAATTATTACACACCCACTACTTTCTGGTGATGCATATGAAAAAATAGAAAATTCTAAATTATTAGAATTAATTGTTTCTGATTCAATTCCATTAAGAAAGCAGAGTTCTAAAATAAAAGTTGTAACTTGCGCGCCTTTGTTCGCAGACATTATGCACAAAGTGCAAGACAATAAGTCTATTAGTGATCAATTTATAATATAAGTAAATAATTAATAAATAAATATAATGAAATCTATTACAATCAACGGATCTAAAAGAGAAAGCGTAGGTAAAGCAGCGACTAAAGCCTTACGTAATGCTGGTCAGGTTCCTTGCGTATTATACGGAGGAAACGAAGCTTTGCATTTTTCTGCAGAAGAAAAAGCATTTAAACCTTTAGTTTATACTCCTAATGTATATACTGCAACGATTGACCTAGGAGGAGAAAAAGTGACTTGTATTTTACAAGACATTCAATTCCACCCAGTTACTGACAGAATCTTACACATTGATTTTTATCAATTGTTTGATGACAAAGAAGTTACTATGGAAATTCCTGTTACCTTAGTAGGAAACGCTCCAGGGGTAATTATTGGTGGTTCTTTACGTTTTCCAAAACGTAAATTAAAAGTTAAAGCTTTGCCAGCTAACTTACCTGATACTATTGAAGCTGATATCTCTAAATTAAATATCGGTGACAAATTATTTGTAAGTCAAGTAAACGCTGAAAACTGTACAATTTTACACCCAGAGAACACAGTTGTGGCTCAAGTAAGAATGTCTAGAGCAGCAAAAGCTACAGGAACTGAAGAAGAAGCAGGAGAAGAAGCAGCGGAAGCATAAGCATCTTTTTAATAAAACAAAAGGTTCCTTTGATCAGTCATTGGAACCTTTTTTTATGCTGTCCATTTAAGAAATTTGTATTTTTGGGCACAAATCATTTTAATTCATGAAAAAATATTTAATTGTTGGCTTAGGGAATATTGGTGCTGAATACGAGAACACTCGTCATAACATAGGATTTAAAATTCTAGATGAATTGGCATCAAATGAAAATATTTCTTTTAACACAGATAAATTAGGTGATGTTGCCAGTTTCCGTTTCAAAGGAAGAACCTTTATTTTGCTAAAACCATCAACCTATATGAATTTAAGCGGTAAAGCAGTAAAATATTGGTTGGACAAAGAAAAAATTCCAACAGAAAATTTACTAATTATTTCTGACGATTTAAATTTAGACTTCGGTACTTTTCGTTTAAAAGCCAAAGGTAGTGCTGGTGGGCATAATGGCTTAAAAGACATTAATGACAAATTAAATTCTCAAAACTACCCTCGTTTCCGATTCGGTGTGAGTTCCAATTTTTCAACAGGTAAACAATCTAATTATGTTTTAGGCGAATGGAGCAAAGAGGAATATAGATATTTACCCGAATTACTTTTAAAAGGTGCAAATCTTATAAAATCTTTCGGAACTGCAGGGATGGGTAACACCATGAGTCAATTTAACGGAAGTTTAGAATTGTAGTTATTATCCTTCGACTGACCCCTAGACAGAAAACGAAACACCTTAACTACTCATTATCACTAGCAAACCATTCTGCATAAGACGTACCTGTTTCTTGTAACCGCAATGAATGTAATTTAATTGTATCTGGAATTTTAGCATTTATTTTTTGAGCAAAATCAACCAACATCATTTCACTAGTAGGTTGATAACCTACTAAAATCACGCTATGTCCTCTAGTCTCAAGTTCATGCGCCAATTCAACATGAGGCGTATTTTTATTGAATACTGTAGCATGATCAAACTTGTCTACAATTTCATCTTTTACAATGACTTTTAAATCTTTAAAATCGATGACCATTCCGTACTTTACATCATTTTTATCTTCGATAGGAGTTCCTATTACCGTTACCGATAATTTGTAGCTGTGACCATGTACATTTCTACATTTACCATCATATCCGTAAAGTGCGTGTCCAGTTTCAAAATCAAACTGTTTGGTAATTCTAATTTTATTCATATGGCAAAGATAAATGAATTCTTGATTTTACTTTTTAAATTTTAAGAGTGTTTTTCGAGTAAAATCAGATAAAACCAATTCACCACTTATTTCAGCTCTTTCAGCTAACAATGTTGACCAATGTTCAGTGCCTTCCCAAAAAACCTTTTTCATCTGTAACAAAGCATCAGGATGGTAACTGGCTAATTTATTTGCCAGACTAAAAGCAGCTTGCTGCATTTCTTCTTTGGAAGCATATATTTTAGCAAACAAGCCTTTTTCTTTTGCCCATTCCGCAGAGTGCCATTCGGTAGCATCTAAAGTTAATTGACTAAAGGCAGATTTACCTATTTTTCTCATAACGGCAGGCTCTATTACAAAAGCACCTATCCCTATAAATAATTCAGATAGTTTTATAGAAGCTTCCTCTGTAGCAAAACAATAATCACAAGCCGCGGCAAAACCAACACCTCCTCCAACAGCTTTTCCTTGAATACAGCCCAAAATAACTTTAGTACATGTACGCATGGCATTTATTAAATTGGCAAATCCCATAAAAAAAGACAAACCTTCTTCTTTTGATTTCACTGCTAATAATTCATCAAATGATGCACCAGCGCAAAAAGCTCTGTCTCCTTGACTGCTAAGAACAATAATTTGAACATCATTACGAACACTTAACAAATTAAATTCATTTGCTAAATCCTTTAACAATGAACTTGGTAAAGAGTTGCTTGCTGGATGATAAAATGTGACTTGTGCAATTTTATCTTTAATAATAGTTTGTATGTTTCCCCTGTTCATAAATTCAAAGTTAACGGTTTTTTGGTAAAAAATATCGTTTAAAAAAAACGGCTAATATTCCCGATCTAAAAAGCATCCAAACAGTAAAGGCTATCCAAATACCCAATAATTTCAAACCTAAATAATCGCTTAGCAATAATGTTGGTATAAATCCTAAAAAAGTTGCTGCTATTACTGTGTTTCTTAATACCACTCCTTCTGCTAGCCCTTTAAATACACCATCATACACAAAAGCAATTGCATTTATAGGTTGTGCTATTAATACCAACCAAAAAACGGCATAAAAAACCTTCAAAACCATAACATCTGCTGTAAAAATTTCTCCAATAAAAGAATAACTAGCAAAACAAACTAAGGCCAACACTAACGCAACACTTACTGCATATTTATTTAAATCCTTCACCAATACTTCCAAGCCTGAAAAATCTTTTGCTCCTTTTTTCTTACCTGAAATAATACTTCCTACACTCGCATAACCATCAACAAAAAAGGCAAAAAACAACCATATTTGAAAACAGATGGTTTGTGCTGCAATATATTCCGTCCCGTAATTTGTAGCATATGAATTGGCAAAATATAAGGTAATATGCAAAGCAATAGCTCGTAAAAACAAATTAATACTCAATTCAATCAATCTTTTTATTTCGGCATTAAAAGGAAATTTTACAACTAAAGTAAACGGCGTTTTTTTATAAAACAACACCAATGCCAACAAAGCCATTACTCCTTGAGCAATAACACTAGCATAAGCAGCTCCTACCACATGCATTGGCTCTAGATACCCTACTACTCCATAAACTAATAAATAATCCAAACCTACATTTAAAACCGCACCAACAACAGTTATAACCATAGGCCAAAAAGTGTTTTGCAAACCCGTAAAAACACCAAATACTGTAAAAATAAACAAAGCAAACGGCAAACCAATTGCTCTAATTTTATAATATCCTACCGCATAATTAAGCACTAGTCCTTCTGCATTATAAAATTGAAAAATATGATCAATAACAAATATGGTAGAAAAATAAATTGCCAGACTTAGCAACACATTCACAAAAATTATTTGTGCAGGTAAACTCGCTATTTTAATTAAGTTTTTTTCACCAACATACTGTGCCACAATTGCTGATATAGCCGCTCTAGTTTGACCAATGACCCACACAATAGCTGAAAGAAAAGAACCCGCTATTCCTACTGCAGCCAATGCTTCTACCGCATCAAATTGAACATTACCAATGATTGCAGTATCTACAATAGACAATAAAGGCTCGGAAACACCTGCAATGATAGAAGGAATTGCTAATTTATTAATTTCCTTAAAGGAGACTTTTGATATTTTAGACATCGAAGTTTACGATTCTACTTTTATAAATTGAATGGATTTTTCTAGTAATATTTGAAAATGTTCAGGTAAAACAGCTTCTTCCCACGGATGTTTTGCCCCAAAAGCATGATCTGCATTTTTTATCACAAAAAACTCACTATTTGGATTCCAACTGTGTAAAGCTTTTGCTTCTTTCAAATCTACAGAAGTATCATTTGTGCCGTGAATAATTAAATGAGGGACCCTTAAACTAGCCGCTGCTTTATGAATTGTTAGTCTTTCTTCGTTTTCAACAAAATTGGTATAAAACTGAAAATAATGTGGCATTTGCTGTTTGGTTCTTGCATTTTCAATATAAGCCACCCCTTCATTTTTCCAATGATCTAAAACAGAACCTTTTGGAAATCGACTTGCAAAGTCAGACACTCCTGCCCAAGAAATAACTTTTGAAACTCTTTTGTCTTCAGCAGCTTTCAAAGTAACAATTCCACCTCCTCTAGAATGACCAATGAGCGTAATTTGCTCTGGGTCTATTTCATTAGAGAAATCATTATTTGCAAGTAACCAATCTAATACCGATTCTAAATCATCTAATTCTTTGATGAAATTATTTTCTCCAAAGGCCTCTAAATCGGGAAAATCTATCGGCTGCTCTAAAGTTCCTCCATTGTGTGAAAAATTAAATTTTGCTAAAAAAATATTTTCCGAAACAAAAGAATTTGCCATTTGATCAAAAACACCCCAATCTTTATACCCTTTATATCCATGACAAAAAACAACTAAGGGTTTTTCATTTTCTGTTTTAGCAAAACACACATCTGTAACAATCGGTTTGCTATGCTTTCCTTCAATTATAAAATTTTTTATTTTTTGTATCATATCAATAGGGGCTTTCCAAGTTCTCCATAAAAGGAATTTCAGAATTAAACAGTTCTAAAATTAATTTTTTAAGTACTTCCATAGAAGCTTTTATTCTTTCTTCAGTTACATTAAAATCTTTAGACCTTCCTTCTGCAAAATCCATTTTTAAAAAACCAGATTTCATGTTTTTAAAGGAATAAATCCCCGATTCTAATTTGCCATCAAAGATATGCTTGTTTGTATTTGTATACAAGAAAGCGTATAACATTACTTGCAAAGCTTTTGTATATTTATAATCAGAAGTCAACTTATTAAAGTCGCTTACTTTTAACTGATTTGCCTCTACTTTTCCAGTCTTATAATCAACAATTCTAGTTACTCCATCTACCTCATCTATCCTATCTACTTCACCTCTAACTTTAACAGGAAAATCTAAGCCTTCAATTTTTATTGATGCCTCTATTTTAGTTTCCGTTCCAATAATTTTTATTTTTTTACCAGACTCCAACAACTCCAATTCTACTTTCAAAAAATTTCTTACAAAGGTTTTCGCTACTTCTGAAATTAATTTATTCTTGCCCTTGTCTATTGAACCATTTAAATAATGTGTTTTAAAACAACTTACTATGGTTGTTTCTACTTTTGAGTCCATTTTTTTAACATCCTCAATTTGTAGATACTTGCCTATAAAAGGCTTATAAAAAAGTTCTAAAACTTCATGCACTACAGTTCCCATAGTATTAAAAGCAATGGTTTCTTCAACCTCATCTAAATCTTTAATCCCTAAAATGTAACGTTTGTAATATGTTAACGGATTTGTTACATAGGTAGCCAAAGCAGAAGGAGAAAAACCACGAGTTGCTATTCGCTTAAGCTGAGCTATTACGTCTGTAGTTTTACAAATTTCTATAGCATCGTGAACTTCAGGACGAATAATAGGTGTCACAATTTTTTTTGAAGAAATCATATTATCAATTTCTAACTGTGTTAAAAACCGACTTTTTTCACCCGCTCCAAAATCATCTGTTTCTGTATTATACAATAAATACACATTTTTCGCTCTTTGCAACAATCTATAGAAATGATAAGAAAAAATAGCATCCTTTTCTTGATAAGTAGGCAATCCGTATTCCTTTTTCACATCAAAAGGAATAAATGAATTTTCATTGTTCCCAGCAGGAAGAACACCTTCATTCATAGAAGTAATAATAACTGTTTCAAAATCTAAAACACGGGTTTCCAACATCCCCATTAACTGCAAACCACTTAAAGGCTCTCCTTGGAAGGATAATTTTTCTAAGCCTATTAATTGTTTGTAAATAGCATATAGCGTTTTAATAGTTCTGATGTGTTTGTATTCTCCATTTAAATTTTGAAGTTGTAAGAACAAATTGTAAAATCTATATAAACACTCTTTCTCAAAGCCTTCAAAATTATCTTTATTCACTTCTATTAAAGAAATACAGGTACTAATAAACTTTGCTACATCTTGACCTATGTCAAAAACGCTTACTAATAAGGCGGAAATATCATTTGAAACTATTCTTTTTATATCTAAACTAGAAACGAATACTTGATTATTTTTAACCACGGAACTCCTAAGCAACTCGAAGTCGGAGTTTTTTCCAAACAACTTATAAAAAATCGGATTTTGCAAAAGACGTTCTATGTCTTTATAATAAAATTCATTACTCGCTACTTTGGCTAATTTTTCTTGGTTTAGATACAAATCAAATAAAACCTGAAACAAACCAGATACTGGCATATCCTTTAACAAATACCCCATGGTGATATTGAGCTTATCAACATTATTTGGCAAAGAATTTAAGGTTAATGATAGTAAAGACTCATCTGCCAATACCAATGCTGTATTTTGCAAATTATTCTGAGTAGAGAGCAATTCACCAACCGCCTTAATTTGCGCAACATTTTTAGAAGCCGCTATTTCATGAATATTTTTCTTTTTCTTAAAGTTATTTCCAATATAATTAAAATGATTTTTTTCGAAATACGTCCAATCCTGTTTATATTTTCTCATAAACAAACCCGCTGATTTGTTTGAATCCATATAATACATATCAGCATCCCAATATATATTTGTCCTTCCGCTAAATAAAAGTTCTTGGAAAATATACTCTTCTGATTTATTCAAGGCATTAAAACCAATTAAAACAATGTTTTTAGAAGAATTATCCTGAATATATTCACCAATTTTTTTAGAAGCCTCTCTGTACAACAACCCTTGATAACCTTTTCTATTCTTAATTAAATAAGAATAAAATAATTTATAATTATCTCCAAGCATCTCCATAAAAGAAAGATGCTCGTTCATCAGCTCCGAGCTACTATCTTCCCCATTTACATTCCATTTTTCAATGCGCTTAATATCTTTTAAGTAAGAAAATAGGTCCTCCGCATTTACCAAATGCCGATCGACTTCATTAAAATCTTGTAGAGCAACAGAAGCCCATTGGGAAAAGGAATCAAAATCAATTTTATTATTGGGATTGTTTTCTATATATACCGAGTAGAAATCGAACAACAAAGTGACAGTATCAATTTTTGTTAATCCTGAAATTTGTTCAATAAAATTTTCAATACTTAAAATCTCAGGTAAAAAAGACAAGCCTTCAATTTGATTTTTAAATTCTTCCTTTAAAAACACTGCAGCTCTTTCACTTGGAATTACACATACGGTATCCATCAAAGAATTCTTTGATTTTATAATTGTATTTACAAC
Organism: Bacteroidota bacterium; assembly: GCA_042584125.1. GTDB lineage: Bacteria > Bacteroidota > Bacteroidia > Flavobacteriales > Flavobacteriaceae > Flavicella. The sequence goes on from JBHOTE010000001.1 coordinate 95,227, forward strand.
TTCTGATAAAAAGGTTTTCATAGGCACTTACTTCGCATAAAAATAAAAAAGCCGTTCCAATTGGAACGGCTTTTGAATATTTTATTTATATATATATTTTTCAAATATTAATTAGCGTCTGTAAAACGAATAATTAAACCAATGGAGTGGTGAAAATATACATCATTAACTAACGCAGGAATTCCATCTCCTAAGATTGCAGATTTATATGAACTTTGGAAATTCAAACCAACATTTTCATTAAACCAAGTATTAAATCCTAAAGTTGGATTTAGGGTAATATTTCCCTCTCCGTCAATAGAGGTATATCCTAATCCAAACCCTACATAAGGATCAAACCAAGCAGTTTCACCAATAAAACTAAGTTCATTTAAATCATATTTAGCATTTGCATCTAAAGAGAAAAATGATAAATCATCTAAATCTCCATTTGCGCCTTTGCTTAATTTATTTAAAGCACCTGCTAATTCAACACTTAAACCATTATCAATAAATCTTGTTACAGAAATTCTAGAGATTGCAGGTAGTGCATTGGAGTCATTAAACGGCGATAAATAATCTTTGATTAAACCTGCAGGATCCGCAAGACCAGCAGAAGCATCATCTACCATATTAATTCCAAAACTCAAAGCCCACATATTTTCAGAATCTTGAGCTTTTATTGTATTAACTCCTGTTAATACAAATAATGCCAATAAGGCAATTTTTAAATTTTTCATTTTAATAGTTTTAAGTTTCTTATTTCTTCACAGTAGTCCTAATCTTTTGAAGAACTACAATTTCAAATCTACAAAAATATTTATTTATATCACAATCTAATATAAAACAATTAATTCACAACAAAAAAAGCCACTCTGTTTAGAGTGGCTTTTGGTATTTTATTTAAAAACTATTTTTTAGCAATTAACTCAACTCTTCTATTAGCTGCTCTACCAGAAGCAGTTTTGTTAGAAGCAATAGGACTAGCGACTCCAAATCCTTGAGAATCTAATCTACTAGAATCAATTCCTTTAGAAACCAAATAATCTTTTACTGCAGCTGCTCTTAACTTAGAAAGCTCTAAGTTTTTAGCTTTTGAACCTGAACTATCCGTATATCCATTGATGCTAAATTGTACTCCAATAAATTCATTCATAATAGCTACAATTCCATCTAATTGAGAGGTAACTCCACTTTTAAAAGTAGTTTTTCCTGAATTAAAATTGATTGTTTTTGCAAAATCTCCTAACTGTTTAACAGCTTCAACTGTTAATTCAGCACAACCATCATTTGAAGCCGGACCAACCTGATCTATACATTTATCATCTTTATCCAACACTCCGTCTCCATCAGTATCTGGCCATACACATCCATTATTTTCTGCAGGACCTGCAACTGTTGGGCATTTATCTTTTGAGTCAATGACACCATCTCCATCAGCATCTGGACAACCGCCATTTGCAGCAGTTCCTTTAGCGTTAGGACAATTATCTTTAGAATCTACAACTCCATCTCCATCAGTATCAGGACAACCATTGAATTCAACTGTACCCGCTTTATTAGGACAAGCATCATCTGCATCTACAACTCCGTCTCCATCTGAATCTGGACAACCATTAAACTCAGGCAAACCAGCTTCGTTTGGACAAGCATCTTTATTATCATATACACCATCTCCATCTGAGTCAGTACCTCCAAAACGAATTGCCAATCCAATTGAATGGTGGAAATATATATTATTTGCTAAGGCAGGAATTCCATCTCCCAAAATTGCAGACTTATATGAACTTTGGAAATTCAAACCTAAGTTTTCATTAAACCATGTATTAAAACCAATAGTAGGATTTAAGGTAATATTTCCCTCTCCATCAATAGTAGTATACCCTAGTCCAAATCCAACATAAGGATCAAACCAACCAGTTTCACCAATAAAACTAAGTTCATTCAAGTCATATTTTGCATTTGCGTCTATAGAAAAGAAAGCCAAATCATCTAAATCTCCATTAGCACCTTTGCTTAATTTATTTAATGCTCCAGCTAATTCAACACTAAGTCCTTTATCAATATATCTTGACACAGAAATTCTTGAAATTGCAGGTAGTGTATTGGAGTCACTAAATGGTGCTAAATAGTCTTTGACGGCACCAACAGGATCCATAAGACCTGCCGAAGCATCATCTACCATATTAATTCCAAAACTCAATACCCAAGGATTATTTTCATCCTGAGCCACTGCATTGCTAATACCAGCAAACACAAACAATGCCAAAAAGGCAATTTTTATTTTTTTCATTTTCAAAGGTTTTAATTGTTTTTCTTATGTTATTTGACAGCCAAAGTACTAAAAAACTAACAATTATTAACATAATTTTAGCTTTTAATAAATTTATTTACATTCGTTAATGTCAATTTGCTCAACTATAATAGTATCTCCAATATAAACCAACAATAACTTGGCTACTTTATATTTCATTCCTAAGAGCTTTGCTCCATATTTTTTTATCTGTATCCTATCTTCATTTTTAATCTTACCCGTCTTATAATCAACAACATAAACCGTATCACTACTAAAAGCCAAACGATCTGGTATCATAAAACGCCTCCCTTCGGTTAGCAATGGGCGTTCACAGACAGCTTGTACATTTTCAGAAAAACATTGTGTTAATTCTGGATGTGTAACCACCTTCAATACCCGAGATTTAATCTCCGAAATATCCTCTTTTTTTATTTTCCCTAAAGACAAATAGCTATAAATTATTGGATCAACATCAGCAATTGTTATAATTTTAGCTAACATTTCATGAATAAGCAATCCATACTCAATAGCAGATCCTTTAACAGTTCCCCAATTTTTAGATGAATTAGCAACAATAGAAACACCATGGTCTTTCCATGAAGACGATATTATTGTTTGCTGAATTTCCGTTTCTACTGCCTGCGTATTCTCCTTTTTTTCCGAAACCCTGTTTTTAACACCGAACTCATATTTCAATCGAGAAGAATCCCAGCAATTTTTAGTATTTAAAGACTTTAAAAAATTGATATACATACCTGAAAACCAATTCGGATTTTCTTCTCCCTTTTTATCTAATTTATAATCTGTGATAATATACAATTGCTCAACAGCTCTTGTTAATGCAACATATAACAAATTAGAATTATCTAAAGCCAACTCCATTTTACGCTGTTCAAATAATTGTTCTCCCAATTCTCCTGTCAATGAAAGATTTTCTCCGCAAGACACCAATGAAGTTTCCAATCCTGAAAAAATTGCTGTGTCTAAGGATTCATACCAAACTTTTGGCTCTATTTCATATAAAATATTTAATTCTGATGGAAAGATAACAATTGGAAACTCTAAGCCTTTAGATTTATGAATGGTCATTATTCTTACCGAATTGGAATCCTCTAAGGCAGCAATACTCAATTTGTCTTTTTTAGCATCCCAGAAATCTAAAAACAACGATAAATCGTTTGTTTTTTTACTTTGAAACCCTAACACAAAATCTAAAAAAGACTGTATATAAGCATCATTTTCTGAAAGTAAATGAAACGACCTTAGTAACTCTTCAATACCTTCATAAAAAGGCATTTGAAGAAAACCCTCATAGCTAAATAAAATATTATAGTCCTTTAGCTTAAGGTAGAATTCTTCGCCATTAAGCTCTATCAAATTTTTATAAAAAACATACTCTTCTTCCTGAGTTTCAACATTTTTATATAAATAAGTCAGCGCCGAAAATTTAGAATCTAAATCTAATGGATTCTTAAAATATCGTATCAGATTTATAATAAATTGAACTTTTACACTATTACTAATTAGTAAGGTTTCAGAAGATATTATTTGAACTCCTCTTTGACTCAAATAATCTGCTATTTGAACTCCATCTTTCTTTCTTCTAACTAAAATACAAACATCACTTCTATTAAACTCGGAATCTAGATCTAAAATAATTTCTAAAACTCGTGAAGCATAAGCTTCATTTTTCTCATCTGTATCTAATTCTGACTTATCTATAAAATTCAATTCCACATAGCCTCCTTCGTTAGCATTAGTCAACTGCGAGTTCCCATCAACATACAAGGCATTATACTGAGGATGATTTAAAAATTTGGAAATATGTGTAAAAAATGAATTATTGAAGTTTATGACTTCACTATAGCTTCTAAAATTAGTCTCTAAATTCTCTATTTTTTTTTCTAAATAGAATGGATTCATTAACGATTTTTTTCCATTACTTGCCAAATTAATAAACTGCTCTGCTTTTCCACCTCGCCATCGATAAATAGCTTGTTTTGCATCACCCACCAACAGTAAACTTCCTTTTTCCTGAGACAAAGCATTCCCTATTAATGGAATTAAATTTTGCCATTGCAAAGAGGAAGTGTCTTGCATTTCATCAATAAAATAATTTTGAAATTTCTCACCAATCCTTTCATAAATAAAGGGAGCTGGCTCGTCCTTAATTTTATTACTTATCAACTGATTGAATTCAGAGTTCAAACAAATATTATTTTGTGATTTTATATCTCTAAGCTCATTTTCAATATTCTTTAAAACCGCCAAAGGAATTAAACTTTTTGACACCAATTGAATCAAAACATAATTGGGATAATTTAAATTGAAATAATTTTCAATCTCAGCATACAAAGTAAACAACTGACTTGAAGCGCCATCTATTATAGATTTCACGGCTGCCTTTTTTGAAGCTGAATAAAGTACTCCGTTTGAAATATTTGTATGTAGTCTTCCAGAAAATTTTATATCCCCTATTTTTCTAGCAGGAAAAGAAATTAATTTTTTAAAAAAATTCGGTAAATCAGAGTACGAGAAATCGTTTGGCTGTACATCTAATCCCTCAATTATTTCCATGCCTTTTTTTCCAAATTCAATAAATTTATCCGAAATCTCTTTTTTACTATTCCCTAAAGATTTTTCTAATTTTTTAAAATCGGCTAAACTTGTGGAATCAAGTTTTTTTAATTGTGCTGCGTCTTCCTCCTTGAGTAAAAGCTGAGCTATACTATTCAAATCTTTAGTTATATCCCATGATTTATCTTCTCCAATTTTTTGAATAGAAAAATCAATCAATACTTCTGTCAATTTCTTATCTGTTCCTATTTTTGAAATCAATACATCAATTGCTTCACTTAACAAACTAGCACCATCCATTTCTACCTCAAAATTCAAAGGCAAATCTAAATCGTAAGCAAATGTTTTGATAATTTTATGTGTAAAACTATCAATGGTGGTAATATTAAAAGCAGAGTAATTTTGTAAAATGTTATCTAATATTCTTTTTGATTTTTCTTGAATTTTTGCATCCTCCATTCCCAAATCCAGAGTTAACAAATCAAACATTGGATTATTTTCACCCGCTGCGAAAGATCTTAAATTTTCTAAGACTCTTTCTTTCATTTCTGCTGCCGCCTTATTGGTAAAAGTAATTGCCAAAATATTTTGAAAAGCGTAATTATTCTCCGCACTCAAAACCACTCTTAAATATTCTTTAACCAAAGTAAATGTTTTTCCGCTACCGGCAGAGGCGTTGTAAACTTTAAATGTGGTGCTTAGATTCATTTTAAATATTTTATTCAATAAAAAAACCGAACAATTGTTCGGCTTTTAAAAATAGTATAATTAATTAATGTTTTGGCTTTTTTTTCATGGACTCTACAAATTCTTCTTGAGAAATATTTTTAAGAACTAAATCTATACCTGTTTTCACAAGATTATCTATATTTTCAACAGTAAACCCTAAGCCTATTGCAATTCTTTTAAGAATGACTATTTCCTCATTTGCAATCTCGAAATCGGCATTTATAATACTTAATAAATTATAAAAACGCTCCAATCTTCTATCCAAACTAACAGGTGGATTGATAGGATAATCATTTGGATTAGCCATGATTTTTTTAAAATCAGCCTCACCAATTTGAAGACTCCTTTTAAGTTTCATTAACATTTTTTGTTCATTTTCAGTAATTTGTTTGTCTGACAATGCCAACTTTACAATATTAGCAAAATGACCCAAATTCCTTTTATGAAGGCCCGAAGAATAAATATCAGAAATTGCCATAGCTTTTAATTTATAAGTTAATATTCTGTTTTGATGAATACTAAATATACTTATTTTTCGCTTAAAATCATAACAAAAACTATCCTAAACCTACATCCATACTCATCATAATGATAAATCCGGCAATGAATCCCATAGTGGCTATATCGGTATATTTGTCCTGTTGTGTTTCTGGAACTACTTCTTCAATTACTACAAATATCATTGCTCCGGCTGCAAAAGCTAAGGCATAAGGCAAAATGGGCTGAAAAGACATTACCGCCCATGCACCAACTACCCCCGCTATTGGCTCTACAACCGCAGATAACTGCCCATACCAAAAACTCTTTTTTCTACTAACTCCTTGTCTTCGTAAAGGCATGGCAACTGCAAATCCTTCAGGAAAATTTTGCAAGCCAATTCCTATTGCTAAAGCAACTGCTCCCCCAATCGTCGCTCCATCAAATCCTGCTGCAACTCCTCCAAACAAAACACCAACCGCCAAACCTTCAGGAATGTTATGTAGTGTAATTGCCAAAACCAATAAAGTAGTTTTATGCCAAGGTGTTTTTATTCCTTCTGCTTCTTTAAAGTTTATGTGTATGTGTGGTAAAAATTTATCTAATGAAAATAAAAACAAAGCACCAAAGAAAAAACCAATGGCAGCTGGCATCACTTTTTCAAAACCCTCACCTCCACTCATTTCAATAGCAGGAGCCAACAAACTCCAAAAACTTGCAGCAACCATTACTCCTCCAGTAAAACCAAGCATCCCATCTAAAACAGCTCTGTTTAAAGTTTTAAAAAAGAAGACTAAAGACGCTCCTAAAGCCGTTAAAAACCACGTAAAGGTAGTAGCATACAAAGCTGCTAAAATAGGGTTTATGGATTCGAAATATGTAACTACTTGATCTATCATTATCTTTGTTTTTTAACGAATAAATTTTTTGATATTTGATTAGAAATAGACAACCTTTTTCCTTCAATATGAATTACCATTGAATTATCAAATTCCTCTTTATGAACTACCTCAACCAAACTTCCCAACTTAATACCAGAACTATCTAAATATTTTAAAAAAGAAGAAGATGAATCTTTTACTCCCACAACAACTACTTTCTCACTAAGCGTAATTGAAGACAGCATAACACCTGCATGGAAATCTATATTTCCATCTTCATCTGGAATTGGGTCACCATGTGGATCATGGGTTGGAAACTCTAAATACTCATCTAACTGACTGATTAATTTGGTTGATTTTACATGTTCCAATTGCTCAGCGACATCATGTACTTCATCCCATCTAAAATTTAAATGCTTCACCAAAAAAACCTCCCAAAGTCTATGTTTTCTAACAATCCGAATGGCCAATGCCTTTCCTCCAACAGTTAAACTTACACCTTGATACTTCTTATAGTCTACTAGTTCTTTTTCAGATAATTTTTTAATCATATCTGTTACAGAAGACGCTTTGGTTTCTAATTTTTCTGCAATAGCATTTGTACTAACCGCTTTTGATAAGGAAAGTGAAAGACTGAAAATTGCCTTAAGGTAATTTTCTTCTGTTTGAGATAAATCTAAATTCATAATATGCAAATATATAGACAATATTTATATTTATTATAATTAATTTTTAGACAAGTCTAAAAATTAATTATACATTTGCAAAAAAAACACCTATCATGAAGAAAATATTAATCTTCTTTTTTATAAGCAGTATTCTAAATTTAAATGCTCAAACAACTTTTAAAGGCACTATAGCCTCCCTAAGCGGCCCACTTCCTTTTGCCACTTTAATTATCAAAGGCAGCAACACAGGAACAACTACCGATATAAATGGTAACTATATATTAGAAACAAACAACCACAAAATTATAACTTTAACTGCCTCTTACGCTGGGCATCTTTCAAAGAGCAAAACATTTAATTTAGAGGCTTCTCAAAAAAATATTAATTACAACTTCCAACTTACAGAACACGCAAAACTCTTAGATCAAGTAACCGTTACAGGAACTAGAACAGACAAAAGACAAACCAAAAGTCCTGTTATTGTAAATGTAATTAACAGTGTAAAACTACGTGATGTACAAGCCTGTAATTTATCTGAAGGATTAAAATTCCAAACAGGATTAAGAGTAGAAACGGACTGTCAGACCTGTAACTACACACAATTAAGAATGAATGGACTTGGAGGTGGATATTCTCAAATTTTGATAAATGGAAGACCAATATTTAGTCCTTTAACGGGTTTATACGGATTAGAACAAATTCCTACCAATATGATTGATAGAATTGAAGTTGTAAGAGGTGGTGGATCTGCCCTTTATGGATCTAGCGCAATTGGAGGAACCGTAAATGTTATTACAAAAATCCCTAAAAACAACGACTATTCTGTTGGATATACTTATTTAAACACAAAAGGAACTGATGATCATATTTATGCGGCAAATGCAAGCTTTGTAAACAACGAGGTAAACAAAGGAATTTCTTTGTTTTTTAACAAAAGAGATAGAGGATTATACGATGCCAATGGTGATAATTTTTCAGAATTACCGCAACTTAATAATCTTTCTTTTGGAACTAATCTATTTTTTCTACCTACCGATAATCAAAAGATAGAAATTAACTTGAGTAAAATGTATGAATTTCGCTATGGAGGAGACATGCTAGAGAAAACACCACATTTAAGTCAGCAATCTGAAGAAAGAACTCATAACGTTTATGTTGGAAATATTGATTATCAAATAAATTTTAATGAAGACAAAAGTTCTTTTATTTCATATATAGCAGGGCAATATACAGGTAGAGATCATTACACAGGTATTTTTCCCGATCTTCAAAATGAAATAGACGAACATTTAACGAACCCTCCCTACGGAACATCAGAAACAACCACTTTCCAAATGGGAATACAACTAAACCACAAATTAGAAAATTTCTTTAGTGGTGGTAATGTATTAACACTTGGGGCGGAATTTGTTCAAGATGATGTTTTGGATGTTATTGATAGTTATAATTACAAAATAGATCAATTAACTAAAAACTTAGGAATATTCTTTCAAAGCGATTGGGAAATCACAAAAAAGTCGAATCTATTAACTGGTCTAAGAATTGACAAACACAATCTTTTAGAGAAAGTAATAGCAAGTCCTAGAATTTCATTTTTATACAAACCTTTCAAAAAAACACAAGTAAGAGCTACTTGGGGAACTGGTTTTAGAGCTCCTCAAGCATTTGATACCGATTTACACATTGCTTTTGCTGGTGGAGGTATATCAAGAATTTCATTAGCCAATAATTTAAAACAAGAACGCTCTAATAGTTTTAGTGCGTCTATAAATTTTGATAAACCTACTGAACATTATATTTATGGATTTACAATAGAAAGTTTTTACACACATTTAAATAACGCCTTTTATTTACATCCACTTGGTGAAGATGAACATGGTGAGTTATTTGAAAAACGAAATGGTGATGGAGCAACGGTAAAAGGAATTACCTTAGAAGCACGCTTTAATTGGGATCAAATAATTCAATTTGAAGGAGGCTATACTTTGCAGTCTAGTTTATTTGACACCGCCATTCAAAACTTTGACAACTTAGCCGCGAAAAGAAATTTTTTAAGAACCCCTAATCAGTATGGTTACGCCACATTAACCTACCAACCAAACAGTAAATTTAAAACAGCCATTAACCTAATTCAAACTGGAAAAATGGAATTAATGCATGTTTTAAGCGATAGTACTGGAGAATATGTAATCTCAAATTCATTTGTAGAATTCGGCATCCGATCATCATACATTTTCAACTTAAAAAACGATATAGAAATTTCTGGAGGTGTAAAAAATATTTTTGATGCTTATCAAACTGATTTTGACTCTGGAAAAAATAGAGACAGTAATTATATTTATGGCCCTTCAAATCCAAGAACTTTTTTTATTGGATTGAAGTTTGGAACAAACTTGAATTAAAATTAATAAGAGCAAAATCCAGCACCTCTTCCTCGTCTTCTGTTTCTTGTTCTATAATCTCCTAAAGAAAATAAGATAGCACCTGAAACTTGAGCATGAGAATCAAATTCAGTAATATTTCCAACAAATATTTGTTTGTATACAATTTTTGTATTCAATCCAATTTTTGAAGTAACCCAATAAGTTGCCCCCATACCAACATCAAATGTAAAACCTTTAGTAATTAAATCCCTTACTAAAAGACTTGATCCCACCATTACTCTTGGCACAAATACCTTATCAGACATTTTAAAATCATAGCTTGCATATAAATCTACAGACATGAGTTCAAATTCATTTCTATAGACGTTTTTTATTCCTTTTATAGCCGTCAATGTAAGTCCTCCTTCAACAGAAATACCATTTTTAATATATCTTGATATGAAAATATTAGGTATCTGAAAATTAAATTCTTCTCCTGGAAACGCAACACTTGCATCAGAAAACCTTATAAAACTACCTCCTAAACCAATTACCCATTTATCTGTTTTATTCTGGGCTTTCACACCAAAACAAAAAAACAAAACTAGTATCCCAACTAAAAAAAACTTCAATTTCATAAAATATTGCAATAAAAACTAATACTATTATACCACTATTATTGTTCAGACAAATATAGTATTAACGACTCCAATTACATAATTTTTGTACACATTGTTCACAAACCACTTCTACATATTAACCTTCCTAGCAAAGTATTACAAAACCTCAGCAAATGCGCAAAACTATTTAAAACCACACAAACAAATTCAAAACTAATCATTCTCCAAAAAAAATTATCTTTGCCAAAAATAAATTTCTTTTGAGTAAGCAAACAATTGTTAGTCATTTTGAACAATCCGCTACTATAAAAAAGATTGCTAAAAAGCTTTCTTTACAAAATAGTCATGTTCAATTTTCAAATTTAACAGGATCTTCATTCTCTTTTTACCTGTCAGAATTATTTAAACAAACAGACAAACCCTTCCTATTAATTTTAAACGACAAAGAAGAGGCTGCCTTTTATTTAAACGATTTAGAACATTTGTTGGGAGAAAAAAATGTTTTGTTCTACCCTGGTTCTTACCGAAGACCTTATCAGATAAGTGAAACGGACAATGCTAACATTTTATTGCGTGCGGAAGTTTTAAATAGAATTAATTCTAGAAAAAAACCTGCTGTTATTGTTACCTACCCAACTGCTTTATTTGAAAAGGTAGCAACAAAAAAAGAGCTTGAAAAAAACACTTTAAAAGTAAGTGTCAACGATCAACTTTCTTTAGATTTTGTAAATGAAGTGCTTTTTGAATACGATTTTAACAGAGTAGATTTTGTTTCAGAACCTGGCGAATTTGCTGTAAGAGGTGGGATTATTGATGTGTATTCATTTTCAAACGAAGAACCTTATAGAATTGAATTTTTTGGCGATGATGTTGACAGCATTAGAACCTTTGATATAGAAACACAACTTTCAACAAGCACCTTGCAAAAGGTCAACATTATGCCCAATGTTGAAAATAAATTACTTCAAGAAAACAGAGAAAGTTTCCTAAAATACATTTCTAACAAAACAATTATTTTTACCAAAAACACCGATTTATTGTTCGGAAAACTAGATAAACTTTTTCAAAAATCTGAAGATGCTTTTGAAGAATTATCGAAAGAAATAAAACACTCCCAGCCCGATGATCTTTTTACAAATGGCGATTTAATTAAAAAGCAACTGCTTGAATTTTCTAGAGTATCCATTAGGAATAATTCAAATATTGACTCAAACGACGCTTTTAATTTTCAAATAAAATCACAACCGTCTTTTAACAAACAATTTGACTTATTAATTAAAGACCTTAACAACAATTCAGCCAAAGGAATTAAAAACTTTTTGTGTTGTACCAATGAAAAACAGGCACAACGTTTTTATGAAATATTTTCTTCCATAGACGAAGAAAACGCGAATAAAATTGAATACGCAACCGTTGTTTTACCAATTTACGAAGGCTTTATAGATCTTGAAAATAAAATTGCCTGCTACAGCGATCACCAAATTTTTGAGCGCTACCACAAATTCAATATCAGAAACAACACAGCAAAAAAACAAACCATCACCTTAAAAGAATTAACCACTTTAGAAGTTGGAGATTTTGTAACTCACATGGATCATGGTGTAGGTAAATTTGGTGGTTTGCAAAAAATTGATGTTGAAGGAAACAAACAAGAAGCCATAAAATTAATTTATGGAGATCGAGATATTTTGTACATCAGCATCCACTCCCTACATAAAATTTCCAAATTCAATGGAAAAGATGGAAAACCTCCTAAAGTTTACAAATTAGGATCTGGTGCTTGGAAAAAATTAAAACAAAAAACAAAAACTAGAGTTAAAGAAATTGCCTTTAACTTAATTAAGCTTTACGCAAAAAGAAGACTTGAAAAAGGTTTTCAATATGGCCCAGACAGCTACTTGCAACATGAGTTGGAAGCTAGTTTTATGTATGAAGACACACCTGACCAATTTACAGCCACACAAGATGTAAAAAAAGATATGGAAAACGAACAACCTATGGATCGTTTGGTTTGTGGTGATGTTGGATTTGGTAAAACAGAAGTAGCTATACGTGCCGCTTTTAAAGCTGCTGACAATGGAAAGCAAGTCGCCATACTTGTACCAACAACCATATTAGCTTATCAACATTTTAAAACATTTTCTGAGAGGCTAAAAGATTTTCCGATAACGGTAGATTATTTAAACAGATTTAGAACTACAAAACAAAGAAATCAAACCATAAAAGAACTGAAAGAAGGTAAAATTGATATTGTGGTAGGAACTCATCAATTAGTCAATAAAAAAGTGGCGTTTAAAGATCTTGGCTTGTTAATTATTGATGAAGAGCAAAAATTTGGCGTTGCTGTAAAAGATAAATTGAAAACTATTAAAGAAAATGTAGATACGCTAACATTAACAGCGACTCCAATACCTAGAACTTTACAGTTTTCACTAATGGCCGCAAGAGATTTATCCGTTATTAGTACTCCTCCTCCAAACAGACACCCTATTGAAACCAATGTTATTCGTTTTAATGAAGAACTTATCAGAGATAGTGTTGGTTATGAGATTTCTAGAGGGGGACAAGTATTTTTTATTCATAACCGAGTTGAAAACATAAAAGAAGTAGCGGGCATGCTGCAACGTCTGTTACCTAACGCCAAAATTGGAATTGGTCATGGGCAAATGGATGGAAAAAAATTGGAAGAATTAATGTTGTCATTTATGAACGGTGACTTCGATGTTTTAGTAGCCACTACAATTATTGAAAGCGGATTAGACGTACCTAATGCAAATACTATTTTTATAAATAATGCCAATAATTTTGGTTTGTCTGACTTACACCAAATGCGTGGTCGTGTAGGCCGTTCCAACAAAAAAGCTTTTTGTTACCTAATTACACCTCCTTATGAACACATGACAACCGAAGCAAGAAAAAGAATTGAAGCGGTTGAATTATTTTCAGATTTAGGTAGTGGAATAAACATTGCCATGAAAGATTTAGAAATTCGTGGTGCGGGAGATTTATTGGGTGGTGAACAAAGTGGATTTATCAATGATATTGGTTTTGATACCTACCAAAAAATATTAAAAGAAGCCATTGACGAATTAAAAGAAAATGAATTCAAAGATTTATACAATTCTGAAGAAGAAAAAGGTCCTAAAGAATTTGTAAAAGACATTCAAATTGACACCGATTTTGAAATTTTATTTCCAGACGACTATATAAATATTGTTTCAGAACGACTATTACTTTACAATGAACTTGGCGCTATTGAAAACGAAGAATCCCTTCTTGAATTTGAAAAAAGCCTAAAAGACCGATTTGGAGAAATTCCAACACAAGTTGAAGATTTATTAGACAGTGTACGTATTAAGTGGATGGCTAAAAAATTAGGAATTGAAAAATTAGTCCTAAAGAAAAAACGCATGATTGGATATTTTGTATCAGATCAACAAAGCGATTATTACAATACGCAAACTTTTACTAACATGCTTCAATTTGTACAAAAAAATTCTAAAAGCTGCGTAATGAAAGAAAAAGAAACAAGAGACGGGCTTCGACTACTTATTACGTTTATAAAAATAGACTCCGTAAAAAAAGCATTAAACACACTACAATCTATATAAATGAATAGTAAACTAAAAAACTTATTAGAACTAAACATCTCAATTGTTCTAATTAGTACAGCAGCAGTACTTGTAAGGTATATTGATTTAGATCCTACTATAATTTCTTTTTGGAGAGGCCTCCTTGGTTTTTCTCTGCTAGGTATTTTTATGACATTCAAAAAAACATCTTTTAAAATATCCGATATTAAAGCTCAAAAAAGACTTTTATTTTCTTCCTTTCTATTCGGTGCTCATTGGTTAACCTATTTCTACGCACTCCAAACAGCAGGTATTGCTTTAGGAATGCTTTCACTTTTTACGTTTCCAGTAATCACAGCACTCCTTGAACCCATTTATTTTAAAACAAAACTTAACAAAAGACACCTTATACTAGCACTCACAGTGCTTATTGGTCTATATATAATGCTTCCTGAATTAAATTTATCAAACGACACCACAAAAGGACTCATATCAGGTATTATTTCTGCCTTATTCTATGCTATGAGAAATTTAACCATGAAGTCTAACAGTAAAAAATACAGCAGTACCGTATTAATGTTTTATCAATTTCTATTTATTACAGTTGTTTTTACCCCCTTCTTGTTTTACAAAGACACAGAAAAAACTTTGGATTTTCTACCTTATCTAATAGGACTAGGTGTTGTAACTACCGCCATAGGACACACCTTGTTTATTCAAAGTTTAAAAAATTTCTCCGTATCAACGGCTAGTTTAATTGCAAGTTCTCAACCCGTTTTCGGAATTCTAATGGGAATTATTTTTCTAAACGAAATCCCAAACTTAGTGACCATTATTGGAGGAACTATTATTTTATCTACCGTAATTATAGAAAGTTTGAGTACAAAAAACAACAAGTAAGTACCTAAATAATTTCATACAATTTTCCAGGAAGCGCATGCACCACCCCTTTCATTTCTAACTGAAATAAAACAGCTGCAATTTTGTAAACAGGCATACTCGTTTCAATAGAAATAACATCCAACAACTCTTTCCCTTTTATTTTTAAAAAATCATAAATTAGCTGTTCATCTTCTGTAAGATCTAAAAACAATTGCGGCTGAATAATTTTCATTTCCTTATTTTTTTCCCAAGCTAAAAACTGAATTAAATCTTCAGCAGAATTAAGTATTGCTGCTTTATTGTCACGTATCAATGCATTACAACCTTTGCTGTAATAATCTGTTGTTCTTCCAGGTACTGCCAAAACCTCTTTCCCATAAGAATTTGCAATATCAGCAGTAACCAAAGAACCTCCTTTAAAGGCAGACTCAACTATAATAGTTGCCTCGGATATACCTGCAACGATTCTATTTCTTTTTAAAAAATTCTCTCTTAAGGGCGATTCGTTGTGCCAAAACTCGGTTAAAAAACCACCTCTTTCATACATTTGAGCCATATACTTTTTATGTGCTTTCGGATACAAGTCTTCAAATCCATGAGCAAAAACGCCTACAGTGGATAAATTATTTTTTACCGCTTCTTTGTGTGCGCAAATATCAACCCCATAAGCAAAACCACTTACAATTACAGGATCGTATTCTTTTATTTCTGATAGTAAATTTTCACAAAAATTACGTCCATAGCTTGTCATTTTTCTAGTCCCAACAATACTAATAATCTTTCTGTTTTCTAAATCAAAATTACCATCCTGAAACATTAAAATTGGGGCATCAATACAATTTTTTAAATTTTTAGGATAGGCTGGTTCTAAAAAATACAAAGGGAGGATATTCTGACTACTTATGAACTTAATTTCTAATTCAGCAGCTTTTAAATTTTCAGAATTAAATAAATCTTGTAAGGCAAATGACCCAATTCCATCAATTTTTTGCAAGATACTTTTTTTCTCTTTCAGCACATTTTTTGCACTACCACAGGCTTTAATTAACTTTTTCGCATTGATATCTCCGATGCCTTTGGCTCTTTGAAGTGCCAAAGCATACAATAATTCTTCTTCTTTCATTTCATAACAATTTGATATACAAGTTACAAAACATTTGTTGATAAAATAAAACCACACTTTTAAAACAAAATCAGAAATTATTTATATTTGTTTATGCAGTTATCAAAGTACATCAGTGATTTATTATACAGATACGAATGTGTTATCGTACCTGGTTTTGGAGGTTTTGTGTCAAATATAGTTTCTTCAAAAGCCAATCATTTTACACATACATTTTACCCACCAACAAAAAAACTAAGTTTTAATAGTCGGTTAACTTCTAATGATGGTTTGTTGGCAAATTACATAGCTGCTGTTGAAAACTGTTCATTTGAACAAGCTAATTCAAAAATAAATATCCTTGTAAATACATGGAAAAACCAACTAGAGAACAATCCTATAAGTTTGATAAATATTGGAGAATTATCTTTAACTAAAGAAGGAAATATTCTTTTCAGCCCGTTTGAAGAAACCAATTATTTAACAAGTTCTTTTGGTTTAGCTTCTTATAACTCTCCTGCGATTAAGAGAGAGGCTTACAAACAAAAAGCTGCTGTTTTACAACCGATTAAAGAAAAAAAATCTACTAATTTATTCAAATACGCAGCCGCTGTGGCCGTATTTTTAACAATAGGAACTTTTGGTTGGAAAGCAAACCAAAATCAAATGGAAGCTATTGAAACAGAAAACAGAGAAATTGTTACCAAAAAAATTCAAGAAGCCACTTTTTTTATTAGCGATCCACTACCTGAAATTAGCTTAGACATTGTAAAAACAATTACTAAAAATTACCACCTTATTGCAGGTGCTTTTGGAGAAAAAGCGAATGCTTTTAGAAAAGTTGAGCAACTAAAGGCTAAGGGCTTTAACGCAAAAATAATTGGAGTTAACAAATGGGGCTTAACTCAAGTTGCCTTTGAAAGTTATACTACTAGAGAAGAAGCTGTAAAAAACTTAGCACAAATTAAAAAGAAAGTCGCTAAAGACGTTTGGTTGTTTGTTGATAAAAATTAAAATGTTTTCTTAAGAACAAATTTTCACAAAACATTTTAAACCGTCCAACATTTCTTCCTTATTTTCTATATGAGACATGTGTCCTTCAGACAATTGCACTAATTGAGTTTCTGTATTTTCTACCTGACTTAACAAATCCTCCAAAGCTAAAACAGGATCCTTTTTTCCAATAATCATCATTTTTGGATAAGGACCAAAATGCAACAAGACCTCTCTATCCTGTCTTATTTTCATACCCTCTAAAGCAGCAATTATTCCTTGTTTAGAAGTTTTCAAGGCCTCTTCTTTTACCTCAGAAATTTGCTCTTTAAAAATCCTTCTATTTTTTGAACGAAACAACAATGGAATAGAGCTTCTAATAAAAGAGCGATGATTTTCTTTTACCACGGCAATGGCTCTATCTCTATTCATTTTTTTTTCAGTTGTATCAGGTCTTGTAGTAGAATTTAATAAGCAAAGACCTTTTACATTGTCAGGATAATCTTCTGCCATAGCCAAAGAAACATACCCCCCCATAGAATGTCCAACTAATATATACTTCCTTATTTTTAAATGTGACAATACTGCCTGAACAGCTTCTGCCATCTGTTCCATAGTATGCACATAGCCCAGATTCTCGGAAAGACCATGTCCTAACAAATCAACACAAACAACTCTATTTCGCTTTGAAATTACATCAATAGTACTATTCCACATACTCATGTTTTCTAAAAAACCATGAAGTAAAACAACCGTTGTTCCTTTTCCAAAATCCTTGTAATGGATTTGAGTGTTTTTATAATTTATAAAAGTATTCAATTCTATCAAGTATTATGCTAGCTCAAACAAAACTAACGTTTCTTTTTAGAGCTACCTGCTCTTCC
This sequence comes from Bacteroidota bacterium, assembly GCA_042584125.1. Lineage (GTDB taxonomy): Bacteria > Bacteroidota > Bacteroidia > Flavobacteriales > Flavobacteriaceae > Flavicella. The sequence goes on from JBHOTE010000001.1 coordinate 113,250, forward strand.
TCTTCCAGAAGTGTTTTGTGGCTTACCTCCCTTAAAACGGGACTTTCGCTTAGGCTTACTTCCTTGAGAAGAAGATTTTTTCTTCTTTCCGAAAGATTCTTTACTTTGTGTAGCCGCTCTTTTAGGAGCAGCCGTATCGGTAGGTTCAAAACCTTCAATAATATCTGTTTTTAATTTTTCTTTAAGCAGTTTTTCAATTTCCTTCTGATATTCAGTTTCTTCACTACAAACTAAAGAAATAGCTTCTCCTACAGCTCCGGCTCTACCAGTTCTACCAATTCTATGTACATAATCTTCAGGCACATTAGGAAGTTCAAAGTTGATAACATGTGGTAATAATGGAATATCCAAACCACGTGCAGCAATATCTGTAGCCACTAAAACTCTAATAGAATTGTTTTTAAAGTTTGCCAAAGCCTTTGTTCTTGCTCCTTGATTTTTATTTCCATGAATTGCAGCTGCTGTTATGCCTGCCTTAACCAAATTTTCAGTTAACTTATTAGCTCCGTGTTTTGTTCTTGTAAACATTAAAACTTGATTCCAATTACCGTCTTTTATCAAACCAATAACCAAATTGGTTTTTTTGCCTTTATCTACTCGATACACTTTTTGTATAACCCTTTCGGCAGTAGTATTTTGTGGAGCGGCTGCAACAGAAACAGGATTCCTTAAAATTCCAGCTGCTAATTTTTTAATATCATTAGAAAAAGTTGCTGAAAACATCAAATTTTGACGCTTTGATGGCATAAAACTAATAATTTTGTTGATATCTCTAACAAAACCCATGTCCAACATCCTATCCGCTTCATCTAAAATTAAAACAGCTACCCTTTTAAATGAAACCGCCTTTTGGTCATGTAAATCTAACAATCTTCCTGGAGTTGCTACTAAAACATCAACCCCTTGCCTTAGTGTTCTAACTTGACTAGAAGCCTTTACCCCTCCAAAAACTACAGCAGATCTTATATCCAAATACTTGCTATACTCCCTAACATTTTCATGAACTTGAGCAGCCAACTCTCTTGTAGGTGTCAAAACCAATGCACGTAGAGGTCTATATTTTGGATGTTTTGTTTCAGACAAAATTTGTAAAACAGGCAGTGTAAACCCAGCTGTTTTTCCAGTTCCTGTTTGTGCAGAAGCTAGCATATCTTTTCCCTGTAAAATATGAGGAATTGCTTTCTCTTGAATTGGAGAAGGAGTGCTATACCCTTTTTCTTCTACTGCTTTTAACAAAGCATCTGATAAACCTAGGTCTTTAAATGACATCTATAAAATTTTATAAAAAAACAGAACTTTTGTTTTTAAGATAGAAAGACAAATTTACATTGATTAGCTGTTAAGTGTTGCTATAAATAACTTTTATACGCCATTACCTATTCATCAAGTCTTCGATTTCCTCTACTTCAATAGGTATATTTTCCATTAAATTAAAAGGAACTCCTTTTTCCTGAATTACCACATCATCTTCCAAACGAATTCCAAAACCTTCTTCTGGAATATAAATACCCGGTTCTACAGTAAATACCATATTAGCTTGCATTGGTTCTGTCAAAATTCCATAATCATGAGTATCTAGCCCAATATGATGAGAAGTTCCGTGCATAAAATATTTCTTATAAGCTGGCCATTCTGGGTCTTCATTTTGAATAGCTGCTTTATCTAACAACCCTAACGACAATAATTCAGAAGTCATCATTTTACCAACTTCTATATGATATTCTTTCCAAAGAACTCCAGGAAGCAGCATATTTGTAGCTTCCTTTTTAATTTTATTTACAGAATTATAAACTGCTTTTTGACGATCTGTAAATCGACCAGAAGCGGGAATAGTTCTCGTTAAATCACTGGAGTAATTTGCATATTCAGCAGCAGTATCTAACAATATTAAATCTCCAGATTTACATTGCTGATTATTTTCCATATAATGTAACACATTTGCATTGTTACCACTAGCGATAATAGGTGCATATGCAAAACCCTTAGATCTATTTTTAATAAACTCATGAATCAATTCTGCCTCTATTTCATATTCCCAAACGCCTGGTTTTACAAAATCTAATAGCCTACGAAATCCTTTTTCTGTAATATCACATGCTTTCTGAATTAAAGCAATTTCCTCAACTTCTTTAACAGAACGAATTCTTTGTAATATTGGATTGCTTCTTTCTCTATTTTGAGTTGGAAATTTATCCGCTAACATACTTGTAAATCGATCTTCACGAGTTTCTGTTTCTAGCTTAGCCCTATAGTGTTCATTTTTATTAATATAAATATTTTCAACATCTACCATTAGCTCTTCCAAAACCTCATCTAGTTTATCTAGCCACATTACGGTTTTTATTCCTGACGTTTTTGTAGCCCCATCTTTGGTCAACTTTGCGCCTTCCCAAATTGCAATATGCTCATTCGTCTCTCTAACAAATAAAATTTCTTTGAATTCAGACTTTTTAGCATCTGGAAACAAACACAAAACACTTTCTTCCTGATCTACTCCACTTAAATAAAAAATATCTCGGTGTTGAGCAAAAGGAAGTACACTGTCTGCACTTATTGGATAAATATCATTAGAATTAAAAAAAGCAATAGAGTTTGGCTTCATTTGAGACACAAACTTGGTTCTATTTTTAATAAAAAGAGTTGCAGGTATAGCTTCGTATTTCATAAGAAAAATATTTTAAAATTAAGTTTAGCATTTAGTATCTTTACTACAGCAAATGTATCAATTTGTATGGCAACTCCTAATAAACTTTGTTACTAATTTTAGCTTTGATAAAATACATTTCCATCTTTCTTTTTCTCACCACAGGCCTTCAATTCAGCCATTCACAATCAGTAAAAAAGAGTTTTTCTAAACTCTCAAAACCTGAAAAATGCTGGGTTATTCTTCATATCTTCAAAGCAAAATGCGCCTATAAAACATCTTTAGAAGTAGAGAGAACAGTAGATTCCATTCAAAACACAATTCTTTTAGACCAGGACAAAAACGGAGGACAAGTAGATGCTTTTCGTCATGCATATTGGATGTTTCGTTTGGCTCAAAACATCGGCAGACGCTCGGCCAAAACCCTTGGAAAAGCACATGAAAAAGGAAACTATTATCAATTTAAAAAATCAAAACTAGAACATGGAGAAATTCCTGATGAAGCTTCTTCGAAAATGGATTTAGAAAACAACAAAAAAGCACTCCTTCTATTCAAAAAATATAAAAAAGCAAATAAGAAAAAGATAATTACTCTTCTCGTATCCGAAATTAAAAAAGGATCTTTTAAGATTCTAAATAAAGATAAAAACGGAAACTATCTCGATTGCAAAAACCAAGTAATTCCAACTAATAAGCTTGGAAAAACTTGGAAAAACAGCAAATGTCTTATCCCTTCAAAATTATAACAAAAAATGTGTCGCTTTAAGCTCTAATTCTACTAAAACGTATTCGTTCATACAACACAGGGCTTTGCAATTGGAAATATAGACAAACCCTAAGGTTACAAAAGCAAATAATGACAAATATCATGTAAGCACTACGCAAGTAAATCGTATTTTTGCGTCATCAAAACAAGCAATTATTATGACTATTACATTTATTATTTTAGCAATTACAATTCTCCTGTTCGTTTCAGGAAAAATTAGGCCAGATATCGTGGCTCTTACAAGTATGATGGCGCTGAGCATGTCAGGAATACTAACTGTTAAAGAAACTTTTTCGGGGTTTAGCAACACCAGTATTATTTTAATTGCAGGGCTTTTCATTGTAGGAGAAGCAATGAGTAGAGCTGGATTAACAGCCTGGCTAGGGAATAAAATTATTGTTCTATCAAAAAACAATTCAAACAAACTACTTGTATTAATCGTTATTGGAGCTGCAATACTTTCAGCTTTTATGAGTAACACAGGTACGGTTGCCTCTTTAATGCCTGTAATAATTGCGGCAGCATGGAGATTAAAAACACCCGCATCAAAAATGCTAATCCCACTATCTTTTGCAGCAGCAACCGGTGGGCTGCTAACTTTAACGGGTACACCAACAAATATTGTTACCAATCAAGCAATGATTGACGCAGGAATCCCTGAATTTGGATTCTTCGAATTTTCTTTAATCGGTGTTCCGTTATTAGTACTGACAGTTATATACATGAGATATTTTGGTACAAAAATGCTTCCGAGCAATGAATCTAGAAGACTGGAAGACATTGATGAATCAATTCAAAATATAGAAGACTCTTACCAAATATTTGAAGGTTTTTGGAAAGTAAGAATTAGACCTAACTCAACTGCGATAGGCAAAACTATCAAACAAATGAAATTGGGATCATCAATGGGAGTAAATATCATTAAAATAATTCCTCATGAAACCAAAACAACTACAATTCTTAAAAAAGTAGGAATTAAAAAAGCTGATCTAAATGAATTCCCTGATTTAGAAAGAGAATTTCATGCAGAGGATGAGTTGATTGTAAACTGTAGTGAAAATAGAATAAACAGATTTATTGACAAATACAACGTTGCTGCTACAAAATTAGATGAAGTTGATGGTGAATTTGTAAAGCAAAATGTACTTTCTGATGAGGTTGGAATTTGTGAAATGATTGTAGCTCCTAAATCAAGTTACAAAGGAAGACACATTAATACAGGTAGATTTGGTGAGAAATACAATGTTCAAGTAATGGCATTGAATAGACACAACAAAAGAATTAGAGGTAGAGAGTTTGACTTAATTGAAGGTGATTCTTTATTGGTAAGAGCAAAATGGGAAGATATTCAAGCAATTCAAGAAGAAAGTAGAGATTTCTTAATTATTGGATCTCCTGAAGAACTGGCAAAAGAAGTAGGAAAAATAACAAAAAAAGGAGTGATTTCTATCGCAGCCATGGTGTTTATGGTAGCTATGTTTATCTGGGGTCCTTTTTCTTCTTCTATAACAGTAATGCTAACAGCATTTATTATGATTGCAGGAAAATGCATCAACATGAACCAATCGTACAGAGCTATTAACTGGAACGTAATTATTATCATGGCAGGTATGATACCTATGGGAATAGCCCTTAATAAAACAGGTGGTGCAAAATACATTGCAGATTCTATGATATTGGTACTTGGCGATATGCACCCAACTTATTTCTTAGCAGGTATTTTCTTAATTACATCTTTCTTAAGCCAAGTGATGAGTAATACAGCTACGGCAATTTTAATGGCACCAATAGTATTGGCTGCATCCTTACAGTTAGGATATTCACCATTACCTTTTATGATGGCATTAGCCGTAAGTGCATCTACTGCCTTTTTAACACCATTTGGTACACCAACAAATACCATGGTAATGAACGCAGGTAATTATAAATTTACAGATTATTTAAAGAGTGGATCTGTTTTATTACTAATCTTCTTTATCGTTAGTATCGTATTAATACCAATAATTTGGCCATATCACTAACCTACAACAAATCATTGCAAATCATCTAAAAAAAGCTTTTTAAAACCATTCTAAATAAGCAAAAAAACAAGTTTTTTTTTCTTGAAAGAAAATTCAAGTAGTACATTTGTGAGATTCTAAAATTTTTAAAACTAATGAGCGGATTTATATCTTCATCAATTGCGAGAAAAGTAGCCATGGCACTGTCAGCACTTTTCCTTATCTTTTTCTTAATTATTCATTTAGCGGTAAACATTACCTCTATTTTTAGTGAAACTGTTTTTAACGATTTATCTCATTTTATGGGAACCAATCCATTGGTACAATTTGCTTTGCAGCCTGTATTAATTTTCGGAGTGGTATTTCATTTTGTGATGGGATTCATTTTAGAGTTAAAAAACAAAAAAGCAACAGCTATAAAATATGCTAAAGACAACGGTGCTGCTAACTCAACTTGGACATCAAGAAACATGATTTATAGTGGCTTAGCTATTTTAGCGTTTGTTTTATTGCATTTTATCGATTTTTGGCTTCCAGAAATAAACCACAAATACATTGAGGTACTTCCTGAAGACCCAACAAGATACTTTGGAGAATTACAACATAAATTTATCCCTGTGTGGAGAGTAGCCGCCTATGTTATTGCATTTGTACTTTTAGGATTGCATCTAGCTCACGGTTTTCAATCGGCATTTCAATCTATGGGATTCAACAATAAATACACAAGCACAGTAAAAGCTGCAGGTAAGATTTATTCAATCATTATTCCAGCTGGTTTTATATTAGTAGCTGTATTTCATTTCTTAAACCATTAATCTTAAGTAGACATGACGACTTTAAATTCAAGAATACCAGAAGGTCCAATTAAAGATAAATGGACAACTTATAAAGATAAAATTAACTTAGTAAACCCTGCAAATAAACGTAATATTGATGTTATTGTTGTTGGTACAGGTTTAGCTGGTGGTTCCGCTGCCGCTTCTTTAGCTGAGTTAGGATATAACGTAAAAGCATTTGCTTACCAAGATTCTCCACGTAGAGCACACTCTATTGCGGCACAAGGAGGTATCAACGCTGCAAAAAATTACCAAGGTGATGGTGACTCCAATTACAGATTATTTTATGATACCGTAAAAGGGGGTGACTACCGTTCACGTGAAGCAAACGTGCATCGTTTAGCAGAAGTTTCAGGAAATATTATAGACCAATGTGTTGCGCAAGGAGTTCCTTTTGCACGTGACTATGGTGGACTATTAGACAACCGTTCATTTGGTGGTGTATTGGTATCTCGTACTTTCTATGCAAAAGGACAAACGGGACAACAATTATTATTAGGTGCTTATTCTGCAATGAACCGTCAGATAGCTCGTGGTAAAATTGAAATGTACAACCGTCATGAAATGCTTGATGTAGTATTAGTAGACGGAAAAGCAAGAGGAATTATAGCTCGTAACATGATTACTGGTGAAATTCAACGTCATTCTGCACATGCAGTAGTTATTGCTTCTGGAGGTTATGGAAATGTATATTTCTTATCTACCAACGCAATGGGGTCAAATGTAACTGCTGGATGGAAAATACACAAAAAAGGTGCTTTCTTTGCAAACCCATGTTATACACAAATTCACCCAACTTGTATTCCAAGGTCTGGAGACTACCAATCGAAATTAACTTTGATGTCAGAATCATTGCGTAATGATGGTCGTATTTGGGTACCTGCAAAAATAGAAGACGCGAAAGCAATTCAACAAGGAAAATTAAAGCCAACGCAAATTGCTGAAGCTGATAGAGATTATTACTTAGAAAGAAGATATCCTGCTTTTGGTAACTTAGTACCACGTGACGTTGCCTCTAGAGCGGCAAAAGAGCGTTGCGATGCTGGTTACGGTGTAAACGCAACAGGAGAAGCTGTATACTTAGACTTTGCTGCTGCTATTGACCGTTACGGTAAAGAACAAGCAAAAATTAAAGGAATCGAAAATGCATCTGCTGCTCAAATATACGACTTAGGACAAGCCGTAGTAGAAGCAAAATATGGTAATTTATTCCAAATGTATGAGAAAATCGTAGATGAAAACCCATACAAAACTCCAATGATGATTTATCCTGCAACACACTATACAATGGGTGGTGTTTGGGTTGATTATAACTTAATGACAACGATTCCGGGATGTTACTGTATTGGAGAAGCAAACTTCTCTGACCATGGTGCAAATAGATTAGGTGCCTCTGCATTAATGCAAGGTTTAGCTGATGGATATTTTGTATTACCTTATACAATTGGTGATTATTTATCTGATGATATTCGAACAGGAAAAATTCCAACGGATTCTCCAGAATTTGATGAAGCAGAAAAATCTGTTACTGATACAATAAATTTCTTTATCAATAATAAAGGAACACATTCTGTAGATTACTACCATAAAAAACTAGGAAAAATCATGTGGGACAAAGTAGGTATGTCTCGAAACGAAAAAGGATTGAAAGAAGCCATGGCTGAGATCAAAGCTTTACGTGAAGACTTCTGGAAAAATGTAAATGTTCCTGGAGCTGCTAATGAAATGAACACTGAATTAGAAAAGGCTGTTAGAGTTGGTGACTTCTTAGAATTAGGTGAACTATTCGCAAAAGATGCCTTAAACAGAAACGAATCTTGTGGAGGACACTTTAGAGAAGAATCTGTTGAATTAGACGGAGAGCAAAAAGGAGAAGCAAAACGTAACGACAAGGATTTTGCTTACGTTTCTGCATGGGAGTACAAAGGAGAGCCTGCTGATGCCGTACTTCATAAAGAAGAATTAGAATTTAAAGACATCGAATTAAAACAACGTTCATACAAATAAAAACACATTATGGATTTAACACTAAAAATCTGGAGACAAAAAAACGCTGATGACAAAGGTCAATTGGTGGATTATAAAGTAACTGATATTTCAGAACATATGTCGTTTTTAGAAATGATGGATGTATTGAACGAACAATTAATTAATAAAGGTGACGAGCCTGTTGCATTTGATCATGACTGTCGTGAAGGTATTTGCGGTATGTGTTCTATGTACATTAATGGTGAAGCTCATGGTCCTGATAGAGGAATTACAACTTGTCAGTTACACATGCGTTCTTTTAAAGATGGTGACACTATTTATATTGAACCTTTTAGAGCTGCTGCCTTCCCTGTAATTAAAGATTTAGTTGTAGACCGTACTTCTTTTGAAAGAATTCAACAATCGGGTGGTTACATTTCTGTAAACACTTCAGGAAACACGCAAGATGCTAACTCTATTCCTATTTCTAAAGTTGATGCTGACAAAGCCATGGATGCTGCTGCATGTATTGGATGTGGTGCTTGTGTTGCTACTTGTAAAAACTCTTCTGCAATGTTATTTGTTGGTGCAAAAGTATCTCAATATGCATTATTACCACAAGGGCAAGTTGAAGCAGCTGATCGTGTTAGAAATATGGTTGCTCAAATGGATGCTGAAGGATTTGGTAACTGTACAAATACAGGTGCCTGTGAAGTAGAATGTCCTAAAGGAATTTCATTAGAAAATATTGCAAGAATGAACAGAGAGTTCTTGAAAGCTTCTATTATTTAATAGACTCCTTCAAGCTAAATATAAGCCCGATACTTCTAAGTATCGGGCTTTTTTTTACTTTCAATTCTTAAAACTCACGCTATGAATATTTAGCAAAGACTAATATATACTCCATTTTAATAAAGAAATAAACCTTTCTACTAACTCAAAGAATATTATAAAACCTAACTACAAGTAAGCATAAAAAATTATCCATAGAAAAATCTATGAAACATTATACAATAGGTTTTTGTCTTCAAAATTTCAAAAGCTTAAGGAAAAGGTTATTTTTGTTATACCAATTTGACCAACTATTTAAAATCAAATTGGTATAATCTCTTTTATAAAACAATGCAATTACTCGACTATCTTATTTCCAAAACGGACATCCGTGATATTAGTATCATAAACACTTTAAACCTGCTAGACGAGGACTGTACCATTCCTTTTATTGCACGTTACCGTAAAGAAAGAACAGGAAACTTAGATGAAGTACAACTAGAAAAAATTGTTGCACATAAAAAAACTTTTGAAGACGTAGAAAAGAGAAAAAAAGCAATTCTTAAAGCCATTAGTGAACAAGGATTACTGAATAGTACTATTGAAAGTAAAATAAACAACAGCCTAGATCTAATAGAATTAGAAGACCTATATCTTCCTTTTAAAAAGAAAAGAAAAACAAAAGCAGATACTGCTAGAGAACAGGGCTTGGAAGAATTAGCTAAAATAATTATGGCACAAAATGCCAAAGACTTAGAATACATAAGCCAAAGATTTTTAAACGAAAGTATTAACACTCCAGAAGAAGCACTAGAAGGGGCTAGATTCATAATTGCAGAATGGATAAACGAAAGAATCGATATTCGAAATTCTTTAAGAAATGATTTTTCAAGAAATGCAATCATCAGTTCAAAAGTCATTAAATCAAAAATTACTTCAACTACGGATCAATCTAACACAGACAAAGCCCAAAAATTTAGAGATTATTTTGATTGGTCAGAATCTATATATCGCTGCCCATCACACCGTCTATTAGCGTTACTAAGAGCTGAAAAAGAAGGCATTGTCCGTGTTAAAATAGAAATTGACAAAGATCTTGCTCTTTCAAAAATAAGCGCTAAAATCATGCGTTCTAACAATGAATGTACGGAACAAATAAAATTAGCCGTTGAAGATGCATACAAAAGACTACTTGCTCCTGCAATTGCAAATGAAACCCTGACTAAATACAAAGAAAAAGCAGATTTGAATGCTATTCAAGTATTTGCTAAAAACTTAAAACAATTACTACTACAAGCTCCTTTAGGAGAAAAAAATATTTTGGCTTTAGACCCTGGCTTTCGAACGGGCTGTAAATTAGTTTGTTTAGATTCTCAAGGAAACTTAAAACATAACGATACCGTATATCTACACAAAGAAAAAGAGGCTATCGGTAAAATAAGTACCGCAGTAAATGCTTATAAAATTGATGCAATTGCTATTGGAAATGGTACTGCATCAAGAGAAACAGAAGCAATGATCAAAAAAATTCATTTTAATAAAGACATGCAAGTCTATATTGTTAATGAAGCCGGAGCATCCATTTATTCTGCCTCAAAAATAGCAAGAGATGAGTTTCCTAATTACGACGTTACCGTAAGAGGATCTGTTTCCATAGGAAGAAGGTTAGCTGACCCATTAGCTGAACTCGTTAAAATTGAAGCCAAATCTATTGGAGTTGGACAATACCAGCATGATGTTGACCAAACAAAACTTAAACAAGAACTAGACAATGTAGTACAGAGTTGTGTAAACTTTGTAGGTGTAAATTTAAATACAGCAAGCAGTTCGCTGTTAAGTTATGTTTCTGGTATCGGACCAAAGCTTGCCGAAAATATTGTAAACTATAGAAGTGAAAATGGAGCTTTTACAAAACGTCAAGAATTAAAAAATGTACCTCGTCTCGGAGCCAAAGCTTATGAGCAGGCAGTTGCATTTTTAAGAATTAAGAATGCAAAAAACCCTCTAGATAATTCTGCTGTACACCCCGAAAGTTATGGAGTTGTAAGGAAAATAGCAAAAAACAAATCTGTTGAAATTGAAAATTTAATAGGAAACAAAGAATTATTAAAAACTATTGATCTAAACAATTTTGTAACAGATACTATTGGAATTCCTACTCTAAAAGACATCCTAAAAGAATTAGAAAAACCAGGATTAGACCCACGAAAACCATTAAAAAATTTCGAGTTCAATCCAAATATTAAAACTATTAACGATTTAAAAGTAGGTCAAATACTACCGGGTATTGTCAACAACATAACTAATTTTGGTTGCTTTGTCGCCATAGGAATAAAAGAAAGTGGCTTAGTTCATATCTCCAAACTAAGTAATAGTTATGTAGGAAATGTAAACGATGTTGTACACTTAAACCAACATGTAAAAGTTAAAGTAGAAGAAGTTGATATTGCTAGAAAACGAATTCAATTGTCCATGAATTTTTAGTCTAAATTAAATAAGTCTAAAAATATTATCTTAAAAAGATAAAACAAAAAAACTCGGACTTACAAATACATGTCAGTCCGAGTAATAAATAAATCCTACCCCTAAGATTTACGTAAAATTGTATCGTATTATTTGTATTGACACAAATAAGAAGTCTGTCCTATTGATTTAACTTTAAAAGAAGTATTTGCATCTACTTCAAAAAATGTTCCTGATTTGTATGAAACCCATTCCGAAGAACCTGGTAATTGAGCAATTAATTCTCCTTCAATAACAATCATTTTTTCATGAGCAGAAGTACCAAATTCATATTCACCTTCTTCCATGACTCCAATAGTGGATTTTCCAATAGTAGATGTATAGCCTAAAGACTTTACTTGAGCTCCAAAATATTCGTTATAGGAAATCATATATGCATTTTTTTTTGCAAATATACTCTAACTTATACAGTTAGCAAATAAAATAAAAAAATATTTTATTAACATATGTTAAATGTTTACCACTGTAAATAGCTATTTTTTAAACCTAAGGACACCTGTTTCAACACCTATTGCAGTTCTAGCCAAAATTGTAAATATAAAAGCACCCATTGCCCAGATACCCAAAGTAACACCAATCTCTATACCTGAAGGAAGGTACTCAACTATTTTACCATAAGGACCTGGTATAAAACCTGGTACAATTAAACCAAAACCTTTTTCTATCCATATTGCAACGAATAAAATAAAACAACAAGTGTAAAGTACCGTTAAATTATTACGTAACTTATGAAAAGTTAAAACCACAGTAGCTAATACGTTTAAAGGAATTGCGGTCCATATCCAAGGCAACAAAGCATCTTTTCCATGCAACCCAAAGAATAAATAATACGCACTTTCACTATGATGTGTTGGCGCATAAAACTCTTTAAAGAGTTCCGAGACCAACATTATTAAATTTATTTGAGCCGCAACCGTTACCACTAATGCGATTTTTTTAATTGTTTTATCTTGAATTAAAAACCGTGTATGAGATCTAATAATAGCTAATACCAAAATTATCAAAGCTGGTCCTGCCGCAAAAGCACTAGCCAAAAACCGAGGTCCTAACAAAGCATTATTCCAAAAAGGTCTTGCCTGCAATCCTTGATATAAAAAAGCAGTAACCATATGTATTCCTACCGCCCAAAAAACAGATAAAAAAGCTCCTGGAACATATACTTTTGCCAAAGCTTCTTTGTTTTGATAATGACGAAACAAAATATAAAAAGGAATACTAATATTGATAAATAAATAACCATTCAAAACCAAAACATCCCAAGTTAACATAGAATTAGGAAAATTAAAAACACCTATACCAGGAATCATATGCCATAAAACGGATGGTCCTCCCATATCAGCAATAACAAACGCCAAACACATTAATAAGGCAGATACAGCTATTCCTTCACCTATTAACACAGCTTGTTTAAAGTCAACATCTTTTAATACATAGGTTGGCATTACTAGCATTACCGCGGCAGCAGCCACACCTACTAAAAATGTAAAATTAGAAATATACAACCCCCAACTTACCCTATCCGTCATTCCGGTAACACTCAATCCCTCATCTAACTGAATAGAATAACAATACATTCCCCCTAGCATTACCGCTGTCAAAAATGCCATCCATAAATGATACTTTTTAGTACCATGTGTAATTGTATCCAAACTGTCTTTTACAAGACTTTTAAAAACGGTTATTCTTCCCATTACTTAATTTTTTATCGACTTTATTTATCTTTCCTATTTTGGTGTGCCCTTTCAGGTCAGGCTTTCCGTTATATCTTTTTCCTATTTCGCCGCTTCAACAATCGAAAAGAAAAAAGGATGTCACTTCAATCCTTCACACAACTTCAATTCTTCAGATTGAGCTTTTCAAGGCTAAATTCCTTAGGCTTAGCCTGTGGAAGCCTAATCCATGAAATACCAAAACTTAGGTTCCGTACCTAAATCTTCTTTCAAACGGAAAACTTTCTTATTTTCTAAAACCCATCTAATCGTACTGTCTGGATCCAATAAGTTTCCAAATATTCTTGCACCTGTTGGACAAGCTTCAACACAAGCAGGATTTTTACCTGTTCTAGAACGCTGGATACAGAAAGTACATTTTTCCATTACCCCTTTCTTCCGCAATCTATTTCCTAGGTAGTGCTGATTTTTATTTACTTCTTCAGCAGGAATCTCTGGCTTACTCCAGTTAAACCTTCTACCATCATACGGACAAGCTGCCATACAGTACCTACATCCAACACACCAATCATAATCAACAACCACAATTCCGTCTGGCTCTTTCCAAGTAGCCTGTACAGGACAAACCTCTACACATGGAGGGTTATCGCAATGAAAACACTGCGTTCCCATATAAAAATGACCATCAGCAGGTACCTCATGATAAAAATTGTCATCAGCTTCATTAAAATTAAAACCTTTACCATCTTTCATTTCATGAATACGTATGTATTCCATTTGTGAATTCCTGTCTTGATTATTTTCTTCCACACAAGCACTTACACAATCCATGTAACCTTGACATTTAGAAATATTAAAAGCATACCCAAACAAAACATTTTCTTCAGCTGTTTCAGAAGAAATATTTAATTGATCACCTGTCTTTAATTGATGCCTACGAACAAGTCTATCTACTGTTGCATTTTTCTCCTCATCGGTCATTAACTTATAATTTCCTTTGAATTGCTCTTCCCAATCTATTTGTGCTTTTTCTTTCGATTTTTCGTCACCTGTTACGCTACAAGCAGTAGAAACCGCTCCAGCTCCAACCAACAAACTTGCGGTTAATTGTTTAAAAGCATTCCTTCTGTCCATTGATGCGTTTAAAACCTGATCAAAACCATCATTTTCTTTTGACTCTTCAGCTATCTTATGCGAACCACATCCACTAGAATTACTGCCACATCCACAAGAACTGCTTTCCTTTTTATTGGTAAGATTTAATGAAAACCACTTTTTTTTATGAGTACCCATACCTAAAATTTTCTTCTATTAATACGTATTGTATTATTCACGTTCTTTTACTTTTTGTGTATTGAACTTTGCCGGCCATCTTTTTTCAAAACTTGGCTTATGCGGATTGTGACAATTCACACAAGTCATAGAAACTCTTGGATTAGCCCAACTTTCTAATCGTTTTCCATGCGCTCCACCTTTCCAATCTTCAAATTGTTTGGTGTGACATTGTTTACACAAATTGTAACTGTTATTAAAATCTATCTTAGCTCCTGTCAAGCTTTTTAAATTGTTCATGTCATTGCCGTTATGACAAGTTGCACAATTCATAGTATGCTCATCAGCATGCTTCAATGTCAAGTTCCAATGTGCTTTCTTTATGTGTGCTGAGCCTGTCGAAATACCTTTTAACTGAGCAAGAGGTTTTGTATGACACTCGCTACAAGCATAAGATTTGATCTGTCCTTTTCTTTCTGGAATCAAAAAAGTATGTCCCCCTTCTGCTATTTTTATTGTATTTAAATCTTGAATAAACAATTCAGAACTCGTAGCTATTTCTTTATATTCCTTACTTTTTGCCTCAATTTTATCGGAAATACTATGGTACTCTTCTTCATGATGCTTACAAGAAACCGCAAATGTAGCCATCAATAGTAAACAAATGAGGCTAAGCCTACTATTACGATACTGTTTATGTAAGGCTTTTCTAACCTTCATCATATCACTTCTTCTTTTGGTTTCTTTATACTTTAAACGAATAGCGGTTATTCTATCCAAAATACGATGTATCTTAACTATTCTCATATCTTATTTTCTTATAAAAATTCCAATATCCGTAACTTCTTTATTATTCAAAGCATGACATTGACGACAATTTATACGTTCAGGATGCGAAACTCTAATTTCTTTTGGGGCACTAGGACCGGCATGGCAAGCCAAACAGTTTTCTCGCAATTGTATTTGATGTGGAATTACTGGCGGACTTGAAGTTAAAGCCTTATTAACTCCAACAGCTGGTGCCTTTACTTTTTTAAAATTTGTTCCTTTAAACAACTTATTGGTATGCTCTGGAACATGACACTGACGACAATTTACCTTTTCAGGATGCGGAGTTACTGGAGTATATGCTTTCCATTTTGCAACAAAACCTCCATTTTCATGACACTTCAAACAACTAGCTCCCCCCATGCTTCTTTCATCTACAACATCATGAGGAATACTTGGCGGTGCACCATGGTAAGCTCTATTATCGTAATAGGTTTTTAAACTTCTTTGATGATTCTCATCAACTGGCATATTTGCATAATCCAAAGCAAATTTTGAACGCTCAAACACTCCTTTTTCTGAAGCTATTTCTATTGTCTTACTCTGTTTTTCTAAAGGTACATAGGCATCTTCTAGTCCAGATTCATAACTACGATTCCAAACGAAAACGAAGCCAACAACCAAAAAAACAAATAGTGATATGATTCCTAATCTTTTCATATTTATGCTTTTTCTACCTTAACGGCACATTTTTTATAATCTGGCTGTTTAGAAATCGGACAAAAAGCATCCAAAGTCAAATCATTAATTAATAAATTTTCATCAAAAAATGGAACAAATACCTGACCTTTTACTGGAACTCCTCTTTCATTAACAGAAGCAGGAAAATTCATAGTTCCTCTCCTTGTTGTTAATTTCACAGTATCTCCCGTTCTTATTTGCATACGCTTTGCATCTTCTGGATGCAATTCAACATAGGCATGAGGCATTGCTTTGTGCAATACAGGAATTCTTCTAGTCATTGATCCCGTATGCCAGTGCTCAATTACACGACCTGTACATAACCAAAAATCGTATTCGTTATCTGGTTCTTCTGGAGCTGGCTCATACGGACGTTGCCATATTACTGCTTTTCCATCAGGTTTTCCATAGAAATGGAATTTTTCACCATTAGTACAGGCAGGGTCATATTCAGAATTAAAACGCCATTGCGTAGATTTTCCTTCAACATATGGCCATTGCGCTCCTGGTTGTGTTTTTAATACTTCCAAAGGTGCCATAGCATGCTTCTTCCCTTCATGATGCAATCTATATTCGTTATATATTTCTTCAATATGTGTTTCTTCTTTGTAGTAGAATTGTTTTTCAAACCCCATTCTTTTAGCAACTTCAATCAACTGCCAAGTATCACTCATTGCTTCTCCTGGAGGCTGAACCATTTGCTCAAAATACTGGGTTCTACGTTCAGAATTCCCATACATCCCTTCACGCTCTACCCACATAGCTGAAGGTAAAATTACATCTGCTATATCTGTTGTTGGAGTAGGATAAATATCAGAAACAACAATAAAGCGCCCTTCTTTTTTAGTAGCATCTCTATAACGTTTCAACTTAGGCATAGTCACCATAGGATTCGTTACTTGAATCCACATGAATTTTATATCTCCCCTATCTAAAGCTCTGAACATTTCAACCGTATGATAGGTTGGCTTAGGATCAATGTTTTCTACAGGAACATCCCAAATTTTTGCTGCATGTGCTCTATGTTCCGCATTCATGACAACTCCATGAGGTAATTTATGTGTTAAAGTCCCTACTTCTCTTACTGTACCACAAGCACTTGGCTGTCCTGTTAATGAGAATGGACTATTTCCAGGTGTAGAAATTTTTCCTGTTAATAAATGAATGTTGTATACCAAGTTATTAATCCATGTTCCACGAGTATGTTGATTCATTCCCATACACCATAAAGACATCACTTTTTTATTTGGATCTCCATAATAAGCAGCCATGTATTTTATGTCTTTTGCAGAAACACCCGACACCTGTTCTACTTTTTCAGGAGAATAGTCTTCTAAGAAAGTCTTGTATTCTTCAAAATTTATTTTTTCTGGTTTGTCTTTAAATTTGTATTTATCTTCCAATCCATACCCCATATTTGTAGAGCCTTTGCTGAAATTACAATGACTCTCAACAAAATCTTTATTTACCCAACCATTATTTATTATTTCATAACAAATTGCATTGGCAACAGCCAAATCTGTTTGAGGCTTAAATAAAATTGATTTATCTGCTGCCATACTAGTTCTGGTAGTACGGGTAGCAAAATCAATAATTTTAACTCCTCTTTTTAAACGTTGATCTAACAATCTTGAAAATAATACAGGGTGCATTTCTGCCATGTTATTCCCCCAAAGGACAAATACATCTGCGTGATCAATATCTTCATAACAGCCCATTGGTTCATCAGAACCAAAAGAAGTTATAAAACCAGTTACCGCACTAGCCATACACAAACGTGCATTAGCCTCTACGTTATTAGTTCCTATACAACCTTTAAACAACTTAGAAGCAACATACCCATCAGGGATCGTCCACTGGCCAGACCCATATATAGAGACAGCATCTTTTCCATGATCTTTAATTGTCTCTGTCATTTTAGAAGCAATTAAATCTAATGCCTCTTTCATGGTTGTTTTTTCATACTTCCCATTTTTCTTTACCAAAGGTTGTGTTAAACGATCTTTTCCATACATAGACATCACAGAATGGTATCCTTTTACACAACAAAGGCCTTTATTTACTGGAGATTTTGGATCGCCTTTTACAGCAACCGCCTTTCCGTCTTCTACCCCCACTAGAACTCCACATCCTACACCGCAAAAGCGACATGGTGCTTTTTTCCAATCTAAATTACCTCCTTTTGGCAATCCTCTTTCTTGCTCTTCAGCAAAAAGTATTCCTGGGAACATGGTAGCAGCAGCTGTCATTGCCGACAATACTGCCATTTTTTTTATAAAACTTCTTCTGTTCGATAAAGTTGAAGTATACATAAGCTAATTATTTTTTTGATGTATTAAAACCTGAAACCATTGCCAACAATTTGATACTTGAAATAGCATCTAATTTATTTTTTAAATCCTCTTCTTCTTCCTTACAATTCGTATCTGTAATCAAAATCAACAAGTCTTTATTTTCTGCTGGAATTACTTCACAGTGGGTAATTGAAGTCAATTCATTCATTAATTCATTTTTTTTTCCTTGATGAGGATGGGCTAAATAGCTTTTAATAGGCATAATTTTCCTTTTATTTTTACGCTAGTAAAGAACATGATAAAACACAGGTTTTCATATGATATTTATCATATAAATATTATAATTATCTAAATATCTGACATCTAGTACTTAAAAAAGATTATTTAGTCTTCTGTTGATAAAATTCTTAATAACTATTAAAAATCAAATTCTAACGAATTAGATTAATTGATATTTTTATAAAAACACTAAATAGTCTTTTATTATAGTTCTACCTCTATGTTTTATCACGATTTTCAAGTAGTCTTACAAGAAGTTCCAGGAGAAATAAGCCTTAGTTTTTCTATTTGTGGATGCAAACTTCAATGCGAAGGTTGCCATTCTCCTTTTCTTTGGAAGGAAGGAAATGGAGCAATTTTAACGGAACAACTGTTTGATGACTTACTTGATAAATACAAAGACTATGCATCCTGTGTTCTTTTTATGGGAGGAGAATGGCATGAAAAGGAATTAATACAGCTCTTAAAAATTGCCATTAACAAAAATTACAAAACCTGTTTATATACAGGAGAAGAAGATGTTTCATCCGAAATAAAACAACAACTAACTTTTCTAAAAACAGGTAAATGGATCTCTAAACTAGGTGGACTTCACTCTAAAAACACCAATCAAATTTTCAAAAATCTAAAAACAAACCAAAAACTTAATTATTTATTTTCTAAAAACTAAAGCCTCATGATACGACTAAGTGACAAACAAGTAGATCAAAAAATTAACTTTATAGACCGTTATATTAATTCATCTAATGCTGCCGATGGATCTAAAGTAGATGCAAATGCCAATGTGACTTCCAAAAACATTGCTACCATGGAAGCTGAATTAAACAAAGACATCAATATACAAGTAAATCGTGCTTTAATAAGGAGAAAAATTGTTGAGTTATTTGGAGAGGAAACAGCACAAGAATACATTCGTCAAATTGAGGAACATGAAATTTATGTCCATGATGAGACTTCGCTAAAACCTTATTGTGTATCGATAAGTATGTATCCATTTTTATTTGATGGTCTAACAAAGCTTGGTGGAGAAAGTTTAGCCCCTCAACATTTAGAAAGTTTTTGTGGAGAGTTTGTGAATTTAGTTTTTGCTATTAGTTCACAATTTGCAGGTGCTTTAGCAACCGTAGAATTTTTAATGTATTTTGATCATTTTGCTGCTAGAGATTATGGTAAAGATTATTTAGAAACGAATACTGATATAATTGCCAATCATTTACAACATGTAGTTTATGCTGTAAATCAACCTGCAGCTGCTAGAGGATATCAATCCGTATTTTGGAACATTTCATTGTACGACGAAGCTTATTTTAATAGTATGTTTAGTGATTTTGTTTTCCCTGATATGAAGAAACCTAAATGGGAAAGTGTAAAAAAATTACAAGAATTTTTCATGAAGTGGTTTAACCAAGAGCGTACCAAAGCTATTTTAACATTCCCAGTTGTTACGGCAGCAATGCTTATAAAAGATGGAACCCCTGTTGACACATCATTTACAGAAATGTGCGCAAAGGAGCTTTCTGAAGGTAACTCCTTTTTTATATACCAATCCGAAAATGCAGATAGTTTAGCGTCTTGCTGTAGATTAAGAAGTGAAATTAGCGACAATACCTTTAGCTATTCTTTAGGTGCTGGAGGTGTTGCAACAGGATCTATAAATGTAATCACATTAAACATGAACCGTTTGGTTCAAAAAAGAGCGAACATAGTTGAGGAGGTTCAAAAAATACACAAATACCAAGTTGCTTATAGAACCTTAATTGAAGAATATAAAGCAGCTGGTTTATTGCCTGTATACCAAGCAGGATATATTTCTTTAGACAAACAGTTTTTAACCATTGGAATTAATGGTATGGCTGAGGCCGCTGAAAGTCAAGGATATATTGTAGGAAACAATGACCATTATAAAAAGTTTGTAAACGGCTACCTAAAAGAAATTTTTATTGCTAACAAGGAAGCAAAAGAAAAATATGGGTATATGTTTAATACTGAATTTGTACCTGCTGAAAATTTAGGGGTTAAAAATGCCAAATGGGATAAAGAAGATGGTTTGTTTGTTCCTAGAGATTGCTATAACTCATACTTTTACGCTGTAGAAGATAAAAACACCAATACCTTAGATAAAATTATTTTACACGGAAATGAAATCATCAAATATTTAGATGGAGGTTCTGCTTTACATCTTAACTTGGAAGAAGCTCCGAATAAGGAAGGTTTTATAAAACTAATTCATGCTACTGCAAAGGCTGGTTGTAATTATTTCTGTTTCAATATTAAAATTACTGTCTGTAGAGATTGTCTTCATATAGATAAAAAAACAAATTATACCTGTGAAAAATGCAACTCAGGAAATGTAGATCATGCAACACGTGTTATTGGTTATCTAAAAAAAGTTGCTAGTTTTAGTTCCGATAGACAGAAAGAGCATGACTTGAGGCACTATCATCATGACGAAAAAACACTCACTAGCTGTTAGCTTTATAAATCCCTTTAATTATTAAATTAAAGGGATTTTTTTAGATTGCTTTATTTAGTAAATATTATTTTCATAAAACTCATATTCTTTTAAAACATTTCTTTCAAACATATTTTTTAGAGCTTGTAAACTCATATTAAAATCAACCGACAAAGACTGAACATAATCTAAATATTCTATCGTATTTAAATATCTAGCCCCTAATCTTACAGCCATTGAATACGGTTTATTTTTTTTTATGTCTAAAACACTAACCTCTTGTGTCGATTCTTTTTTAAGATACTCCAATATACTCATTGTGTTATCAGAACTAGCATTATTGACAAAACAAAAGTGTAGATGAGAATTGAGATCAATTAAACAAAGAACATGAGATAAGTTTATATCTTGTTCTATATTATAACATGGAATTATAATTCCTATTTTCATATGAGTATTCTGTGATTTTTCACTAATTAAGAATTTATTGTCGTCAAATAATCCAAAAGTTCGATAGGCAGCTTATTTCAATAGACCAATGTAAAATTACTTAAGGCCATAACTAATCCAAATCAATTAATTTTAATTAAATTAGACGTCAATAATTGCTTTCTTATATGAAGAAACAAACCAATAAATATCTTATAGTTGCTTTACTGTTTGGTGTCTTATTTCATGGAACTGCCATATTTTTCACACTAGAAAAGACATATGATGCATTGATCCATTTATTTTTTGCTGAGCATTATTCAATGTCTTGGTTTGAGCCTTGGAATTACAAATGGTACACCGGATTTACCGTAATGAGCTACCCTCCACTGGTACATCAGTTTATAGGCCTGTTTTCTTTTGTCGCAGGTTTAAAATTTGGATTATTTACGGTTGCTTTTATTGCCATTATTTTATTTGTTACGGGAATCTATAGATTCTCTTTACTTATTACTGCATCCCGTAAATCTGCGGGATATGCGGCCGTTTTAGCTGTTTTCTCATCTACATTTATTGAAACCTTGCATCTTTTTGGACAGCTACCAAGTATTATCGGAGCCTCTTTGTTAATGCATTCAATGCCTGAAATATATCTTTGGTTAAAAACAGGAAAACGGAAATACCTTGTTACATCCCTTTCGTTAATGGCTGTTATGGTGTGTTCTCACCATGTTACCCCAATTTTTGGAATGGTTTTTTTTATTTTTCCTCTTTTTGGATTGGCCGTACTAGATATTTCAAAAGACACGGTTGGAAGTTTTAAAAAAGTGACTTTTAGAATTTTTCTACTAACACTCTATAAATCATTAAAAAGAATATTAGCATTCGGGCTTTCATCGCTCTTCTTAATCGTTTTTTGTATTCTACCCTATTGGATCAACACAAAAAACAATCCAATTACACAAATACCAATACCACATGGCTCTAGAGATAATTTTTTAGAAGTTACCTCTTCTGGCTTAGCCTTTTTTATAATTCCTTGGGGAATTTTACTTGCAATTCTTCCTTTTATATTTTATAGATACTATAGCAAAAGATACATTTGTTTTGGAATATCCATTACTGTATTAACCATATTAGGAACAGGAGGAACCACTCCTATTCCAAAAATGGTTTTAGGTGAAAATGCCTTTAATATTTTAACCTTAGACAGATTTACTCTTTGGGCGTCTTTAATGTCTATGCCTATTTTTGGTGAGTTTGCACATCGATTATCTGAGGGAGATTTAAAAGAACTCATGCAAGAGAAATTTGGAGCCGTTTACCATCGTTTGTTTGGAGCGCTTTTGGTAGGTTTTTTAATTTTCATGGCCATTTTTACATTAAATATGGGCTATTTTAGACCCTCACAACCACAAAAAATTAAAACGCTTCCTATAACAAATTTTTTAAATCAAGACCAACACGATAAATGGCGTTATTTAACCTTAGGATTTGGTGACCAGATGGCTTGGCTAGGAGCCAATACAAAAGCACTAAGTGTTGACGGAAACTACCACTCAGCGCGACGCTTGCCTGAACTTACGACAAGAGCAATTGAACGACTTGAAAATTCGAAATTTAAAGGAATTGAAGGACTCGGATCTCTTCAACAATTTTTAACCGTACCTGAAAAATACAATTTAAAATATATTTTCTCTAATGATAAATTCTATGATCCCATATTATTTTTCTGTGGATGGCAACGCCTACAACAATTAGAAAATGGAATTATGGTTTGGGAAAAACTAAATGTACCCCCTATACCTACTATTTTAGATAGAGATGAAGTAGCTACTTTTCAAAAAGTTATGTGGGGATTAATTCCTGTTTCATCTGTAATACTTGCTTTGCTTATAAACATGCGAATGATTTTAAGCAGAACTTTAAAAACAAAAAATAAATCAATTCCTAATTACCAGCTATACGAAGTAAAACACACTAAATTCCCTCCAATAGTCATTTATATTATTCATGCATGGATAGCTTTTTTAATACTCTGTACTGGCTATGGAATTTATGAATTTTACGTCAAAAACATTTCGCACAACAGCCCCGAAAATGTAGTTCATGCTTATTACAATGCTTTAGATTTTAAAGAATATAAAAACGCACATAATTTAGTTGATCCTAACAACAAAATTAAAATTGCTCAATTCATGCTAGAATTATCCGTAAAAGACGGAATACTAGGATCCTATGCAAAACTAGATTCTATTGCCGTGTCTGTTAATTATAAAAATGATTCTACTGCACACGCATGGGTATACACAGAATGGATTACTCCTTTAGAAAAACTAAGTAGAAAAACAGAACACGACCTCATAGCCCATGGAAAAAAATGGTTTATAAAACTTAAAAACTTAGATTTTGACCTCCCTCCAGATCAAGTTTATGTTAGTAACAATACACAATACTTTAACCATGGTAGAAGAAGAATTACCACCGAACAAACACATCATGAAGATGTGTTAAAAAGACCTATACTAGAAATTTTATCATCTAAGCTTGTAAAGTTCAACAAAAGTTACGCCTTGATAGGAGAAATTCAAAACATAGACAATATCCCATCAGATGTAGTTTTAAAAGGAACGCTTTACAATGACGATAATTTAGAATTGGCTACTTATAATTGTAAACACTCTATGAAACATAAGTTGATGCCGAAAGAAATAACGAGTTTTAAAATAAATTTTGAAGGCATTGCTTGGTCTAAAACAAAAGACTCTATACCCAGCACATTTAATCCTGATGAATTTACTCCCGTAGAGCTGAGTCATCAACCAACAAAATTTAATTTACAAGCAATTGGTAGTGTTACCACATCTAATTTATACAAAAACAACGTATTAAATCAACTTAAAGTCTATGATGACCATGTAACAGGTTTTTTATTCAATAACGGAATTCAAGAAGTAACCATTCCTCAACTCTTAATTTCCTATTATGATGAAAATCGAGAAATTATATGGGTTGATCATTTGTTTATTGAAGAAGGAGTTCGCCAGGAAAGAAAGCGATACTTTTCTCATGTTTTAAAAGACTTTGATTCACTAAAAACAATAAACAACTCTATGGAAAATTGTTTTGTAAACGGCTTCCCAAATGAAGGTATTTCAAACGCAATAGTTCCGAACAGGATAAAAAATCATTCCGTTCAACAACTACAAAGCGTAAAAAACAATATGGCGTCTTTTATTAAAGTAGAATTAAATAATTTTGTTGGTAACCCAAAATAATGAAACTAAAAAACTACATATTTATACTATTAGTATTTTGCAATGAACTTTCAGTTGGTCAGACAAAACCTGAGGCTTCAAGTCTTGTTTTACAAACAACCGATACTGTTTTTATAGCTGGCACATTTACCTCTTTGAATTTCTCTACCAGTAATAAATTTACACCAACATTATACATAACAAATAGTTTTGGAAGTACCGTAGTTGAACCTATAAGGGTTCAAAAATATTTATTTTATTCAATTCCAAATAATATTGCAAACAAACGAGGCCGAATAAATTGGTCTTTAGTCTACAATAAAAAAAACTTATTAAGCGGTAAAATAGACATCATTAGTGATAAAATTATTTCAAAAATAGAGACCTATGTTGGACCTCCAAGTGTACAAGCAGGGGGTAGAGATTTTGCGATGTCTGTAATGATTCCTTTAGACACACTAGACAATCCTGTAATGGATCATTCAAAGGTAAATTTCAAAAAACAATTTCTTACAAAAGAAGATACAACGCTTTTATTTGTTAAAGATTTACTCTGCCACAAAAATATTTATTCACCCTTAAAAACAGGTAGATTTCTAATTTCTTCCAATTGTAATAACCGACAATCTACCGAACACACACTTAATGTATGGGCATCCTTACCTTCTAATTTCTTAATAAGCGCCAAAAGCAATCATACATATGCTGATGGAAACCAAATCTGCCAAATTGAAACCTCAATTATTAAAGATAATTACGGAAATATTGTGACTGATGGTACCGCTGTAGGTATTGTAATTGAAGATAAAAACGGGAATATTCTTAGTGCAAATGGAAATACTATAAACGGAGCAACAACCGTAAAATTTGTTCATCCTGATCATGAACAAACCTGGAAAATTAAAGGTTATGTGTATGGTATGGCTGAAAGCAATGAAATAAGCCTATCTTTCAAACAAGTAATTACAGATTACGAAGTAAAATTTACAGAAAATAATAGAAAAATTACCGTAGGACCTCTAATAAGCTTCATGGAACAAATGATCCCAGATGGATTGCGTGTAGAACTTAAAATAACACAACAAGATAAAACTCATAAATATTTAGTTGAAACCTCAAAAGGTGGTTATGTTTCGTTTTTCTTAGATCCAGAAAATTATAAAAACGAAATTTATGATTTCAAAATCACAACGGCTGAAGTGATCAAAATATTCAAAAACAAAAGCGTATGGTAAAGTTAAGTAAAGTTGCAAATCGTACGTTATTAATTCTTTTTTTTATGTCATTAATCGGCTTGCTAGTTTTCAGTATATCATCTCTTTTCAGCTATTTAAACACCGGTGCCGACAGGTCAAAAATGCTTCGTACTGAGGTTTATAAAACGCAACAATACAATCCAAATTTAACATGGGCTCCCTTAAATAATATTGGCCGACGAATGGACCAGCAAACTTTAAGAAATGTTGAAAAAAACTATATGGATGCTTGGTATGTTAAGCATATTGCCTATGAAACAAATGACATAAAAGGGATTGAAGATTTTTATACCGATAGTGCCGAAAAAAACCTTTTCGAATTTATCAACTTTAACAAAAAAGAAAATATTCATATAGAAGAAACTACTCTTGACCACAACCCGAAAATAAACTTTTTTAGTGAAGATGGTCAACTTGTATCAATCATAGATTACGGAGTAAAAGAGTACAAACGTATCTATAAAAATGACAGCTTAATTATTGAAAAGAAAGAAGTATTTGACTACAAAACCATTTTGTTGTTGGAAGATGGTTTTTGGAGAATACGCCATTTAGTTAAAGAGCCTTCACAAAAATCTTATGCCCAAAAAATAAATTTTGAGCCGTACCCCAACCATAAAATAAAAGGTATTAATTACTACCCACAAAACAGTGCTTGGGACACTTTTGGAGATGATTTTAATAAAGAAACTCTTGCCAAAGATTTCGATATTATTGCTGCAGCAGGTTTAAACACTATACGTATATTTATTCAATATGATGATTTTGGAAAGGCAGAATTGATCCCTGAAAAATTAAATAAACTTAAAGATTTATTAGACATTGCAGAAAAAAAGGAACTGAAAGTTATCGTTACACTTTTTGACTTTTATGGTGATTATTCTGTATTAGATTGGACACTTACTACAAGACACGCACAAACTATTGTACAAAAATTTAAGGAACATAATGCCATTCTTGCCTGGGATGTTAAAAACGAACCTGATTTAGACTTTAAATCAAGAGGAAAAGAAAAAGTGATTGCTTGGCTACACCAAACTATTTCAACAATTAAAAAAATTGACCAAAAACATGCAATTACGGTGGGATGGGCAAAAATTGAAAGTGCCACTTTACTAAAAGATAGATTGAACTTAATTACCTTTCATTACTATGAAGACATCAATTTATTTAAAACTGCTTATCTAAAATTAAAACAAGAAATACCAAACAAGCCAATTGCTTTAGGAGAATTTGGGGTTTCATCTTATCGTGGAATTTGGAAGCCTTATGGGAGTTCTGAAAGCACTCAGGAAGAGTTTCATAAAACAATGCAAACTATTTTCAAAGAAAACGATATCCAGTTTTTATCATGGACCTTGTATGATTATAAAAATATCCCCACGGCAGTTGTTGGTAGACTACCGTGGAGAAAAAATGCTCAGAAAAAATTTGGTTTTATTGACAATGATGGAAAACCAAAAAAATCATTTAAATACATTTCTAATTAGAAATTATTTATTCTTAATTATATTTTCAAATGCCGTTAAGTATTTTCTCGTAATGACCTCCATAGGTAAGGCTGTAGCTGCCTTATAATTTGCTTTTCCTAATTCATTTCTATAAGCTTCATCGGTCGCTATTTTCTCTATGGCATTGGCCAACTCATTTACATTCTCTGGCAAGAAAAACTCTCCTCTATAGCCCTCTTGCACAACCAAACTTGCCAAATCACCTAAATTAGTCATTACTACTGCTTTACCATAACTACCTGCTTGATGCAATACACCTGAACTACCTGTTGTAGAAGTATATGGAAAAATAACCATTGCGCTTTCATTAAACAATGGAGCCACCTCTACCTCCTCTACATATCCCGTAAAGGTTAATTGTTTTACATCTTTATACACCTTCTTAACACCTTCTAAATATCCTGGCACATTGGGATTGTCGGTCCCTGCAATAACAATTTCCATATCTAAATCAGGTCTTCTCTTTCTTAATTCTTCTACCGCATCAATTACAATTTCTACTTTTTTATACGTTCCAAATTTCCCAAATGTCATAATTTTTAATGGCCCTTCAGGAAGGCTATAATCAGGCTCTTCTGGAATTTCAAAAGTACCATGAGGAATATGAATTATATTATTGGTTTTATATTTTCCTTCTAAAATTTCAACATATTTTTCCATTGTTACAGCAACTTTATCTGCTTGAAGAATAAACTTCGTTAGCGTTGTACCAATGAAACCATAAATTTTTTGCAATAATTTATTATCTGTAAATCCAGCACTTTCTAAATCTACTTTCTCCATAATATTATGTAACAATACAATGGTAGGAATTTTCTTTACTTTACATGCATATGGCAATAATAAACTCAAAGCTGCTGGTATTTTTTTATCACCAAACTTCATGAATTGTAAATTAAAAAGTACTGCATCTGGTTTTGTTTCAGAAATAGCACTAGATACTGAAAACAAATTTGAATACCCATTGAAACGCCAGCATTCCTTTATCGTTATTTTGCATCCATCTTCCTCAAATTCAATATCTTTTTTTCCATCTGTTTTATCTGTTAACAGAATCAATTCCTCAACATCATTATGTTGTCTAAAAGATTTCACTAAATAATAAGCGTACTCAGTTAATGTAATCTTGCTCGGTGGGTATGCGGTAACAATGGCTAATTTCATATCTAAATTTTTAATTCATATTCAAAAATGCTACTAATATTCTTATTTCGTTTTTTTACTTCAATAAAAACTTACTCCTCTGATGTTTTTACTGATGAACTTTTTCTTTGATCTATTAAATAATACAGAAACTGTGTTACTAAAAGAATGAACATTGCTAATATTTGCACATGTACAACTTGTTCTAAACTTGAATGAAATAGAACAATTAACAGAACTTGTAATACTCCCAACAGTGCTAAAAATAAAACTGGAAAATATCTGTCTAATGAAAGATAGTAATAGGCAAATATATTAGAGACAGCAAACAGAGAAGTAGCCAATGCATATTTCCAAAGTAAGTTCCCTACTTCTAGATACTGATCTCCAAACAACAAGAGTATTATTTGACTTGGAAAAAGCAAACAAACAAAAACAATTAAAAAAGAAATCAATCCAATATACCCTATATATTTATATAGCACATGTGAAGTCTCTTTTCCTTCTTTTTTTAGTTTTACAACCGTTGGCAATAATATCATTACATACATCCAAGCAATAAAATAAACCATTCTTCCAATAAGCGCTAATGAAGCATACAATCCGGCTTCATAACTTTCAAAATAATGTTTAACCAACAATATGTCACTATTATTAATAACAATTTGTGTCATTTCATAAACCGCGGTTAACATAAAAAAAGTAGCAATCTGTTTTTTTTGGACTTTATCTAGTACTCCTTTTTGCTGAATTAAAGATTTTAAGTTTTTAACAGGGAAAATCCCAAAGACAAAAGATAAAACAATTCCAATAGCAATTAAGGCCGACGTGTCCAAATCTAAAAAATAAAGTAAAAGGAAAGTGAAAATAACCCTACTTAACATCTCTATCTGATATGTAACGGATAAGAATATGAACTCTTTTTTACCCTGAAAAACACCTCTGTTTACACTCATCAAAAAATAGAAAGGGACTCCTAATCCAAAATACACAAACATACTAGAAGAAGTTGTGTTTAAAAACAGCTGTAGGTTTTTTGAAAACATAACGATAACACCTCCTAAAGCACCACCTACTATGAAAGAAAACAAAAATATTTTCTTCGTAAAAACAAGATATTGCTCCGAACTCCAAGCAAGGGCAAATTTTGCTGTAACCAATTGAAAAGACATTGCTACAAAAGAAATTACTAACAAAAACGTAATTAAAACAGCAGCATCCGCAAATTTCTCAGGCCCCAATACTCTTCCTAAAACTAAATTATATAAATAGTTCCCTGCATTTACAATTAGTCCACTCAACATAAAAACTTGTTCAGGACTGATTTTTCTGTTTTTTAAACTTTTAATAATCTCCATAGACAGTTTAACAATTAGGGCTCTCTTATTTTCTATATTTAATAGCTATTTCACCAAGTTGACCAATAATTTTAAAGGAATCTTTCATAGATAGTTTCGAGCCATCAGCATGAATCCATCTTTTCAAAGGTTGCTCACATATCATTGCTACTGCCTTGTCTTTTCCATAGATATTACCCATTCTTTTAAAAATCTCAACATCAAAAAGCCAACGAGTTAAAAAAGGATCTTTAAAAACAACTCCTACAAGATCTCTACGAATAATTTTTGCACCGCATTGTGTATCTTTAAAGTTCATTCCCAGTATTTTACGAATGATAAAATTAATAGTTAAACTAATTATTTCACGAGCAGATTCTTTATTAATATCTGCTCCCATTCTAGCAATTCTAGATCCGCTAACAATTTTAAAATCGGAACTCTCTATAGTATTTACTAAATCGTCAAAATCTTTAAAATCTGTAGATAAATCAGCATCTAAATATCCTAAATAATCTAATTGAGGATCTTTTATTAAATGCAACATCCCCTGTCTAACAGCCTCTCCTTTACCTCCATTTTGAGCACAATCATATACTGAAATAAAATCTTCTCTCCCTTTTGACAAATCTTGCAATACTTTTAATGTATTGTCTTTACTACCATCATTTACAAAACATAAGTGATACCCTAAATTACTATCTAAAAAGTCGGTAAATTCTTTACTCAACAAACGTGTTTCTTCATTATAACAAGGAATTACAACACCTACACAACTTTTAGAAATTTGAGAATTGTTGGAAACTTTTTTATTTTCAAAATTTTCTGGAACCCCAATTAAACGTCTTACCCTTGCAGAAATTTCACTTAATTGTACTGGTTTTTTCATATAATCATCTATTCCTAAATCAAAACCGTCAACAATAGTATCTTCATCTGTATTTCCAGACATCACCATTATAGGAATCTTGTTTCCTGCAGAACGCAAGTGCTTCACTATATCTAGACCAGACATACCATCCATATTGATATCTACTATCAATAAATCTGGCTGAAACTCTTCAATTAACTCTATCCCTTCTTTACCACTTTGTGCGGTTTTTACTTGATACCCTAAACTTGACAAAAGTTTCTCTAGAGACAAAAGAACCAATTGCTGATCATCAATAGCTACTATTTTCATATATTTTTTTATATTTAATAAGTTCCATATTCTTCTTAAATCTTAACCTAAAGTTAGTGTTTTTTTTCATCTAATTGACACTAAGGCTAAAACAATTTTAATTTTCTACAATTTCACAATTTGTATATAAAATTAAATGAAGTATTCCTTAACTTGCATGGAAACCGAACAAAATTAATGCTATGAAAAAACATATAATAAATTGTATCGTATTTCTTGTTCTAAGCTCAGCAATTGGGTTTTCACAAGACATGAAAAAAGGTTTTACGTTTTTAGAAACGGGGAAATACAAACCTGCCGTATCATTTTTTGAAAAGGTTTTAAGAGACTACCCCGACAACAAAACTGCTAAACTATGCTATGGCCGTGCCGTAGGACTTAATGGAGATGCACCAACCGCGGTTGGAATTTTTACTGAAATGTTGAAAGACTACCCTGGTGATTTTGAAATTAAATTAAACTATGCAGAATCCTTGCTATGGAATAAACAATATGAAGCAGCAGAAAATTATTATCAAAAATTAGCTAAAGAAAATGAAACTAGTTTTCCTGCTCTTTTAGGTTTTGCTAATACTTTATCTAATTTAAAAAAATACCCTGAAGCTTTATTATATGTAGACAAAGCGCTACTTGTTCTTCCTGGAAACCCAAACGCAATGGTGTCTAAAAAATACATTCAATTAGGATATGCCGATGTACTTACCAAGCAACAAAAATATGCTGAAGCGGTTTCCTTTTTGAAAAGCAACCTCTTATTATTTAAAAACGACAAAGCCACCTTAAAAAATCTAGTAAACACCTATGTAATTGCTAAAGAATATGAAAATGCAAAACAGGTGTATTACGATTTAGCAATTACTAAAAATGATAGTATTTTTTCTTTAAACGGACTCTCATTAATTGCTCATTTTGAAAACAAGAACAAAGCCGCTTTAAAAATCAGTAATCAAGCTTTACAAATGGTTAGTAATGTCGATGACAAAGAATTGTACAAACAAACAAAATCTCGTAACATTCAGGCCCTTATTTGGAACAAAAAGTACAAGCAAGCTAAAAAAGATATCAACCTTCTTATTAAGAAAAATCCGGATGAGAACTGGCCTATCTCCTTACGTGCAACTTTAAATATTTACAAAGGAGATTTTAAAAAAACTATTTCCGATTATGATAAAATATTAGAAACCGAAGCTAGCTCCTTTGATGGAAATTTAGGGAAAGCAAATGCCTTGAAAGCCTCTGGAAAAATTAACGCTGCATACGCTGCTGCAAAGCAAACCTTAAAATACTACGACAACCAAAAAGATGTTTTAAATTTTATTAAAGGTTTAGACAAAACCTTTACTCCTTATGCTGTATCAAAAACAGCTTATTCTTTTGACAATGGTGAGAATAGTGCCATTTTAACAGAATTAGATATGGTTTATCCTATTTCAACAAAAACAACGTTAAAAGGTCAATATAGCTATCGCACAACTCAAAATGATTTTAAAAAAAATAACGCTAGCGTAAATAGTCTATTTGCGGGCTTATCGCAACAATTAGCTCCAAATGTAATTTTAAATGCAATGGCAGGAATCGTCTCTACAGATGTAGAAACCGAGAATTATCAAAATTTTTTGACAACCGTTTCTTTAAACCTGAAACCTTTTAAATTAAACTCTTTAGAAATTGGATACAAGCGAGAAATGGAAACTTTTAATGCCGATTTGTTAGAAAAAGAAATTGTAAAAAATAATTATTTTGCCAATTATAACATGGGAACCAATTTTAACTTGGGTTGGTTTACACAATATTATTATACAGCTCAAAGTGATGGCAATGCAAGAAACCTTCTATTCACCTCGCTTTATTACAATATTTTAAGCAAGCCCGCTTTAAAGGCTGGTTTTAATTTTCAAGCTATTGCATTTAAGGAACAAAAACCTAACGATTATTTTAGTCCAGAAAAATTTAAAGCTTATGAAGTATTTATAGATTTAATGAAGGATGAATACTCCACAAAAAACAAAAGTATGTATTACAACTTAAACGCAGCTTTAGGTCTACAATATATTGAAGATCAATCGCAGCAAAGCACCTACAGGGTTCAAGCAAAACTAGGCTACAAATTTAGCAGCAGACTCGTTGCAAATATTTATGGATTGCAAAGTAATATTGCCTCTGCTGTAACATCTGCTAACCCGAATGGTTTTACTTATACTGAATTTGGTTTAAGGGTACAATGGCATTTTAGAAACGGACCTTCATTTTCTAGAAAATAAAAATTTATAGTGTTTCTTTTGATATTTTTCAAGTTGCAATAAAAAAGCAAAATAGAAAACCCCTCAGTAAATAATACTAAGGGGTTTCTACGTTTATGAAAGTCAATATTATTTTTGAATGATAAAACTACCCTTATAAATATGGCTACTTTCATCCTGAATTACATATCTAAATATTCCGTTTAATGATGGTTTCGCATTGTAATTTAATACGTTTCCACTAGCTACTAATTCTTTTTGATCTACCAATCTTCCAGTAACATCATATACACTTATCACAGCGCTGTTTGTAACTCTATGCACTTCAATACTTGTTCTTCCTCTAAATGGATTAGGATAATTTCTCAATTCTAATTTTTTAGCAAAATTTTCATCTATACTCGCTGTATTTGCTGCCACAAATTTTACGTTTTCTATATCCATTGAAAAATCAACCGTATTCACATAATCTCCTTGTACAGAAAAGACTATTGTTCTAATCGTTTTTAAATCAATTGTATTTCCATCTTCATCTACAAAATCCTCAAATGCTATTCTTATTTTTTCTTTTTCATAAGATGGTACTATTGTTTTACGCAATCTTTTAGACCAATCAGAAATTGCATCTGTCATTAAAATAACTTCGATACTACGAGAACTCTCTACATCAAATTCAATAGCACTAAAACCTTCAACATTTAATACTTGATCTCCTGGCATTAGGTGACGGAACATATTGATGGTTCCTTTTAATTCACCTTCAACAGCAATGTTTCTTTCTACTTGATGAATCCCTTCGTTTTCAGACACTTCAGTTGTAGTCACCTCAAAAGAAGTTATAGCATCCAATTCTGTCGAGTAATCTGTTCCCCAAGGACCATCTGCTAAATACAAGGCATCTTTCTGAGTTGATGCTGTTGTAGCAATTGACAACCCAACATCAAATAAAGATCCTGTTTCAATAACTATGGTTTCATTCCATTTACCAGACAAGCTTATTGTTTGTTCTAATACGGAAGTACTTGAAACCTCTGTACTTGAAATATTTGCCGAAAAGACCATTTCTTTTACATTCGCTTTGTTCACAATATCTAAAGCTATTTTCCCGTTTTTATAAGCTCCCGATTTTACAAAAACTAAAGGAGTTCTATCTACAACCTCCATACTAATTAATTCTTTTTCTTCTGCTAAAGTATCAAACACGTGGTTTGCAATTGTAAAGACTTGTGAAAAAGAAGTTCCCCAAATTTGGAAATTATAATAATCACCCGCTGGATATTGATCAATATTCCAAAAGCTAAATACTTCATTAGCTGCTTCTCCCAATTTTATCGAGAATGATAAAGTATGCTCTATTTCTCCTTGACTTCTGATTATTTTTGAACTAATAATTCTATGCCCACGAACGGTAACAGATCTTACATCCTCTAGAGAAGAATTATTTAATCGATCGCAAATTGCTTTAGAATGATCGTATACAGAACCCTTAGTAGCGGTTGCCAAAGAAGCAGAAACACGGTTTTCACCTTCATACATATCTATTGAAAAAATATCTGTAGCGTTGGTGACTCCAATTAAATCTTTTGGACTTGAAATTTGTGCAACTTCTGTTTGAAACATCCCTGTTTCAGGAAAATATTTTTCTAAGTTACTCACAGCAACTTTATTGGCTCTTCTTTGTTTTTTATTAAATGATTTTTGTAATCTTTTCTCATCTGCTTTTGATCCGGTTTTTTCACGAATAAAATTTCTCTTCGCAATCAAACCAGCTAAATTTCCATTACTTTCCAATCCTCCATTATTTGAGGAAGATACATTTGGACTTGCTTCACTCACATCTACAAAATTGGTTGTGATAATTGCAGAATATGGATTTGCTGTAACATAAAATATCGCATCATTAAAGTCGTTATCACAAGAAGCATAATCTCTTCTAATATCCTCAAATCCTAAAATAACTCTTTCATTTTCTGGATCTTTTAAAAGCACGTTGTGATGCTGTAAAGACTCTTCCGATTCTGGGTTGTAGCTTGAGTTTGAAAACACATCCCAAAGTCCTGTACGAACTTTTCCATAATTCCATGCATTTGCTAATAAAACCCAACCTATTGCAGTTCCTTCTTCAAAAGTTCCAATTTTCACTTTATCACCTACCAATAAACCTCCTCCACTTCCAAGAGCAGAAACATTAGGAAAAATAATCGTAATATCTTTAATAGATGGTCTCTCTGCTGGAGGGTTTCCAATAGGATATGTATAAAAACCTAGTACATTTTTATATCCTGCCCCTTCCTCAACAAAAGTAACCCATACATCTGCTTTTTCACTTAATTTCAGATCTGTATCATAACCAGAACTAATATAGTGTGGATTATAATTAGGCACGGGATAACCTTCAGGTAATGCATTACTAATCATCTCAAGAGTTTCAGCAGAAATTTGATCACGCTCTTCTAAATAATAAGGTGTTCCATTAGAAGAATAATCACCTAAATACTTATAGCTTTGTGCATTAATTAATGTCAAAGTAAATAGTAAAATGGATAGCAAAACATTTTTTTTCATGAGATATAAACTTTAATTATAGTCCAAAAATAGGTGCTTTCTAAAGTTTCCTTTATTTTATTCGATGCAAAAAGACATACTATCGACGAATGGTAGATTTATTGGGTTTGCGTATAATGCGAACCAAGTTTAATAACAAATACTCGCTCCAAGTAACTATTAAACTCTTATAAGCTCAATAGAATTATTTCTAACGTACTTTTTTATAAAGAAAACATCTCAAATCTAAAAAAACAACAATACTATATAATATTTAGTTTTTTTAGTGAAATAACACTTCCCGTAAGCTCAATTTCTTTCGTAAATTCAGCAATAGTTTTGTCTTTAAAATCAGACAAAATTTTCTTTTTAAAAGGAGCTGCAATATAATGAACTGGGCAAGGATTCTCATCACCACATTTTTTTAGCCCTAAAAAACATTGATCAAACTTAATCGTACCATCAATATTTATAACGATATCCCAAATAGAATTTTTTTTGTTTTCATCACTCAAATAAAACCCTCCATTGGGTCCTTTAGTAGAAGACACCAAGTTACTTTTTGTAAGCTGTTGTAATAATTTTGCCAAAAATGGTTGTGGAGTTACCAAGTCTTCAGCAATTTTTTTAACCCCTATTTTCTTTTTCTCATCAGTATGAAGACCTAAATATAGGATAGAACGAATAGCATATTTTGACGCGTTTGATAACATAATTGAAACATTTAAAACGCAAATATACCCAAAAAAGATGTTTTTATCTTCATTTATTCCTACAGATATTTAAATGGTAATTTCTATATTTACTTCTTCCAAAATATAAAAACATGCTGCAAGAATTAAAAGAGAACTATGGCTATCTATTTGAAGACAGCTTAATCAATGAGATTAGTAAAGTTAGCTTTATAAAAAACATTCCTGAAGGCGAAACATTAATTGAAATTGGCGATTTTATTAAGTTTATGCCTTTGTTAGTTTATGGCGCCGCGAAGATTATGCGAGAAGACGAAAAAGGAGATGAACTAATTTTATATTTCTTAGAAAAAGGAGATACTTGTGCCATGACATTAACCTGCTGCATGGGAAACAGCAAAAGTGAAGTGAGGGCCATTGCAGAATCCGATGCAAGAATTATTCTGATTCCCGTACATAAAATGAGTGAGTGGATTTCTAAATTTCCTAGTTGGCAAAATTTTATTTTACAGAGTTACCATACTAGAATGAAAGAAATGTTAGAAGCTATTGATACGCTCGCTTTTTTAAAAATGGACGAGCGCTTATTAAAATACTTAAAAGACAAAGCCATGATTAATAGAAATAATTTAATTCAGGTAACTCACCAAGAAATTGCAAATGATTTGCATACCTCTAGAGTTGTAATTTCACGCTTGTTAAAAGCACTTGAAATAAAAGGGGAAATTAAATTGAACAGAAATCAAATAAAAATTTTAAACCTCTAAGTAGATTATGTAACATGTGTTACGTGCTAATAGATATACCTTAATTATTTTTACAAAAAATCTAAAATGAAAAAAATTATCACACTGCTTTCAATATTAATTTTTGTCAGTTGTCAAACTTCAAAAAAACCAAATTATTCAAAAGCTTCAGAAAATTCTACTACCGAAAAAAAATCAGACAACTCACAAAATCACCCAGGTAAAAAACTAATGGAAACTAACTGTTATGTGTGTCATAGCCCAAGTGCAAGTCACGAAAACAGAATTGCTCCTCCAATGATTGCCATAAAAAAACATTATATTTCATCAAACACCACTAAAAAAGAATTTAAAATAGCACTTCAACATTGGATGGAAAATCCAACAAAAGAAAAAGCAAAAATGTTTGGTGCCGTAAAAAAGTTTGGGGTAATGCCAAAAATATTATTTCCTAAAGAAACCATTTATTCCATTGCCGATTATATGTTTGACTATGACATAGACCAGCCTGAATGGTTTGATGAGCATTATAAAAATGAACGAGGGAAAAACAAAAAAGAAATTGGATTAAATTATGTGTTAACTACAAAATCTGTACTTGGTAAAAATTTAATGGGAAAACTACAAAAAGAAGGAACCATTGCTGCATTAAAATTTTGCAATGAAAAAGCATACCCTTTAACTGATAGTATGTCTGTTTATCATAAGGCCAAAATAAAACGAGTGTCTGACAAACCTCGTAATGCTAATAATTTAGCAAATGCTAAAGAAACCGAATACATAGAACTGTTTAAAAAAGACCTTATTGAAAATAAAGAATCAGAACCTATTATTGTTGAAAGCAACGGAACAACAAATTTTTATTATCCAATTAAAACAAACGACATGTGTTTAAAGTGCCATGGAAAGCCTAAAACACAAATAAAAGAAAACACCTTAAAAGAAATTCACAACTTGTACCCTAAAGACAAAGCACAAGGATATGCTAGTAACCAAATTAGAGGAGTTTGGAGTATTTCATTTAATTAATAAAAGAAGGAAAAATGAGTAAATTTTCTGAAATTATAAATCAAAACAAACCTGTTTTAGTAGATTTTTTTGCTGATTGGTGTGGCCCATGTAAAATGATGAGCCCTATATTAAAAGAAGTCAAAGATGAGCTTGGCGATACTGCTTCTATTATTAAAATTAATGTTGACAATAACCAACAATTAGCCGCTAAATATCAGGTAAGAGGTGTTCCTACTTTAATTTTATTTAAAGAAGGTAAACAACTATGGAGACAATCTGGAGTATTACAAAAAAATGAATTGGTGCAGCTAGTTAACAAGCATAAAAATTAAAGACACTTTAGAATTTATTTATTACAAATTATACACCCTAAAAAATTTATAGCCATGTTTAACACAATACCTTTAGCGTCTTGGACAAATGGAATCGTATTAATAGGCGTTTTTGCGCTTGTTTGTATTGGCTTAATTACAGCAGTAATATTATTAATGTATACTGATAAAAAGAAAAAATAAATCCAACTCCAAATTAAAAAAAGGGCATTAAAAAATTAATGCCCTTTTTTGGTTTAAAATTTATACTGTAAAAACGCAGTAATATTTCTTCCCGGTTCTGGAATTGGAGTTCTTCCAAAATCACTTTGATTTGTAAAACTAAAATTTAAATGATTATTATATGTTTCATCAAAAACATTTAAAACCGCAAAACCTAAGCTTGTGTTTTTAAAAGGAGTAAACCCTAAACGCAGGTCTACCGTTTGATATCCATCCGTTTTTGTTTCACCAAAACTAGGAGCAATATTTTCCTGTTCACTTGTTAAGTTGTACTGAATATTTCCCCAAAAATTTTCTTTTTTCACTCCAATTATTGCTTTTGCATTAAAAGGAGGTGTTAACGGTAACGATTCATTTAAATCATTATTTCTAGCATATACATAAGCTAATTCTCCTTTCAAAAAATAATTTTTCAAAAAATTAAATTGTGTCATTGCCTCAAAACCTGTTTTATAGGCATCGTCTAAATTTTGAAAAACTTTAGGATTACTAGGCATTGCCGTTGGCATAAATTTTCTTGTCAAAGTAGGATCCACCACTCCAACAATATAATTTTTAAGTGCAGAATAATAAACAGAAGTAGAAAAATTTACATTTTTTTTGTTGTTACTTCCTTTAAACCCTATTTCAAATTGATTGTTTACTTCTGCTTTTAAATTAGGGTTTCCAATATATTCATAAGGATCTGATCCAACATTAAAATGATTGATATAACGTTCTATCATATTTGCCGAACGCACACCACGACCATAAGCAGCCTCTAAGGTAAGATTGTTAGAAACCATTTTTTTAACGGAAACCGTTCCACTTATATTATTTTCTGTACGTTTTTTTAAATTATACATGGCTGCAAAATCTGCCTCTGGGTCATTTATATTTGAAACGACAATATCGTTTCTAATTCCAGCAGTCAGTAAGGTTGTAGCGTTTGCCTCCCATTTTGCTTCTGTAAAAATTCCTATATCATTTACATATGAATCTTGCCAAACTTTATCATTAAAAGTCATTGGCATTGGTAGGGGATTTCCGTTCATTACTTTTACAGTTCTTGTTCTTCCTCCATCTCTACTAACAAGCATTGCATCTAAACCTGTAAACAAATTTAGTTTTTTTGAAGGCTGCCAATTCATCTCAAACTTTCCACCTATAGTAGTTGCATTTACTTCAGAAACAGCATCTATCATCATAAAAGAAGGTCTGTTTTTGTTTTGCATTAAATGATCTACATAACTATAATAGGCTTTTGCAGAAATATTTTTTAACGTTTCCCCAATATCAGATTTTTTATAATCTAACGAAACAATACTGCTATTATCATAGTCCGTATCCATTGGCAAACCTGCGTGCAATACATCTTTACCAAAAGATTGCCTCCAATGTAATTGGAGTCTTTCTTCGTCTGAAAAATTATATCCAAATTTCAAACCATAATCGGTACTCAAAAACGAGGAAGGAACCGCTGTTCCACTTCCATCTTTATAATTTCCAAAATTTCTATAGCCAACATTTCCGACAATATCATAAGTATCTTTTATGTATTGAAGTTGCAGCATGCTTACCAATGAATTTCCATTAGTTTCATATCCCGCAGAGACTTTACCATGAAAGCCTTGGTCTAAATAATCTGGATTTTGAGTAACCATATTAATAATTCCACCAAAAGTAGCTCCATACCTTACTGTATAAGGTCCTTTTATTACTTCAATTCTAGAAATTTCTTCAGGAATAATATGCGTGGTAATAGGATCCATTCTATTTGGACAAGCATTCATAGCTTTTGTTCCACCATCATATTGAATATTTAATTGCTCATATTGGCTAGCTCTAAAAGAAGGATCAATTGCATAATTACCTCTTTTAATTACTGAAAAACCATTGATATGGTTAAACAGATCAGCTACATTTTTAGGTTGAACTACATTTTTGTCATATTTATTAGACACTATTGAATGTATCGGGTCTGTTTTGATATTACCCGTAACAATAACTTTATCTAATTTTATTCTTTTAAGTGTGTCTCCTTTTTTTTCTGATTTTGTCTGCGAAAAAGACACAGCAGAAATTAGCGTGCATAAAAGCACACCATATAATTTTTTCATTTTTATTCTTTTAATTTAATACCAAGATGTTTTTTATAGCCGTTTACCAAGGTTAATGACCATAAAACCGATTTCTTAAGAATAAAATTTTGGAGGATGAAAAGGAGAAGAAGAAATTTTATAATTATATAAATTTTTATAAAAAAAGAATTGCTTTTGCTCTAGTTTTGGAAGTGTAAAATTAACAGATGAAATACATTCATTATACAACACAATATCTTTAAAATCGACCAATTGCATTGTTTTACTAGGATTTTCATTACTAGTTTCTGTGACTTTTTTTAAGTGACATTTTCCGTTACACTCTAGTTCTGGTTTGTCTATGTTTTCACAAAAAAGCGCAATAAACCCCTCCGTATCAATGCTGTAAAACATATACGTTAAAGACACCCTTAAACTACCGTAAAGCATAAGACTACTTAAAAACAAACAAAGTATAATTCGCCATTTTTTCACAACCACAAAAGTAAGCGTTTCGTTTCTTCCATAAATGATTTTCATTAAAAAATATGGTTTTTTTTAACAGGGTAAAGAACGTATTATTTATAGTATCCTAGGGTAACATTTGTTACCAATCAAACTCCTATGATGTACTATCTTTAATCTAAACTATAAATTTTAGAAATCATGAAAAACATAAATAAAGGAAGTTCCCTACTTGCATTCATTCTTATAATTTTATTTGCAAATGCTTGTACTACTAATAATTTAGAAAACGACAATTTAGAAGAGGACCTAATAAAAAATGATATAACCGCTACTGTTTTAGAACAAAAAGAAAAAGAGTCGCTACTTTTTATGTTAGAAGAAGAAAAACTAGCAAGAGACACGTATGCCTATTTAAACAATCTGTGGTCAATCAATCAATTTGCTAATATCAAAAAAAGTGAACAAAGTCATATGGATGCCATTTCTACATTATTAACAAATGACCATGTAGAACACACAATTTTAGC
This sequence comes from Bacteroidota bacterium, assembly GCA_042584125.1. Taxonomy (GTDB): domain Bacteria; phylum Bacteroidota; class Bacteroidia; order Flavobacteriales; family Flavobacteriaceae; genus Flavicella. The sequence continues at coordinate 155,192 of JBHOTE010000001.1, forward strand.
TCCTGGTGTTTTTGCAAATAAAGATCTTCAAGATTTATACAACCAATTTACTATTGATGGTGCTAAAAGTATTTCTAATGCTTTACAAATTGGAGCTACTATTGAAGATCTTGATATTGTTGATTTAAAAAAATATTCGAGTCAAACCACAAACACCGCTATTATTGCAGTATTTAATAAGTTAGAATGCGGTTCTAGAAATCACCTTAGAAGTTTTTTAAAAGCCATAACAAACAATTCAGACACCTATACCCCACAGTTTTTAACCCTCGAAGAATATAATTCTATAGTCTCAAGTAGTCAAGAAAAATGTAATTAAAATAAAGCACTCAGAAATGGGTGCTTTTTTATTCTCATGAAAATCTGGGTAACCATTGTTACATACCACCTTTATTAATCGATATACTTTTGTCCCATAAAATTATCGTATCAATGAAAAATAATAACAAACTACTTACCCTATTTATTTTCTTGATTTCAATAACAATGAAATCACAAGAAATTATTCCAATAAGCAAAGCAAGTGTTTTAGCTAAAATATCGGAAAACAATTTAGCACTAAAAATTTCTCAAGAAGAGTTTCACAAAGCTAGAGCAGAGTATAAGCAAACAACCGCTATTTATTTACCAGACATTACGGCTAGTCATACAGGAATTACCACAACAAACCCGTTAATGGCATTTGGATCTAAATTAAATCAAGGAATTTTAACAGCTTCAGATTTTAATCCAGCATTATTAAACAACCCTGATCAAACTCAAAATTTTGCAACTAAAATTGAAATTAAACAACCCATACTTAATTTGGATGGTGTTTATCAACGTAAAGCGGCAAAATCTAAAATGCAAGCAATGTCTTTACAAACAGAAAGATCATTAGAGTATTTAACTTTTGAAGCAGACAAAGCTTATATGCAATTACAGTTAGCTTATAAAGGAGTGGCTGTTTTAGAAAAAGCACTAACTACAGGAAATGCCAACCTAAAATTAGCAGAAAACAGTTTTAACAAAGGATACTTGCAAAGAGCTGATGTTTTATTAGTCGAAGTTCGGGTCACAGAAATAAAAAATCAATTGCAAGCTGCCAAAAGTAATGTGCAAAATGCCTCAAATTATTTATCTTTTTTAATGAACGATAAAGGTTATGTAGCTTACAACCCAACCGATAGTTTAACAATAAATCCTTTTATTTCAACTGCAGGAGAAATATCAAGCAATAGAGCAGATATCAAAGCCATGTCTCTCGTTTCAGACGCATATCAGGCAATGAACAAAGCAGACAAAATGTCGTTTTTACCACGATTAAATGCTTTTGGTAGTTATGAATTATATGACAACAAAATTTTTCAGGCCGATGCAAGTGGTTATTTAGTTGGAGCACAGTTAAGTTGGGATATTTTTAAAGGCTCTAAACGCTTCGGAAAAAAGCAAAAGAGCAAAGCGGAATTTGAAAAATCTAAATTAGAATACGACCAATATGTTTCTAAAAGCAATTTAGAGTTAAACAAAGCAAAACGTTCATTAACCGATGCTAAAAATAAATTAGACTTAACAAAACTAGCCCTACAGCAATCTGAAGAAGCCCTAAGAATACGCTCCAATAGGTTTAAAGAAGGACTAGAAAAAACAACCGATTTATTAGGTGCAGAAACACAATACGCACAAAAACAATTAGAATTTTATCAAACCGTATTTGAATACAATTACGCACAAAGCTATTTACAATTTTTACAAAAATAATTTCGAAAAATAATCTATATGAAAACCTTATACATTACACTAATTACAAGCGCTCTTTTATTCAACAGCTGTGGTTCTAAAGAAGCGAAGACGCAAACAGTTACAGAAAATGCAATTGCTGTTACAGTTAATAAAAACAGCATGAATGCTCCTAAAAACCAACTTGCTAGTAGCGGAATAATTGAAGCCATAAAAACGGCAACGATAAGCACTAGAATGATGGGTACTATTACTAAAATGAATGTAAATGTAGGAAGCTCTGTAAAAAAAGGAGCGCTATTACTAAACATTTCTAATACCGATTTATTAGCAAAAAAAGAACAAATAAAATCGAATATTACAGCTGCCAAAGCAGCTTATGCATCGGCAGAAAAGGATTATTTAAGATTTCAGAATTTGTACAAAATGAACAGTCTTTCTGAAAAAGAAATGGATGATATGACCTTAGGCTACCAAAGTGCAAAAGCAAATTTAAATGCTGCTGAAGAAATGCAAAAAGAAATAGATGCACAATTAGCTTATGCTTTATTAAAAGCTCCCTTTTCAGGAAAAATTACTCAAAAATTTATTGAAGTAGGAAATATGGCAACTCCTGGAGCACCGTTATTAACTCTAGAAGATTCATCCAGTTTTCAGGTTCAAACTACTTTGCCAGAATCTGAAATAACTGCTATTTCGTTAACTACAGAAGTCGCTGTTTTGGTGAAATCTTTAAATAAAAAATTCACAGGAAAAATACTTGAAATCAGTAATTCTTCTAAAAATTCTGGCGGGCAGTACTTGGTAAAAATTTCTATTCCTAAAAGTCCTGAACTACTTTCTGGAATGTATGTAAATGTATTGTTTGAAACAGACAATGCAGAAACGAACAAACGTGTTTTTATTCCTAAATCGGCTATAGTTACTCAAGGACAACTTACAGGAGTTTACACCGTTAGCCAATCAAACACAGCACTTTTACGTTGGATTAGATTAGGGGAAATAAACAATAATACGGTTGAAGTTTTATCAGGTCTTACACAAAATGAAAAGTACATTATTGGAGCTGAAGGAAAGTTATACAACGGAGCTAAAATTACAATTCAATAAAAAAATGCGTTAGGGATTGCGCCACTGTTGGAGCTCTTTTAAAGTTTTTTTTACTTTAAAAAGCGACTGGCAAAAGCCCGTAAAACGCCAAAATTAAAATAACATGAAAGAAGGATTTGCAGGAAAAATAGCAAAAGGCTTTATAGGATCTAAATTAACCGTGCTTTTAATGATCGTATTTATGGTTATTGGAGTGTACAGTTCGTTTTTAATTCCTAGAGAAGAAGAGCCTCAGATTGATGTGCCAATGGCCGATATTTTTGTGGCTTACCCAGGAGCTAGCCCAACGGAAATAGAAGCGAGAGTGGTAAAACCTCTTGAAAAATTAATTTCAAACATTAAAGGGGTAGAATACGTATACTCTACTTCTATGAATGAACAAGCTATGGTTATTGTTCAGTTTTATGTAGGCGAAGATATTGAACGTTCCTATGTGAAATTGTACAATGAAATTAACAAGCACATGGATTTAATGCCGAAAGGTGTTAGTATGCCGTTAATTAAAGCTCGTGCCATTGATGACGTACCTATGTTAGGTTTAACCTTATGGAGTGAAAGTCTTGGTAGCTATGAATTAAACCAAGTTGCTGAAGAATTAACGGATGAAATTGAAAAAATAAACGATGTAGCGATTACCAAAAAAATAGGCGGTAGAAAACGTCAACTTCAAGTGGTTATTGACAAAGCTAAATTGGCTGAAACTGGCTTAGATATTTTAGCGGTTCAACAAATGATTTTGGCGAGTCATGTACAAATGTCTGCTGGAAATTTTTTAAGCAACGACACCGAGTTTTCAATCAAAACCGGACATTTTTTAGGTTCAGCAACAGATGTGGAGAATTTAATTATTGGTACACAACAAGAGCAAGCTGTTTATTTAAAACAAGTAGCAAAAGTTGTTGATGGAGGAGAATCTCCTAAGAGCTATGTATCTCTTGGTTTTGGTGAAGCAAGTGAAGAACAAAGTACTTTTCCTTCGGAATACACAGCTGTTACGGTTTCCGTTGCAAAAAGAAAAGGCGCAGATGCCATGAAAATTTCTGATGCCATACTTGCTAAAGTAAGCGAATTGAAAAAAACATTGGTAACGGATGCTATCAATATTGAAATTACTAGAAATTATGGAGAAACAGCATCTCAAAAAGTTTCGGAATTATTATTGCATTTAATTGGTGCCATTGTAGCCGTTACCTTAGTGGTAATGCTTGCTATGGGCTGGAGAGGTGGTTTAGTGGTCTTCTTATCAGTGCCAATAACTTTTGCTTTAACATTGTTAAGCTATTATATGCTGGACTATACCTTAAACCGAATTACCTTGTTTGCTTTGGTTTTTGTAACAGGTATTGTGGTAGATGATTCCATAATTATTGCAGAAAATATGCATCGTCATTTTAAAATGAAACGATTGCCTTTTAAACAAGCTGCACTTTATGCTATTAATGAAGTTGGAAACCCAACTATTTTGGCAACATTTACCGTAATTGCTTCTGTTTTACCAATGGCTTTTGTGTCTGGTATGATGGGCCCTTATATGTCGCCAATGCCAATTGGAGCTTCCATAGCTATGTTATTGTCATTATTTGTAGCTTTAACTATTACTCCTTATTTAGGTTTTATATTCTTAAAAGAAAAAGATAAAAAAGGAGCACCTGAAAAAGTAGAAAAACCAATTGAAGAATCTTTGATTTACCGTCTTTATGAGCGTTTCGAAAAACCATTAATAGAGTCGCCTAAAAAAAGAATCTTGTTTTTAGGAGGTACTTTTTTATTGTTATTAGCTTCCATCTCTTTATTTTTCACCAAATCGGTTGCTGTAAAAATGCTTCCCTTTGATAACAAAAATGAATTTCAGGTAGTTATTGACATGCCAGAAGGAACAACTCTTGAGCGTACAGCTGCAGTAACAAAAGAAATTTCGCAATATTTAGCAATGCAGCCTGAGGTGGTGAACTACCAAAATTATGTGGGAACTTCAGCTCCAATTACTTTTAATGGATTGGTACGTCATTACGATTTACGTAGGGGATCTAATATGGCAGATATCCAAGTAAATTTAACAGACAAACATGACCGATCTATTCAAAGTCATGCTATTGCTAGTAGATTACGACCAGATATTCAGAAAATTGCAAAAAAATTTAATGCCAATGCTAAAATTGTTGAAGTTCCACCAGGACCTCCAGTATTGTCTACCATTGTTGCAGAAATTTATGGTCCAAATTATGATGGCCAAATAGCCGTTGCCGATCAGCTACAAAACATCTTAAAAAACACGGTTGATGTTGTTGATGTTGACTGGATGGTAGAAAGTGACCAAACTGAATTTGACTTTGTAATTGATAAAGAAAAAGCAATGTTGTATGGTATTGCACCTCAGCAAATTGCCGCTACATTACACAGTGCTTTATCTGAACAACCTATTGCTAATTTATATGATGAAAACTCTGTAAACCCTGTAGAAATTATATTAACCTTAGAGGAAAAAGAAAAAGCATCTTTACAGACTATAGGTCAGCTAAAAATTGCTTCTCCTTTGGGACAAATGATTCCTGTTAGCAGCTTGGTAGAAATTGTTGAACAAATCAAAGCGAAAAGTATTTTCAGAAAAAACCAAAAACGTGTTGTTTATGTAACTGCAGATATGGCAGGGATTTTAGAAAGTCCTGTGTATGCTATTTTAGGTATGGAAGAAAAATTAAAAAACATTAATCTTCCAGCAGGTTACGAACTTAATGAAATGTATTTAGGGCAACCTGATATGGAAGATGACTATACCGTAAAATGGGATGGCGAATGGCAAATTACCTTAGAGGTATTTAAAGATTTGGGTGTTGCCTTTTTAGGTGTTATTATTATAATTTACATTTTAATTGTTGGTTGGTTCCAAAACTTTAAAGCACCTGTAGTAATGATGGTGGCCATACCTTTATCTATGGTAGGAATTATTTTAGGACACTGGATGTTAGATGCCTTTTTTACTGCAACTTCTTTCATTGGAATGATTGCTCTGGCGGGAATAATGGTTCGAAACTCTGTTTTATTAATAGATTTTGTTGACCTAAGATTGGCAGAAGGCGTCCCTTTAAAACAAGCCGTTATTGAAGCAGGAGCTGTAAGAACTACACCTATTTTACTAACCGCAGGTACCGTAGTAATTGGTGCATTTATCATATTATTTGACCCAATATTCCAAGGCTTAGCGATCTCATTAATGGGTGGAACTATTGTTTCTACCGTATTAACACTTTTAGTAGTGCCACTTGTATATTATTTAATTGAACGTAAAAATCATAAAGAATGAAATTAGTAATGGTAACCTTTATAGAAGAGTATCAACAAGATGTTTTGTCTCTTTTAAAAAAAGCTGAAATTGACAATTTTAGTGAATCAGACATTGACGGATTTAAAAAAAGCTCGAATAAATTCATTGCATCGAATTGGTTTTCGGGAGAATCTGTAACTGTAAATTCACTTTTAATTTTCTCTTTTACAGAAGAAAAAAATGCAGATGCACTATTTGTTGAAATTAAAAAATTCAACGAAAATCTAAAAACCGCTAGTCCAATAAAAGCGGCTATACTACCTATTGAAAAATTTATTTAACAATTACAATTATGAAAAACAGACTTATCAGAGCTATCGCAGGAACTTTTGTACTGCTTAGTCTATTACTAGCGGTTAAAGTAAATATAAACTGGCTATGGTTTACCGCTTTTGTCGGTGCTAACTTGTTGCAATCTTCTATTACAAAATGGTGTTTAATGGAGACTATTTTAGGGAAATTAGGGGTTAAAGACTAAAGAACAGAAAAAGGGAGAAACTAAGTTTAGTTTCTCCCTTTTTGTTTCAACAAAAAAGAGGCTTCCAATTAAGAAACCTCTTTAAAACCTAAATTTGGGGTAAGATGCAAGGTTATTTGTTTACTATTACTTCTAATTTTTTAGCCTTTGGGTGCAGAATATTATTTTCTAAATGAATATGCTGATGCAAATCTTCTTCAAATTCTTGTAATTTAGAATACAAGGCTTTAAAAGTATTACAAGCCTCTAATGGAGGTGTATAATTGTTGGTTAATTGAGCTATTTTCTTGAAAATATCACCTGCATTTTCATGCTCCATTTCCATCATTTGAATGGGATTTTTTACAGACCCAAAATGTGGAATTTCTAATGTTTTTCCTTCAGTCTCTGCGGCAACTAATTCTTTTATATAAGGAAATAATATTTGTTCTTCCTTTTGCATATGTGCTGTTAACTCATTAGCCACCTCTAAAAACAGATCATTTATTTCAATAACCTCTGTATAATGATGTCCATGAACCTTGGCTACTTTATTAGCATATTGGTAAATAACTAATATATTGTCTGAAACATATGTATGATGAATATTAATAATATGATCTATTAAGAAAGACAAACTCCATTTGTCATAATTTTGTGCTTGTGTTTTATGTTTGTCTACATTAGACAATTCATTTTCTAATACTTTAAAATCGATTCCTTTTTTCTCACATACTTTTGCAATTGATATACCACCTCCACAACAAAAATCAATTCCAAATTTCTTAAAAACATCTGCTGTTTTTATATTTTCGGTTACTATTTCTGCTACCGTACACTCCTTTGTTACTGTCAACATAGTTTTAAATTTTATTATTTTAATAAAAGACTAATTTGTCTTTATTTAGCAAATGTAGAAAAATTATTCTAATAAATATATTGTCAAACAAGAATATTATAGCAAAATTATGAACTCCAAACATTCATTTGGAAAACCAACCTAAGCTGTAGCACATCAAAAAATTTACATTTAAATATTTGTGTATCAGAATAAATCTCTCTACATTTGGAAAACCAATCTGGTTTACCAATTTAACATGACTAATTTTTAACTGATGGTTCTAAAAAATTCAAACCCTTTTTCCATAATTAAAAACCTTAAGTTTTTACCAATCTTCTTGTTAGCTGCATGCCTTGGCTCAGGAGATAAAACGGAATACTATGAAGTTCCTGAGGATTACGAAAAAGAAATTCCAGAAACACCTGAAACACCACCAACGCCTCAATTTGCTACTATTGATTTTACAAATTGGAAAGTTACCTTACCTGTAGATATTGACAAAAATGGAAAACCCGATGAATACCAACCTTCGCAATTAGTGGACAACGGGTATCAAACATTGGCTGCTGTAAAACCATATATGTATGATGACACTTCTGATGGCTCCATCGTTTTTTATACATTTCCCGATGAATCAACAGCTAACAGCAAATATTCAAGAACGGAATTACGTGAATTAATAAATCCTAAAAATTCAAAAGAAAATTGGACACTAGAGGAAGGAGGTACTTTAGATGGTAAACTTAAAATGGTTTCTATAACTAAGGATTCGGAAAGTAGCAATGAATTTCACAGAACCATTATCATGCAAATTCACGGAATAATTTCTCAAGAAGACATGGATAAACATGGATTTGACTCAAACAACGGACCACCGCTATTAAAAATGTATTGGTTAGACGGAGACGTTATTGCCTATAAAAAATCTTTAAAAAACGAAGCTACTAGTGGTGACGATTTACTTGAAACCTCAAGCGCGACATGGACAGATATTAAACATAATTTTGGTCATGTTGGCTATGATGCTTTTGACTTAAAAATTGTAGCTTCAAAAGGAAAATTATCTGTTCAACTAAATGACAATACGCCACATGTGTTTCAAGACGTAAGCTTAGACAAATGGCCCTATGAAAATTATTTTAAGGCAGGTAATTATCTTGTATCAACACAAGCAACAGCAAAAGCATATTTAAAATATTACTCACTTTCTGTGAGTCATTAAACTTATTAATTTACACATCATGAAAATCAACAAATTCGTATTTCTATTCTTGTTAACTATTGCCATTACTTTTCAAAGTTGTGCAGAGAAAACTACAATTAACGAAACACTCGTTTCTACTATTGAAGAATGCAATTTAGCTATCGAAAAGGCAAAACCAGGAACTGTTATCGTATTAAAAAACGGTATTTGGAAAGATGTTCAAATAAAATTTCGAGGAGAAGGAACAAAAGAAAACCCAATTACGATTAAAGCAGAAACTGAGGGTGAAGTTTTTATTGAAGGCATTTCAAATTTATCTTTTGGTGGAGACTATTTAGTGGTAAGTGGATTGCATTTTAGAAATGGTTATTCACCATCACAAAATGTAATTGCGTTTAGAATAGACGAAGAAAATGTAGCAAACAATTGTAGAGTTACCAATTGTGTTATTAAAGATTTCAATAAACTACAACGTGATAATGATGATTTATGGGTACAGTTTTATGGAAGACACAATCAATTAGATCATTGTTATTTAGCAGGAAAAACAAATGGGGGCCCTACAGTTAGGGTAGATTTAAAAGGAAACCAAAGTATTAATAACTATCATCAAATTGTAAACAATCATTTTGGACCAAGACCTAGAAAAGGTGGTGCAAGAGGAGAAACAATTCAGTTGGGTAGTAGTTTTACTTCTATGTGTCCTAGCTATACTACCATTGCAAATAACTTTTTTGAAGAGTGTAATGGAGAAGTTGAAATAATTTCTAGCAAAACTAATTTTAACGAAATTAAAAACAACGTATTTTATAAAAGTGAAGGTTCTGTTGTTACGCGTCATGGAAATTATGTGATAATTGATGGAAACTATTTTATCGGAGATGGTAAAAATAATCAATATGGTGGAATTAGAATTGTAAACACAGGTCACTGGATTGTAAACAATTATTTCTATAAAATTATTGGTGAAAACTTTAGGAGTCCATTGGCCATTATGAATGGAATTCCAAAATCACCTTTAAACAGATACAACCAAGTAACCGATGTTGTGGTTGCTTATAATACCTATATCGATTGTAAATCGCCTTGGCAGTTTGGAGTGGGAACAAATATTACGCAAAGTGCTGTTTTACCTAAATCTGAAATTCGTTCTGCAAGACCCTTAAGAACGGTGGTTGCAAATAATGTAATTTACAATTCAACTGGAGATACAAACCCTATTATTGAGCACGACAAAGCGGATGGTGTTACGTTTAAAAGTAATATTATCAATAATCAAGGTGTTGCTTTTAATGACGAAAAACGCATTTCTCCAAATAGTTTTGAATTAACAGCAATTAACGACTTCTTAGTTACTCCTAAAAGTATTTCCGATAACATTAAACCTTTTAACGGTTTTGGTTTTGATGTTATTACAAACGATTTAGTTGGAAACTCAAGAGCAAATAATAATTCCATTGGAGCAACAATTAAAGGTACTATTGCTGATCCAAATGTTTTAGACAAAACAAAATATGGTGCAACTTGGTATTCAAGTGATGCTCCAGCTTATGACGCTAAAACAATAACTGTTTCAAGTACTGATAATCTTCCCGCTAAAATTGCTGAAGCTAATAATGGTGATATTGTTTCTTTAGAAGATGGAAAGTTTGTTATTTCAAAATCATTATTAATTCATAAAAATATTACGATTCAATCTTCTTCAGATAAAAAAGCAGAGATTGTTTTTGAAGGAGCAGCAAATACACCCGCTTTCGAATTAAACCCATATGGAATTTTAACTTTAAAAAACATTGTGCTTTCTGGTACGGGTTCTCAACAAGCTTTTGCTAGTTTAAAAGAAAATATGTCTAATCACTTTGGCTTATTTATTTCTGGTTGTGAAATCAGTAATTTTAATTATGTCTTAAAAGCTTACAAGCAAACTTTTGCCGAAAAAATTACGTTTACAAACACTTCAATTTCTAATTGTGAAAACGGAATAGAACTTTCTGAAGAAACAAATGACAGAGGAGATTATAATACAGAATACTTAACAATTGATAATTGCAAGTTCAACAATGTAAAACAAAATGTAGTTGACTATTACAGAGGTGGTTATGACGAATCTACAATTGGTGGAAATCTTTTAATAGCGAACAGTACGTTTACAAACTGTGGAGCTAAAGAAAAAAACAAAATGTTATTAAATCATAGAGGTATTGTAAACATAAACATCACTAAAAACATCTTTAAAAATAATCGTGTTAAACATGTAGCCATACTTTGGGGAGCAAAAAATAATGTTGAATCTAAAAATACAATACGCAATTCAGGTATCATT
>JBHOTE010000002.1:0-153932 GCA_042584125.1 Bacteroidota bacterium
TTTCGTAAAAAGTTTGCGTGTTCAAAACAACCTCAGGCGCATGCGGATTGGTGTATATATCGTGGTGAGCATACAATACTTCTTGCCCTTGGCCATGTAAAAGGCCTAAAGTGTAACCATGCATAAACTCACTATCCGTTTTTAAATGCATAATACCTTCTTCGTTTAAAATGTGATGGTATTTTTTTAAAAACTCTTCATTAGTTAAACGGTGCTTTGTTCTTTTGTATTTGATTTGAGGATCTGGAAAAGTAATCCAAATTTCACTCACTTCATTTTCAGCAAAACAAAAATCTACCAATTCAATTTGAGTTCTAATAAAGGCAACGTTGGGTAAGTTTTCTTCCAAAGCAGTTTTAGCACCACGCCAAAAACGAGCCCCTTTAATATCAATACCAATATAATTGACATTAGGGTTTTTTTCAGCCAAAGCAATGGTGTATTCACCTTTACCACAGCCTAATTCTAAAACTATTGGATTGTCATTTTTAAAAAAAGTATTCCATTTTCCTTTATAGGGAAAATTACCCGTAACCTCTTCTCGAGTGGGTTGAATGACATTTGAAAATGTTTCGTTTTCGTTGAAACGTTTCAATTTATTTTTACTTCCCAAAAGAAACTATTATTTAGGTAAGTCTTCAGTACCTTCTTTTTTGAATTTTATAGACTCACGCATCCAGTAGGCCAATAAAACAAAGAAAACTGCAATAAAAGCAAAGTTGATAATGTTTGAAGACCACCAGTTGTCTAAAAAACGAAATCCTTCGAAAGGTGCAAAAAGTACGTTCGTACAGAAATCTCCAATTGCTTTAAATATATTGTTTGCTATCATAACTTAATTATCTTTACGTTTGCAAAAATATAAAATCTAAGCATGCTAGCCAATTTTTTTGAAAAAACTAAACCTTTAAATAGTATTGTGCTTGGTGGTTTGTTTTGTTTAATTTACTTTATAATTGTTTTAAGCTCGGAAAACCTAGGGGTTACAGTGTTTTTTATACTGAAGTTGTTTGGTTTTCTTTTGTTGCATTTTTTGTTTTTATTGCTCTCTGGACAAAATTTTATCAAGTTTGGGGTAACAAAAAATAATCTTTACGCTCCTTTTATTATGATTTTGTCTTATGGAATGTTTCCAAATGCACTTCAAATGGATTTATCAGCGTTTGTTATTCTTTTAATTGTTTTGTTTTATGGTAGGATTACAAGCTTTATTAATAAGGATAATTTAGTGGGAAAAATATTTGACTCTAGTCTTGTATTAGGATTGGCTATTCCGTTTTTCAATTTGGCAATCTTTTATGCTTTGGTTCTTTTTGTTGCTGTAATTATTTTCTCTAATCATGCTATTCGTAAATTTATAATCTCATTCGTTGGTTTTGTTGTTCCTAGTTTGTTTTTCTTTGCCTATTGTTTTGTAACGGATACCATGTCTTTTTTTTATGAACAGTATCAATTTATTTTAATTCCTTCTTATGAACTTTTTGAAGGGAGTCAAGTCTCTTTAGTTGTTTTAGGCAGTCTTTTATTGGTATCACTTTTTACAAATTTTGTGAGAATAATTGCAATAAGCAATCATTATAGACTTCATTATATAATTACACTAACTATGTTGGTGGTTGGTGTGTTAATTTTGTGTCTAAACCCAGTAAAAAGTGACTCTTTATTTTTATTTCTTTTTATTCCGATTTCGTTAATGGTAAGTCAGTTTGTAGAGAGTATTTCTAAAATTTGGTTAAAAGAAGCTTGTTTAGGAGGTTTACTGTTGTTTTCATTTTTGAATTTATTCTTGTAAAACAATTTTAATATTTTTTTTGAAAGAGGCACATTTGAAGAAAATATCCACATCTTTGCACTTTTAATTTATAGAAATGAATACAAGGAATTTAGCGCTTATTGCAGCTTTTTGTACAGCAATAATTTATGGAGTATCGTATACTGTTGCAAAAGATTTAATGCCTAATTATGTTCAACCGTTTGCTTTGATATTTTTCAGAGTTTTTGGTGCTTGCCTTTTATTTTGGATTTCTTCTTTGTTTATTAAGCAACAAAATATTGAAAAAAAAGATTATCCAACCTTAGTTTTAGGTGCATTTTTTGGAACAAGCTTAAATATGCTTTGTTTTTATAAAGGACTTAATTATACAACTCCTATTACAGCTTCAGCCATTGGAGTAATGACACCTATTATGGTGCTTATTTTTTCAGCTTGGCTTTTAAAGGAAAAACTATACAGAAAAAAAATATTGGGTATCGGAATTGGTTGTATCGGTGCATTACTACTAATTACTTACAAGCATGATTTAGAGCAAACGGAGCATGCGCTATGGGGTAATTTTTTAGTGTATTTAAATGCTGCATTTTATGGCTTGTATTTAGTAACAACCAAACGTTTGTTAAATAAGTATCATCCCGTACATGTAATTAAATGGATGTATTTAATAGGCGTGTTTATCGTATTGCCTTTTTCATTTACAGAATTGCAAGAAATAAATTGGGGTATGTTCCCTGAAGATATGTATTGGAGACTTATGTTTGTGGTAGTTTTTTCTACATTCATAAATTATTTATTTAATTTATTTGCGTTAACTAAATTAAAACCAACCACAGTAGGTGTATTTGTATACTTGCATCCAGTATTTGCAAGTATGTATGCTTTGTATGTTGGAAGCGATAGCCTTTCAATAGTTAAAGTAACTTCAACATTATTGATTTTTGCAGGTGTTTATTTGGTAACCAAACCTGTGGCAGAAAACTAAATAATACTAGTAGAAAAGCCTAAGGTACTCTCGTTTAAAAACAGTAAATTTGCCTAATTTTTAGATTTAGAATCATGATACAATCAATGACAGGTTATGGAAAGGCGGTATTGCAATTACCCGCTAAAAAAGTAACCATAGAAATAAAATCACTGAACAGTAAAAACCTAGATTTGAATACAAGGATTCCTTCGTATTACAAAGAAAAGGATATAGAAATTCGAAAAAGATTAGCCAAATCTTTAATGCGAGGAAAAGTAGATTTTTCTATCTATGTTGAGATGACAGCGGAAGAAACACAAACTGCGATAAACAAGCCTGTCGTTTCAAAATATATTGAAGAATTAAAAGAAATCACTACAGGTAAAACTGTTGATTTTCTGAAAATTGCTATTCAGTTACCGGATGCTTTAAAAACGGTAAGAGAAGAATTTAATGCAGAAGAGTGGAAAGTAATTTCTGTGGGTATTGATCATGCTATTGCTGAAATTGTTCAATATAGAAAAGACGAAGCATTTTCATTAGAAGCAGATTTTATTGAAAGAATTGAAAATATTCAAACGTATCTTAAAGAAATTGAAAAATTAGACGAAGAGCGCTTAGATCATGTAAAAGCTCGTTTAAGAAAAGCAATTGACGAGTTAAAAGTAACTATTGACGAAAATAGATTTGAACAAGAATTAATCTATTATTTAGAAAAGTTAGACATCAATGAAGAAAAAGTTCGTTTGGCTAATCATTTAGATTATTTCTTAAAAGAATTGGCTAATGAAAATTCTGATGGAAAAAAATTGGGGTTTATTGTTCAAGAAATAGGAAGAGAAATAAATACAACCGGTTCAAAATCTAACTACGCAACCATGCAGCAAGTAGTTGTGCAGATGAAAAATGAGTTAGAGAAAATAAAAGAGCAAGTGCTAAATATTTTATAAGAATATCTAGGTATGGAAAAAGGTAAATTATTTGTGTTTTCGGCTCCTTCAGGTTCAGGAAAAACGACTATCGTTCGTTATTTATTAGAACAGGAAGAATTGAAATTAGATTTTTCAATTTCTGCAACTTCAAGAGCTCCAAGAGGAGAAGAAGTACATGGAAAAGAATATTATTTTTTAGATGTTGAAAATTTTAAAGAACAAATTAAAAAAGATAATTTTTTAGAGTGGGAAGAAGTATATGCCAATAATTTTTACGGTACGCTAAAATCGGAGTTAGAAAGAATTTGGGCACTTGGAAAACATGTGGTTTTTGATATTGATGTGGTAGGAGGTTTAAATATTAAATCACAATTCCCTGAAGAAACCTTAGCTATTTTTGTAAAACCACCTTCAATTGAAGAAATGGAACGTAGGTTAAGAAATAGACAAACGGATTCAGAAGAAAAAATTATTGAACGAGTAGCCAAAGCTGAAAAGGAATTAACTTTTGCTAAAGATTTTGATGAGGTTGTGATAAATGACAACCTAGAAGCGGCTAAGAAGGAAGCTTTTGATTTAGTTTCTAATTTTATTAGAAATTAAAAATTTACCAAACAAAACAAATACTTTATGAATGTTGGACTTTATTTTGGAACGTTTAACCCAATTCATGTTGGTCATTTAATAATTGCCAATCACATGGTAGAGTATTCTGATTTAGATGAAGTTTGGATGGTGGTAACCCCTCATAATCCTTTTAAGAAAAAAGCAACATTATTAGATAATTACCAACGCTATGAAATGGTTTTTCAAGCAACTGAAAACTATCCAAATATTAAGCCATCAGATATCGAGTTTGGTTTGCCTCAGCCATCGTACACCGTTAATACTTTAGCTCATATTCAAGAAAAATATCCCAATCATAAATACAGTTTGATAATGGGAGAAGACAATTTACAAGGTTTGCATAAATGGAAAAATCATGAGTTGCTCATTGATAATCATGATATTTATGTGTACCCAAGAGTATATGACAATAAAAAAGAAGTAAAAGTTTCAATGAATAGAGTTCATTTTATTGAAGCTCCTATTGTTGAAATTTCATCAACTCATATTAGAAAAGCAATCAAAGCACAAAAAAATGTTCAGCCTTTACTCCCAAAATCAGTTTGGGAGTATGTTGATAAAATGAACTTATATAAAAAATAAAGTTACCGATACTTAGTATATTTGTTTATTAGAATGATCGAAAAAAACAAAAAAAATAAACTAAAAACCAAACTGACTAAAAAGTTCAGGCTGGTGGTGTTAAATGAAGATTCTTTTGAAGAGCGTTTTTCGTTTAAATTAACACGTTTAAATGTATTTGTTTTAGGTGGTGTGTTTAGTATCATTTTAGTAACGCTTACCGTTTTGTTAATTGCATTTACACCCATTAAAGAATATATTCCTGGGTTTTCTTCAACGCAATTAAAAAGACAAGCAACAGATTTGTTTTATAAGGTAGATTCTTTGCAACAGCATTTGTCAACTATAGAGAAATATACCTCAGCCATGAAGCCAATTTTAATTGGTGAAGAGAAAGAGATAGATATGGATTTGCCTTATCAAGAGAAACAAGTTGAAAGAGATATTGCGGTTGTAGAAAAATCAATAAATTCTGATTCAATTCGTAAAGTTGTTGAAAATATTAGACATAATTTAGATAGTACTTGGAAAACACACTATGCTCAAATTTCTAAAGAACAGATTGCCCTACAGAAAAACAGATATGATTCTTTACATAATTACGCTAATGATACTCTATCAAAATTGGCTGAATTGTATAATAATCAGATATTTGAATTAACGGAATTGAATGAAAATATGAAATTGGAATTGTTGAAAAACAAAAAAAATATCTCCGATTTAGAAAATTCTATTTCAATGAAAAAAATTGAAGTGAAAAACTTGATGAATTCATTATCAAAAGAAAACAAAGAAGATCTTTTGGCAATTAATAAATCTGCTGAAAAAATAAAAGCAGAAGTTGAAAGAAGAGAAAAAGCACGTTATAAAGAAAGAGAAATAAAGCTAACAAATAGTTTTGAGCAGGAAAGACAAGTATTAAACAAGAGTCTTTTTACTAAAGAAACAATTATTGATAGTTTGCTTTTTGCAATAGCAGAAAATCAGCAAGAAAAAATAGGAGAAATAAATCAACTGAAAACAGAAGTATTAAGTGTAAAAGATTCACTATTAATACAAAGGTCACTAAAAGATTCTATTTTTAGAGAAAGTGTTGAAAGAGAAGATCGATATAGTTTGTTTGATTTTGAAACAGACAAGGTTGATGTTGTGTTTTTTGCACCGGTAAAAGGAATTATTACAGATGGTTATAGTGTAAAAGAGAAACATTTTGCAGTTGATGTTGCCGTAACAAAAGGAACTGCTGTAAAATCAATTGCCGATGGAACCGTTATTTTTGCAGAGTGGACTGCAGAAACGGGGTATGTAATGATTATTGAGCATGTAAATAAGTATTTGTCGGTGTACAAACATAATGAAATAATATATAGAAAACAAGGTGATCTTGTTCAAACAGGTGAAGTAATATCTAAAGCAGGTTCAAGCGGAGAGTATAGTACAGGACCACACTTGCATTTTGAAATGTGGTATCAAGGCTATCCAGTGAACCCAACAAATTTTATAGAATTCGAATAATGAGTATAAAAGCAGCTTTCGCAATTCCATTTGCTAAGTACGTACAAAAGAAAGTCAATAGGTGGGCAAAACATCCTATTGAAACACAACAATTAGTTTTTGAAAATTTAATTTCAGAAGCAAAGTATACTGCCTTTGGTAAAGATCATAATTTTAATGAAATTAAAAATTATGCGGATTTTAAAGCAAATGTACCTGTAGTTGATTATGAAGGTTTACGGGCTTATGTAGACAGAGTGGTTGAGGGGGAAAGCAATGTGTTGTGGAAAGGGAAACCGTTGTATTTTGCCAAAACTTCCGGGACTACTTCTGGAGCAAAATATATTCCTATTACTAAAGAATCTATGCCTACCCATATTAAGTCTGCTCGTAACGCACTCTTAATGTATATCGCCCAAACTGGAGATGCTTCTTTTGTAGATGGAAAAATGATTTTCTTGCAAGGAAGTCCTATTTTGGAAGATAAAAATGGTATAAATCTTGGACGTTTAAGTGGAATTGTGGCACATTATGTTCCTAAATACCTACTTAAAAACAGGTTGCCTAGTTGGGAAACAAATATTATTGAAGATTGGGAAACCAAAGTAAATGCTATCGTTGAAGAAACTGTTAACGAAGACATGACTGTTATTAGTGGAATTCCATCTTGGGTTCAAATGTATTTTGAAAAATTACATAAAAAAACAGGAAAAACCGTTTCAGAAATATTTCCAAAATTTAATTTCTTTATTTATGGGGGTGTTAATTTTGAGCCTTATAAAAAGAAATTTGAGACTTTAATAGGAAAGAAGATAGATTATATAGAACTGTATCCAGCTTCAGAAGGTTTTATTGCATATCAAGATACCATTACCGAAAAAGGAATGTTATTGCAGTTGGATAACGGAATTTTTTATGAATTTATTCCTGCTAATGAATTTTATGACGATAACCCAACAAGAATATGTTTAAAAGATGTTGAGTTAGGAGTAAATTATGTAATTGTTTTAAATACAACTGCTGGTTTGTGGGGGTATAATATTGGAGATACGGTAGAGTTTACGTCTTTAGAACCATACCGAATAAGAGTTACAGGTAGAATTAAACATTTTATTTCAGCATTTGGAGAGCATGTTATAGGAAAAGAAGTTGAGCAAGCGTTAAAAGACGCAACGGAAGGAACAGATGTTGTTATTAATGAATTTACGGTGGCTCCACAGGTGAATCCAAAAGAAGGATTGCCATACCATCAATGGTTTATTGAATTTGATAAGGAACCTGACGATTTGAATGAATTTGCCCAAAAAGTAGATGGCTTTATGCAAGAGCAAAACATTTATTATCTTGACTTAATAGATGGCAAGGTGCTGAAAACATTGGAGATAAGTAAGGTTGCTAAAGGCGGATTTCATGAATATATGAAATCTATTGGGAAATTTGGAGGTCAAAATAAAATTCCACAGCTTTCTGATAATCGTAAAATTGCCGATGTTTTAGAAAAGTTTGTTTTATAATTAAACCTTCATAAAGGCTAATATATGTCATTATCATTTTAAGTGATTTTCGACAAAGGAGAGAACTATATCGAGAAGTTAACTTATAGATAAATATTTTTTTGATCAAAAACTAGATAATGAAAGTAATTGCGACCAACATAGGAGAAAGAAAAAAGATTATCTGGAAAGGGACGCATTTTGATACGGGAATTTTTAAATTTCCTGTACCTTCTATATTTTTGGGCAAGGAAGATGTTGAAGAAGACAAGGTAATTGATAGAGAATCTCATGGTGGGGTTAATAAAGCGGTTTATATGTATAGTATAGATCATTATCCTTTTTGGAAAGAACAGTACAAAGATTTAGACTGGCAATATGGAATGTTTGGTGAAAATATTTCAGTTGAAGGTTTGCAAGAAACAGAACTTCATATAGGTGATGTTTTTAAAGTAGGAGAAGCTGTTGTTGCTGTATCAGAGCCTAGAGAACCTTGCTCTAAATTAGGAATGCGCTTTAATGATGGAGGAATGGTCAAAAAATTTTGGAAAACCACCAAATGTGGCGCTTACTTTAGAGTGTTAACTCTAGGAGAAGTAAAAGCAGGGGATGAATTAATATTGATAGAAAAGCATGCTGAAAACAAATCGGTTGCAGAAATATATCAGGCCTTAAAAGAAAGTTTGTAAATTTAGGAAAGAAATACAAAAAAATATGACACATAATGTAGCGTTAAGCTGGAAAGGAAAAATGCACTTCGAGTCTGAAGGACCTGGAGGAAAAGTTTTAATTGATGGTGCTGAAGAATTTGGAGGTGAAGGAAAAGGAGTTCGTCCTAAAGCAATGATGCTTTCTGCTTTGGCAGGATGCGCTGGAATGGATATTTCTTCCTTATTAAAAAAAATGAGGGCGGAAGTACCACATTTTGCTATTGATGTAGCTGGTGAGTTGACAGAAGAACACCCTAAGTTCTATAAAAATGTAAAGGTTACTTTTAAGTTTTACGGGACAGAATTCGACAAGAAAAAAATTGAAAAAGCGGTAGATTTATCGGTAAACAGGTACTGTGGTGTGATGGAAATGTTCCGTCAGTTTGCCAATGTTACCGTTGAAACGGAGTATATAGAACAGTAAACTTCGAAAATATATTAATTCGTGCTAAAATTGTACGAAATTATTTTTAAAGATTTCAAACACAAATTGCTATGCGTTGGAAGTTAAAATCAGAACCAGATGCAGCTAGAGTCAAGGAGCTAGCAAATGCATTAGGAATAGAGAATTCTTTGGCCAAATTATTGGTGCAACGAGGTATTGGTAATTTTGAGCAGGCTAAATATTTTTTTCGGCCAGATATAACAAAACTGCATGATCCTTTTTTAATGAAGGATATGCATAAAGCCGTTACTCGTGTTGAACAGGCTATTTCCGAAGGAGAAAATATCATGGTTTATGGAGATTACGATGTGGATGGTACGACTTCAGTAGCTTTACTGTCTTCTTATTTGTTAGAAGAGTATTCGCAAGTAACAACGTATATTCCTGATCGCTATGAGGAGGGTTATGGCGTATCTTATATGGGAATTGATTTTGCCGCGGATAATGATATTGCTTTAATTATAGCCTTAGATTGTGGAATTAAAGCCATTGAAAAAGTAGCCTATGCAAAAGAAAAAGGAATCGATTTTATTATTTGTGATCATCATAGGCCGGGGAATGAAATTCCCAATGCAGTTGCTGTTTTAGATCCAAAAAGAGAAGATTGTAATTATCCTTTTGATGAATTGTGTGGTTGCGGCGTTGGTTTTAAATTAATTCAGGCTATGGCTATTAGTAAAGGACAAAAATTTGAAGAGCTTGTTCCTTATTTAGATTTAGTGGCCACTGCAATTGCAGCAGATATTGTTCCAATGACTGGTGAAAATAGAATTTTGGCATTTCATGGATTGAACGTAATTAATTCGAACCCTAGACCAGGGATTAGAGCGATTATTCATCAATTAAAAAAGAAAATATTGACAATTACGGATGTGGTATTTGTAATTGCTCCAAGAATTAACGCTGCTGGAAGAATGAAACATGGTTTGCATGCAGTAGAATTAATGAGTGAACAAAATTTTGACAAAGCACTTGCCTTTGCAAGTGCTATTGAAACCTATAATTCGGACAGAAAAGAACTTGATAAAAAAATAACGAATGATGCTTTACAACAAATTAAAGAAGCTCATGAAGAACAAAACTATACGAGTGTTGTTTTTCATGAAACTTGGCATAAAGGTGTTATTGGTATTGTGGCTTCTAGATTGATAGAAACCTATTACCGACCTACACTTGTATTTACAAAAAGTGGTGATAAATTAGCGGCTTCTGCACGTTCTGTTTATGGGTTTGATGTGTACAATGCTTTGCATGAATGTTCAGAATTTATTGAACAGTTTGGAGGGCATAAATATGCTGCAGGCTTGACTTTAAAGCCTGGAAATTATGAGAAATTCAAATCCAAATTTGAAGAGGTTGTCAAAGCTTCTATCCCAAAAGAATTAAGAACTCCAGAAATAAAAATTGATAGTGAAGTTTTTTTATCAGAGGTTACTCCTAAGTATTTTCGAATTCTAAGTCAGATGGCACCTTTTGGCCCTGAAAATATGCACCCTGTATTCATGGCAAGGGGTTTACGTGATAATGGTTATGGAAAACAAGTTGGAGAAGATAAAACGCATTTAAAATTATCTATCATCTCTGGTACCGATGAAAAAACGTATAATGCTATCGGTTTTGGTATGGGTGATAAATATCCATTAGTGAAATCAGGAAAAGCATTTAAAGCTGTTTTTACTATTGATGAAAATCATTGGCAAGGAAATACTTCTTTGCAATTAATGTTGAAGGACATTCAAGGAGAAGAGAATTAAGACAAGTTCTCTGTTATTTGGTCTAGGATATCAAAAGCAGTTTCGGCCATTTTATTGGCTTTAGTGTCTAATAAAGGGTTTATTTCTACAAGCTCGATACACGCAACTTTATGGGAAGTAATAATTCCATTAATAATTTCAACAATTTCTTTAGGATCAAATCCGTTTGGCACAGGAGTTCCTGTCCCATAAGAAACGGAATCACAATCCATACTGTCTACATCAAAAGAAATGTACAGATGGTCACAGTTTTTTAACTTTTCTAAAGTTTCAGCAATACACACATTTAGACCTCTATGCCTTATTTCAGCAACTTTGTAATTTCGAATTTCGAATTTGGTCATTTGGTATTCCTCGGGAAACTCGGTATCTCTAACTCCAAAATAAACTAAATTCTGTGGATTAATTTTTGGACCGTCAATTCCTGTGTTTTTCATTTTATTCCAATGAAGTTCTGTTTCTGGAGTGGGTATGTTTATTTGACAATAGCTATTGTCATCACCTATTGCTGCTGCTAGTGGCATGCCGTGAACATTTCCTGAAGGTGAGGAGTAAGGAGAATGGATATCTGCATGAGCATCTATCCAAATAACACCTAGTTCTTTGTCTGGATATGCTGCTTTAATTCCGCTAATAGTTCCTAGAGCAGAAGAATGATCACCAGACAAAACAATTGGAAATTTATTTTCTTCTAAAGTTTTTTTTGTTTCATTGGACACGCGTTCACATTGCTCGGCAACATGCTGAATTCTTTTGGCAAAAGAATTTTTTACTTTATTGTAAATAGATTCATTTTTTGTTTCAATATCAACAAACTCATATCGATCGAAATAATCATTTTCTTTGTTTATGGCAGCAATTTCTAAAGCATCTATTCCTAAATCAGATCCCCTAGCTCCAGCTCCAATATCAGACCTGTTTTTTATAATTTTTATAGGTTTCATTTAGCTTCAATGTTTGATAGTGTATCTGTAATAATTGCTAAACATTCATCTAGCTCTTGTTTGTTAATGATAAGAGGAGGTGTAAAACGAATAATATTTCCATGCGTAGGTTTTGCTAACAGTCCTTTTTCCATTAATAAAACACAAACGTCCCACGCAGTTGGGATATCTGTCCCTTCAAAAATTTCTATCGCATTTAATAATCCTTTTCCTCTTACTTCTTTTAATATTTTGGAGGTTTTTCCGAACTTGATTAATGTATTTCTAAAGTGCTTTCCTAAAGCTCTTGCATTCTGGGCTAATTTTTCCTCTTTTACCACTTCTAAGGCTGCTATTGCTACCGCAGAGGCAATTGGGTTTCCTCCAAAAGTACTTCCGTGTTGTCCTGGCTGAATGACATTCATAATTTCATTATCGGCTAATACAGCACTCACGGGATAGCTCCCTCCACTTAAAGCTTTTCCTAAAATAAGCATATCGGGTCTTTGGTATGTATCCTGTTTTTTACATGAATTTTCACAAGTACAATTTCCACATACAGCCAAAAGACTTCCAGTTCGTGCTATTCCTGTTTGAATTTCATCAGCAATAAATAAAACATTGTGTTTGTTACAGATGTTTTTTACTTCTTTTAGATAATTTTCTGACGGAGGAAATATCCCTGCTTCTCCTTGAATAGGTTCTACTAAAAAGCCAACAATAGTAGGGTCAGAAATAATAATTTTTTCTAAAGCCTCTGAATTGTTGTAAGGGATTTTTACAAATCCTGGGGTGTAGGGGCCAAAATTTTCATTGGCAACAGGGTCGTTTGAAAATGAAATTATGGTTGTAGTTCTACCATGAAAATTATTTTCACAAACAACTATTTTGGCTTCATTTGTGGGAATTCCTTTTTTTTCATATCCCCATTTTCTTGCAATTTTAATTGCTGTTTCAACGGCTTCAGCTCCTGTATTCATAGGAAGTAATTTGTCGAAACCAAAGTATTCAGTTGTGAATTTTTCGTAGGGTCCAAGCAGGTTGTTATAAAAAGCTCTTGAGGTCAAAGTCAATTTTTCTGCTTGGCTAGTCATTGCCGCAATAATTTTGGGGTGGCAGTGACCTTGGTTGACAGCCGAATAAGCAGCTAAAAAATCATAGTATTTTTTGCCTTCAACATCCCAAACATGTACCCCTTTACCTTTGCTTAAAACAACGGGTAAAGGATGGTAATTATGAGCACCATGTTTATTTTCAATTGCAAAATAGTCTTCAGAATTTTTTGGCATAAGAAATTTAGTTTTCTTAAAGCTAACTAAATTTTTCTGAAATATTGTTGAAAAGTAGGATATGTAAACATATGAATACCAAAATCAAAAAAGTCATAGCGTTTTGACTATGACTTTTTAAAATAAATTAAATAATTTATTAGGATCGTATTTGTCCGTTACCCCTAACAACCCATTTATAAGTAGTAATTTCATCTAATGCCATTGGGCCTCTTGCATGAAGTTTTTGTGTACTAATTCCAATTTCTGCACCCAAACCAAATTGAGCACCGTCCGTAAAAGCAGTAGAACTATTTGCATAAACAGCGGCAGCATCAACATTGTTTAAATAGTTTTCTATAACAGTTTCATCTTCTGCAACAATAGCTTCACTGTGTTTTGAGCTATATTTGGCAATATGGTTCAAAGCTTCATCCAAGTCAGTTACTGTTTTGATCGACATTTTGTTTGATAAAAATTCAATTCCAAAATGTGATTCGTCCGCTAAGTTTAATAATTCTTCTGGATAATTTCCCTTTAATATTGTGAAAGCTTTTTCATCAGCAAATATTTCAGTTTCTTTTGAAATTAAATCATTGGTGATTTGCGTTAGATCGCTTAACCTGTCTTTGTGAATTAGCAAACAATCTAAAGCGTTACAAACACTTACTCTACGTGTTTTTGCGTTGTTTACTATAGCAGCACCTTTTTCAATATCACCACTTTTATCAAAATAGGTATGTACAATTCCTGCACCGGTTTCAATAACAGGAACTTTTGCGTTGTCTCTTACGAAATTAATTAATCCTTGACTTCCTCTAGGGATAATAATATCTACATATTCTGTAGCGTTTAGCATGTCTGCTGTTGCTTGTCTATCTGTTGGTAGTAAGGTTACAATATTGGTGTTGATATTGTGTTTTGTTAAAACTTCTTTAATTAAAGAAACAATGGCTAAATTAGAAAATTCAGCATCACTACTTCCTTTTAAAATACATGCATTGTTGGTTTTAAAGCAAAGAGAAAATACATCAAAAGAAACATTAGGACGAGCTTCGTAAATAATTCCGATAACTCCCATTGGTACTCGTACTTTAGATATTTTTAAGCCGTTTTCTAACTCTTTTTTAGAAAGAATTTCTCCAACAGGACTTTTTAAATTAGAAACATTTACCATGTCTTGAGCAATACCCGCTATTCTTTCTTCAGTAAGTAATAAGCGGTCATATTTTGGATCGTTTTTATCCATCCTGTCTAAATCTTTTTGATTTTCAGAAAGGATAAAAGCTGTTTTTTTTATGGCTAATTCCGCTATTTCTACTAATATTTTATTGATGCTTTCAGCTGACAAAGAAATTAATTCTCTACTTGCTTTTTTTACCGCAATAAATGTGCTTTGTGTGTTCATTTGTTTTTGTTTTTACATACATGATTTATGCTAAAAGGCATTCATCAATATAAATTTTAATTTTTAGTTTAATACGAGGTAATTATAATGTACTAAGGCTGTGTGTCCTCGTTCTCCAATAAAGGATTGTGCTTCTTCAGAGTCATATGCTACTTTTCCTAAGCCAATGGAACAGTTGTCAATACCTCTAATATTTATAACATCTCCTTTTTTAAAAGTACCTTTAATTTCAACAATCCCAACAGGAAGAAGACTTGATGCTTTGTTTGATAGTAAAGCAGCCTTAGCTCCTTCATTTACAATAATAGAGGCTTCAGAAAAATCTCCAGATTGTGCTACCCACTTTTTTACGGTAGAAGTTCCTTTAGAATCTGCCTTAAAAAAAGTACCAGTTTCTTTATTTAATAGTGCTTTGATAATGTTATCCGTAGTTCCGTTACCAATATAAACATCTACTCCTAAATGGGCTATTTTTTTTGCAGTATTGGCTTTGGTTAGCATGCCTCCTCTACCAAATTCTGATTTTGTGTCGGAAACAGCATCTTCTAGGTTTACATGGTTGTTATGATACTCTTTAATTAACTCAGCACCTGGTTCATTGGGGTGTGCTGTGAAAATACCATCAACATTTGAAAGCAATAATAAGCTGCTTACATTCATCATAGAAGCAACTAGTCCAGACAATTCGTCATTATCTGTAAACATTAATTCGGTTATAGAAACTACATCATTTTCATTAATAATAGGTGTTACATTACTATTTAATAAAGCATCTAAGCAATTTTTCATGTTTAAATAATGAGCTCTTGTTCTAAAAGATTCTTTTGTAACCAACACTTGTGAACATAACAAATTATGTTTTTGAAACAATAAATTGTAAATATTCATTAGTTGAATTTGTCCAATAGAAGCCAAAACTTGTCTTTGACTTATCTTGTCTAAATTTATTGAAGAATTGACAATACTTCTTCCAGCAGCTACAGCTCCTGAAGAGACCAAAATTACTTCAAATCCATTTTTCTTTAGGTCAGAAATTTGTTCAACTATATGCGCAATCCTTTTTTCATCTGGTAAGCCAGACGAAAGGGTAAGCACGTTAGAGCCAATTTTAACCAATATTCTTTTGGATAAACTCATAGTTTGATTTATTTCTGATTAATGAAAGGCAAAAATACAAATTTGACTTGTAACGAGTGCCTTATTCCAACTGAAAAACAAAAGGTTTCTCAATTAAGAAAAGCCTTTTAAGAGATTTTAAAAATAGAAAAAGTATTTTTCATTGAGTTATTTTATTGTTGATGTTTTTTCAATAAGAACATATAAACTGGATAATGGTCGCTATATCCGTTGGAAAACGAACCATTGCTAAAACTTCTAAAAGGATAGCCTTTGTATTTTCCTTTGCTGACCGATAAGTAATTGGGATTAAAAATGCGTACTTGGTAAAATTTTAATTCATGATAATTATTTTCTTTGGAAAGTAAATTTCCATTTATAATAATTTGATCAAACAAATTTAAATTATCTCTATATCCGAGGGTGCTGTATCCTTCTTTAAAAAGTTGCTCGAAAGGATTATACCATTGTGTTGAAGCTGTTTTTTCTTTATGATTTTTAGTTTCAAGAATTTTTTTTAAGCTAGCGTTTGTTGGGTCGTCATTTAGATCACCCATTAAAATAATTTTTGAATTGGCATCTGAATTGAAAATGCTATCACAAATTTTTTTGTTTAAAAATGCAGCTTTCTCTCTCAAGTGTTTGCTGCGTTTTTCACCACCTCTTCTAGATGGCCAATGGTTTATGATAAGATGAATTAATTCATTTTCTAAATAACCAGACACTAATAATTGGTCACGAGTAAATATTCGATATCCTTTATCAGACCAAATTTTCAATTCGAAATTTTGATGAGAGATGGGAATAAACACTTCTTTTTTATACAATAAACCAACATCAATTCCCCTTTGATCAGGAGAGTCATAATGAATGATTCCGTAATTTTTAAATTTTAAATAGTCTGTTGAAATAAGATCTTCTAGTACTTTTCTGTTTTCAATTTCAGCGACCCCAATTAAACTGGGTGTCGTTTTTGTTTTTTCTAGCCCTATTTCTGATAGGACTTTTGACATGTTGTTTAATTTTTGAGAATAGATTTTTTTTCGACCTTGTTTTATTTTTAAAATAGGACTTTCTTCGTCCATTTTATTTGGATCATCAATAGTGTCAAATAGATTTTCTAAATTATAAAATGCTATCGTGTGTATTTTATAGCGCTCGTTTTGTGCACTCAAAAACTGTATAAATAGCACAGTAATGAGGCATAGAAATATTCTTTTCATGCTTTTTCTTTTAAAAATACGAAGAATTAAACTTTTAACTATTTTATTTTTTTGTAAATTGTAGTTGCTATGTTATCAGTTTGTTATGAAAAAGAACTCCGCATTTTTTTTAAATGGGGCAATTTTTTGTTGTCTCTTTTTGCTAAATATTTCTATTTGCTTTTCACAGAAGTTTACTTCCGTTCGAGGTTTTGTAAAAGATAATCTATCAGAATTACCCATGTATATGGTATCGGTTAGTTTGGAAAATACAAATTTCAAGGTTTTGTCAAGCCAAGAAGGAAAATTTGAAATTAAGGATATTCCTGAAGGAATTTATAGTTTGATAATTGAAGCTACAGGATATGAAACACAATCCTTAGAAATTAATTTATTTGCTTCGAGTGCTATTAATTTGGAGACTCTTTTTTTGGTTTCTCAATCCAAAGAACTTTTGGGTTCAAATATTATTGATTTAGATCTGGGTGATATACAGGAAGATTTGGATGGAGGCTCCGATAATATAGTAGGTTTTTTACAAGCATCAAAAGATCTTTTTGTAAGAACGGCGGCTTTTAATTTTGGTCAGGCGCGCTTTAAAATTAGAGGTTATGATAGCAATGAAAGCGAGGTGCTTATCAATGGAATATCAATGAATAAAGTATTGGACGGAAGACCACAATGGAGTAATTGGGGAGGTTTGAATGATGTATTAAGAAATCAAACATTTTCATTTGGTTTAGAAACATCAGAAGCTAGTTTTGGAAGATTAGCCAGTAGTACTAATTATTTTACAAGAGCCTCTGCTTATAGGAAAGGGAAAAGTGTTTCCTATGCCGCCACAAATGGAAGTTATAAAGGAAGAATAATGGTTAGTTATTTTTCGGGCATGCAAAAAAAAGGCTGGTATTTTGCCTTGTCTGCATCTAGGCGATTTGCTAAAGAAGCTTTTATGGAAGGAACATCGTATAATGCTAATTCCTTATTTATGGCTGTAGAAAAACAAATTAATAAAAAACATAGCCTTAGTTTAACTTCATTTATTGCCCCTAATAGAAGAGGAAAATCTTCACCTGCTACCCAAGAAATTTATGATATAAAAGGATTGAGATATAATTCTTATTGGGGTTGGCAAAATGGACAAAAAAGAAATTCCAGAATAAAAGAAGTGTTAGAACCTGTTGTTATGTTGACACATTATTGGGAAAGAAATAAAAATTTAAAAATCGAAACTACTGTTTCTTATCAGTTTGGTCATATTAGTAATAGTAGGTTGGGTTATGCCAATGCGCCAAACCCAGATCCAAGCTATTATAAAAAAATGCCAAGTTATTATTTTAGGTTTCCAGAAACCCCAGATTATACCAACGCTTATTTGTCCTTAAAAGAATTTAAAGATGACGGGCAGTTGGATTGGTCAAATTTATATTTTGTAAATAGAACAACAGGGAATGCAAATTATTATGTATTTGAAGACAGGAACGAGGAAGCGACATTTGTATTAAAAAGTCAATTTTCTTATCCGCTTAAAAAGAATTTACTATTAACAGGAAGTCTTGAGAATAGAAATATCAAAGGGTTGAATTATGCGAAGGTTTTAGATCTATTAGGTAATAAAGGATTTAAGGACATAGATCCATATTTAGTAGATTCTGCACAAGAAAATAATTTATTGCAGCCAAACAGAACTGTAAATTTGGGTGATGATTTTTCATACAAATACCAAATAAATTCAAATTCAACAAAATTAATTACACAGCTACAATATCGATCTTATCGATTTGAAGGTGCTATTTCCACCATGTTGAGTTCAATTTCTCATGTTAGAACAGGGTTTTATAAAAATGGACAATACCCCGATAATTCTTTTGGGAAAGGATTAAAAAAGAAGTTTTTGAACGGGAATATTAAAACAAGTGGTTTGTATAAATTCTCAGGAAGAAAATTATTTAGTTTTCATTTGGGATATTTGTCTAGAGCTCCTTTTGTAAGAAATGTATTTTCTAACATTCGTGTGCATAACGATTTTTCGGCAAATATTTCTAGTGAAAAAGTAGTTTCAGGAGATGTAAATTTTCAATACAGATCGCCAAAAATAAAATCGAAAATAAGTTTTTATAGTACGTTTTTCAAAAACTCTATGGAAAGTTCATTTGTATATGCTGATGGCTTAAGAGGAGACAATGCAGATTTTGTTTCGCAATCTGTTACAGGAATTTCTAAAAGACATATAGGAGCAGAATTTAGTTTTGAAACGACAATTTCGGAAAGTATAAAAGCTACTGCTGTAATAGCTGTAGGCGATTTTAGATATACGAACAATCCAAAAATAAATATACACTCTGATCAGTTTTTTGATGCGAGTAGTGATTTTGGAAAGAGTTATTTAAAAAATTATAAGTTGGGAGGCACCCCACAAAAAGCCTATTCTGTTGGTTTTGAGTATAGAGATCCAAATTATTGGTGGTATGCTGTAAATGGAAATTTATTAAGTAATAATTATTTGCAAGTAGCTCCTTTACTGAGAACAGAAAATTTTTATAAAGATGCGCATGGTGTTCCTTATTTAGACGAAACTACAGGGACTACAATTAGTCAAAAGTCTTTAGAGCGTATTTTAATTCAAGAAAAATTTCCAACTACTTTTTTGGTAAATATTATAGGAGGAAAGTCATGGAAAATAGATAATTCTTACATGAGTTTGTTCATAAGCGTAAATAATATTTTGGGTGAAGTTTATAAAACAGGTGGATTTGAACAAAGTAGAAATGCCAATGTTCAAAAATTAATTCAAGACAGTACTTTAGAAAAGCCACTATTTGGAAATAAATACTGGTACGGCTATGGAACTACTTATTATATGATTTTGTCGTATCGATTTTAATCAAAATAGCTCTAATAAGTGTTATAAGAAAAGAAGTAATAAAAAATAATTATTATGAAAAATATACTATTAAAATTAGGTGTCGTAATATGTTTGTCGGCTTGTGTAAATGACTCTAAATTTTCAATCCCAGATATTTTATGTACAGAAATAAAAATGGCTGAAACACATACATTAGCCCAAATAAAAGAAATGTCAGGCTTTGGAATTACTGAGTTTTCAGAAGAAATAATTATTTCGGGCTATGTAGCATCTTCTGATGCTTCAGGAAATATATATAAGACCCTGTATCTCCAAAATAATTTTGAAAATCCAACTTCGGCAATAAAAATTAGTATTGACGAGCCTAATCTCAGTACTAAATTCCCCAAAGGGATGAAGGTGTATATTAATTTAAACGGATTGGCTTTAGGTTATGCTTATGGAAGTTTGGTGCTAGGAAAAGCGGAAGGTATCGCTATAGAAAGAATTCCTAATTTATTAGTAGATCAGCATATTTTTAGAAGTTGTGATGCCCAGGAAATAATTCCTAAAACTGTCAATATTTCTGAGTTGACAAAGGAACATATTGGAATGTTTGTACAGTTAGAAAACATACAATTTAAAGACAAAGATTTAGGCAAAACATTTGCACATGTAGAGGATACACAGTCGGTAGATTTTAGGTTAGAGCAGGTATATATAGACTGCGAGATGTCTTCAGAAATTATTTTACACACAAGTGGCTTTTCTAAATTTAAAAACGAATTAATTCCGGAAGGGAAAGGAAAAATAGTAGGTATTCTTGATACGTATTATACAGAAAAACAACTTTTAATCAACAGTTCAGAAGATGTTGATTTTGATGGTGACCGATGTGCTTGGTCTCAAAATTTAATTCCAAATATTACTATTGAAGAGTTAGGTGAAATGTACCAAAATGAAGTTGTTGAGTTTGGAATTCAGGATTTACTGTTTGAAGGTTTTATCATTTCCTCAGACGAAGAACAAAATTTCTCCAAACAAATTTTTATTCAAGATAAGAACAAAAATCCGACAGGTGGAATACGGGTATTGTTAGAGAAAGAAAATTATTTTGAAGAATTTCAATTGGGTGAAAAAATTAGATTGTCTTTGAAAAATTTATACATGGATAAAATTGACGGAGTTTTGACTGTTGGTTTTTATAAAAATAATTCGGTTACAGAAATTGTGGAAGAAGAAATAGGAAGTTTTTTTAAACAAACAGATTCAATTTTTGACTTGGTTCCTGTGGAAAGTGATTTGTTAAATCTGAATAAATTGGGTGTGAATACTGTTTTGGTAAAAGTCAATCATGTGCAATTGATGGAAGGTGAAAAGGAAAAAGCATTTACTTATTTTTCTGGGAGTGAGTCAGCAAATCGCATTTTGGAGGCTTGTGATGTGCCACAAAAATTGCTCGTTTTTACAGAAGGTGATGCATCCTTCTCTGCTAAAAAATTTCCTGTAGGAAATGGGAGTATTGTTGGAGTTTATACTAAAAAAGAAGAAAAATTAATGCTTCAAATAAATTCTAGTAAGGATGTTCAGTTTGATAAACCCTATGAGGTTTGTCCAATAATTATCCCTAAAATTCTTATCACAGAAGTTGCAGATCCAGAAAACTCAGTAGGGTCTAGGTTTGTTGAATTGTACAATGCAGGAACAAATGCAATTGATTTAACGGGTTGGAAACTGAATAAATATTTGAACGGAGCGATGGCTGTTTCAGGAAGTGGGTTAGCTCTTACAGGAATTATAAATCCACAAGAATTTAAAATTATTTCAAATGTCGATTTTGAATCTCTATTTGGTTTTGCTTCGAGTGTAGTTTCAAGTTATATTTCTGCCAATGGCGATGATGTGTATGAGTTAGTAGATGTGAGTGGAAATAGACACGATATTTTTGGCGAAATAGGAACAGATGGTACAGGAATGGAATGGGAATTTACAGATGGTAGTGCTGTTCGATTAAAAACAGTAACTAAACCTAGTACAATTTTTAATCGTCAAGAATGGAATCTTTCTTCTAAGGTGAATAATCAAAAAAAGCAAGCCCCTCAAGATTTTAACCCAGGAGTTTGGTAGGTAGTAGAAATAAAAATCCCCATTACAAATTTATGTAATGGGGATTTAATTTTATAAATATTGGTATTTACACCAAGTTATTTGCTACTAAATATTCAGCAATTTGAATTGTATTCGTTGCAGCTCCTTTTCTTAAATTATCAGCAACAATCCACATGTTTAACGTGTTTGGTAAAGATTCATCTCTACGAATACGTCCTACAAAAACTTCATCTTTATCATGTGCAAAAGCTGGCATAGGATATGTGTTTGTATCTAAGTTATCTTGTACAACAACACCAGGGAAGTCGTTTAATAACTGACGTACTTCAGCTTCATCAAAATCATTTACAAACTCTACGTTTACAGATTCTGAATGTCCTCCTGCAGTAGGAATACGAACAGCAGTTGCTGTTACAGCAAATGAATCGTCACGTAAAATTTTCTTAGGCTCTTTTACCAATTTCATTTCTTCTTTTGTGTATCCGTTTTCTAAGAAAACATCACAATGAGGAATTGCATTTCTGTTAATTGGGTAATGGTAAGCCATTTCACCTTTAATACCTTTAGTTTCGTTTTCCATTTGTCTAACTGCTGCTACTCCAGTTCCAGAAACAGACTGGTAAGTAGAAATAATTAAACGTTTCATTTGGTATTTTGCATGCAAAGGAGCCAAAGCCATTACTAATTGAATAGTAGAACAGTTTGGGTTTGCAATAATTTTATCATCTTTAGTTAGTACATCTCCATTGATTTCAGGAACTACTAATTTTTTAGTAGGATCCATTCTCCAAGCAGATGAGTTGTCTACAACTGTAGTTCCAGCAGCAGCAAATTTAGGAGCCCATTCTAATGAAGTATCTCCACCAGCTGAAAATAATGCGATATCTGCATTCATTTTTACAGCATCTTCTAGAGTAACCACTGTATAATCTTTTCCTTTAAAAGCTAACTTTTTACCCGCAGATCTAGCAGAAGCAACAGGGATTAATTCCGTTACAGGAAAATTTCTTTCTTCCAATACTTTTAACATTACAGTTCCTACCATTCCAGTAGCACCAACTACAGCTATTTTCATTTTCTATTATTTTAATTTATTTAAGGATGCAAAGATTACACTTTTATACGTTATAGCAGAGCATGTTGTATAGAAATTAATGTATTTGTTTAATTTTTATCAACTTTTATTGAAAGATATTTTTTTTTAACAAAAAAGAAGAGCTTATTATTTTAGTATGGTGCTTATTTGTAGGAATTTGATTTTTTTTAATCCCAATTTGGTAAAATGCAATTATTACTAAGGTTTTGTAATTGAGAATTTAGTCCATGTATTAAACTTTGTTGCATTGTTTTAGAATTATCGTTGTGACATTCTAAGCAAGAACCTACCAGTAATAATTGTTTTTGTTCTTTAACAGAAAAAGGTCTAAAGTCTGTTCTTGTTGAATTTACTACGTTTTTATCTAGCTCTTTTAAAAAAGGAATCCAGGCATCTTCAGGTAAATTGTCATTTGGATTATTGGCGTATTCTGAAATAAAATTCCATTTGCCTTTTCCATTCCTAATAATATATTTCATTGTTCCTTTTCCATATCCTAAGGCTATTGAATTAGCATGACAAGATTTACAATCTCGAACATTCTTCGTAGTTGTATGGGGAGAGTTTGGAGCGTATAGCCTGTGAAAAGAAACCTCTTTTCCTGGTTCTTTACCAGCGTAACTTCCCTTGTCAATAGTTAAAATCATTCCTGGAATTGCAGGTTCAATAGATTTACCTTCTTTTAATTCACGCACTCCCATAGTTGGTAATGATGAAGAAAATTCTGCAACATATTCTTTCCACTGACCTTTTCCGTATTTTTTATCTAATAAATCATAACCTTTAGCTTCATCCTTGTCAAATTCATTGTGGCAGCCAATACAGCGAGAAGTCCATGAGGAATGACAAGTAGAACAAGCCACATTTTTATGAGCATTATCGCGGGAACAGATTTTAGATTGTGGTTTCATTGGGTGTATAACATTGTCCTTTTTACTAATAAGAAATGCGTTTCCAAGAGAATCAACAAATGTATTTACCAAAGGGTGTTTGTCTTTTTTTACGGCTATTATTGGTTTGTCTGAATGCGTGTATTTTCGATGTAAAAATACCAATATACTTTCTTGGTCTAAAGAGTCGTAAGGAATAGTGTTGGGTTGTTCTTTAAAATGACAATCAGAACATTGTACTTTTACCGCTTGCTCTTCGTGTGAATATTTTTTCCCATTCCCCATTACTTCATGCGAAGAGTGACAATCAATACATAACATTCCTTTGGTATGATGTACGTCTTCTTCTTTATAAGCATAAACTCGTTTGTCTTCTAAAACCTTATAATCGTTATTCCCTCTTATATCTTCCTCTTCAAATACGGTTTCTTGTAAGCCTTCAAAATTGGTTGAGATTCTACTAGAACGACTGTGACAACCAAAACAATGCTCATTTGTTACATAGATATCCGTGGATGGGTGGACTTCTGGAAGTTTGGTTTTGTTAGATGAGATATAGGTGTCTAAATCAGTTTTAGCAGCTTCAGAATAATTTAAATGACATGCATTACATCCTCCCCCTCTGCTCATTTGGGTGATTTCACCGAAGTTATTTTTCTGGGCACCTAAATGACAGTTGGCACATAAATCACGAATGTGTTTATCAGAAGCCGTTTTTTTTATTTCTTTGATGTGATAATGATAATCAGGTGAGTCGGCTTCTCCAAAAATGAATTTATCTACAGCAACCAAACCACTATTAGTGGTCATTAAAGAATTTTCAATTTTCAAAAGTTCATTAGGGTGACATTTTCCACAGGTTTTAGGAGCATCAGACAAATTCCCAGGAATTATAACCATGCCTTGATGAGATTTTTCCTTTTCAAAAAAATCGGGGTTTCCTAAATGACATGCCACACAGCCAATAAGTTTTGGATTGTGATAATCAGAATAACCTTTGGTGTTTTTATGGCAAGCCACGCAGGATTCTCCCGTTGAGTTTTCAATTTGAACATAGTTGTTTTTTTTAGGAGTATTAAAATTTAAATACTGTTCATTTTTTAAAAAGAACAGTATCAAAATCAAAAACAACAAAAATCCGATTGTAAATTGTTTTTCTTTCATAACGGTAAAAACAAATTTACAATAAATTAAATTTCAGATTTTTTTATTAAGTGTTTTATTTTCTATACATCGTCAAAATCAACAGCAATAGTTTCTGTTACTGGGTGTGCCTGACAAGCCAAAACCAAGCCTTCTTCTATTTCACTTTCTGAAAGAATAGAGTTAGAGGTCATAACTGCTTTTCCGATAGTTACTTTACACATACAGCTACTACATACTCCACCTTGACATGAATAAGGAGCATCTAAGTTATGTCTTAAAGAGGCAGCCAAAATGGTGTCTTTTTTATCCATAGTAAACGTAGTTTCTTCGTCATCAACCAAAACAGTAATTTCTGAAAGTCCTTCGTTATTCGTAACCTCTTTGGTGTCTGCTGAAGACACAAAAAGTTCGTAATTTATATTTTCTTTCAAAAAGCCATCTTCAGTTAAAGTAGTAGAAACGGTTTTGATCATTTCTTCAGGACCACATAGGTAGACTTCATCAAATGAGAGATGATTAAATTTCTCTCTAACAATATAATTAGTTGCTGTTTTGTCGATTCTTCCAAATCTAGTTCCTTCAACTTTTTCTTGACTTAAAACATATTTTACATTTAAACGAGCAATAAATTTTTTAGCCAAAGTATCCAATTCGTTTTTGAAGATTGTTTCTTCAGAACTTTTATTACCGTAAATTAAGGTAAATGTAGATTTTGGTTCGTTTTCTAAAACGGTTTTAATCATAGAAAGAACAGGAGTTATTCCACTACCTGCAGCAAAACCTAAATAATTTTTTAAATTAGTTTTACTAGTTTCTAATTTGAAATTTCCTTCAGGAGGAGCAACTTCTAAAGTGTCATTTGCCGATAGTTCTGAAAAAGCATAATTAGAGAAAATTCCTTTTTCTATTGCTTTTACGGCGATTCTTAAATTTCCACTGTTCTCAGAAGAGCATATTGAATAAGCTCTTCTTATAGTTTCATTGTTGATTTTTGTTCTTATGGTAACATATTGACCAGCGACAAAAGAATAAGTTTTTTTTAAATCTTCAGGAACATCAAAAAGTATAGAAACAGCATTAAAAGTCTCTTTTATAATCTCTTTGATTTTTAAAGTGTGAAATTGTGGCATTTATTTTAGATATAATATTTGTTGCAAAAGTAAGAAACTTCTAAAAACGACCTGTTAGAATTTTGGTAAAAATAGAAATGTAGATTTATTAACATATGCTCGTATGCTTGCCTATGAAAAAAACGTATCTTTAAATCCATCTGAAATTGTATGAAAAAAGAACCGGTTACTTTACAAGATTTATTAGGGATAGAGCATCCCATAATACTTGCGCCAATGTTTTTGGTATCCAATGTAAAAATGGTTGCTGCTGCAATGCAAAAGAATATTGCAGGCTGTATACCAGCAATGAATTATCGGACAATTCCAGAATTAAAGGCGGCAATTAAAGAGCTGCACAAAGCAAAAACAGCAAAGGGAGCTTTTGGTTTTAATATTATTGTCAACAAGTCCAATTTAAAATATTTGGAGCAGTTAGATGCTATTTGTGAAATGGGAGTTGATTTTATTATCACCTCACTTGGGAATCCAGAAGAAATTATAAAAAAAGCACATGCACATAAGATTAAAGTTTTTTGTGATGTAGTGAATATTGATTATGCCAAGAAAGTTGAAGCAATGGGTTGTGATGCTTTGATTGCTGTTAACAGTCAGGCTGGAGGCCATCGTGGCTCTATGAATCCAGAAGATTTGATTGTTCAGCTAGTAGGTAATTGTAATATCCCTGTTATTTCAGCAGGAGGAGTTGGAAATAAAGAAGAATTAGAAAAGATGCTTAGTTTTGGTGCTGTTGGAGTTTCTGTGGGAAGTCCTTTTATTGCGTCTGAAGAAGCAGATATTTCTGAAGAGTATAAACAAGCTTGTGTTTCTTATGGAGCTAAGGATATTGTGGTTACTCAAAAAATATCTGGCACACCTTGTACTGTAATAAATACGCCTTATGTGCAAAAAGCAGGGACGGGTGAAATCTGGATAGAACGACTATTAAATAAAAAGGGCTTCTTTAAAAAATGGGTAAAAATATTGCGCTACTTAAAAGGGTCGTCTGATGTTGCAAAAGCAGCAAAAAAAGTTACATATAAAACTGTTTGGGTAGCAGGTCCTAGCATAGAACATACTAGAAAAATAGCTTCTGTAAAAGAAATTATTGATAGGTTCATCGTTTAAGTGTTTTTTAGTGGAATAATTTTAGTTCTATGTCCTATCAGTGGTTCATAATATAATTTGTAATTTTACGTTTCCATTTATAGGTTGTTTAACTAAAACAATTCAATTGTAACTTAAAAATATTGAAAGCAAATTCTAATTATTTACTGGTATTTATTCTCCTTTTATTTGTGGCTAGTTGCAGCACAAAAAAAAATCGATTTATCAATCGGGAGTTTCATTATATGACCACTAAATATAATGTGTTGTATAATGGAAATTTGGCTTTTGAAAAAGGATTAGCAGAAATTAATGAAAAATATACAGATAATTATTGGGATGTTTTACAAATAGAACCTCTTGAAATAAATAAGAGAACTGATGTAAATAATGAACGGGCAATTTCCAATCCTTCTATGCCTAGTTTAAAGTCTAAAGACAAAGACGAAAAACCAAAAAAACAAACAGCATTTGATGTTGCTGAAGCAAAGGCTGTAAAAGCAGTGCAAAGGCATTCAATGTTTATCAAAGGAAAAGAAAGAAATCGAAAAATTGATGATGCCTATCTTTTACTTGGTAAATCTCGTTATTATTCTCAAAGATTTGTACCCGCTTTGGAGGCTTTCACATATGTTATAAAAAATTATCCTGAAGCTAGCTTAATTGATGAAATGGTTTTGTGGAGTGCAAAGGCGAATATTCGAATGCAAAATGAAGAAGCTGCCCTTGAATCGTTAACAACATTATTGGATAAACCAGATGTTGATGAAGCTATTTTGGAAGATGTCCATACTACTTTTGCAATTGCATATACACAACTAGATAGTATTGAAATGATTTTGCATCATCTTGAAAAAGCGGTTTCTTTTAAAGAAGATGTTCAGAAGAAAGTGAGAAATTTAATGGTGCTAGGTCAGTTGTATCGTCAACAGGATAGTGTAAATCTGTCAAATAGAGCATTTGATCAAATATTGGAGTTAAAAAAAGCTCCTTTTGAGTATAAGATTCATGCTAAAATTGAAAAGATCAAAAATTTCGAAAAAGGAAATAGCACATCCAAGATCAAAGAAAAATTGAATAAACTTATTGGAAATAGAGATAATAGACCGTACTTAGACGAGTTGTATTACCAATTAGCTATTATTGAAGCATTAGACACGAATAGAGTGGCTGTTATTGAAAATTATCAGAACTCAATTCATGCAACTGGTGCAAAAGAGTTTCAGCAAGGACTATCGTATCAAGGCTTAGGAGATTTGTATTTTAAGGAGTCGGATTATGCATTAGCGGGAGCTTATTATGATAGCGTTGTTCAGGTTTCAGGAGAAATAAACGACAAAAGAATCAGAGGTGTTAAAAAGAGAAGTAAGAGCTTAGTAAATGTAATTGCTTTTGAAGAATTGATACGGGTTAATGATAGTATTTTGAAAGTTTCTGCTATGTCAGAAGAAGACCAAATAGCTTTTTATGAAGCACATATTGAAATTATAAAAGAAATTGATGCAGCTAAGTTAAAGGAAGAGGAGCTGAAAAAGAAACTTGCAGCATATGCTGATACGGGTGTGGCTTCTGTTGGTCAAAGTAGTCCAAACTCAGAAGCAAAAGGCAAATGGTATTTCTATAATGTTCAAACTTTAGGTTATGGCGCACAGGAATTTAAAAGAAATTGGGGAGCTAGAAAGTTAACCGATAATTGGCGCTGGTCAGATACCTCAATTATTTCATCTGGAGAATTAATAGAGAATAAGC
This sequence comes from Bacteroidota bacterium, assembly GCA_042584125.1. Lineage (GTDB taxonomy): Bacteria > Bacteroidota > Bacteroidia > Flavobacteriales > Flavobacteriaceae > Flavicella. The sequence goes on from JBHOTE010000002.1 coordinate 28,723, forward strand.
AAGCTGAAGAGGTTAAGGAAGGTGAGGAAAAAATACCTGAAAAGTATCAGACTTCTTTTTATATAAAACGACTGCCTAAGACAGAGAAGGAGTTGGATAGTATTACTAGATTAAGAAATAATACTTATTTTCAGTTAGGATTGATTTATAAAGAGCAATTTAAAGAACCTAAATTAGCAATTACTGCATTTGAAAATTTATTGAGTTTTATGCCTGAAAGAAAATTGGTTTTAGGAGCAAATTATCATTTGTATAAAATATACAAAGCATTAAATGATTTAAAAGCAGAAAATTATAAGAATACGGTATTGAATGATTTTCCAGAATCTACATTTGCACAGCTTATATTGAATGTAGATGATGTAAGTATGGAAAATGGTAGTAGTATTCCAGCGGAGCAAAGGTATAAGGAATTGTATTATTTATATGAATCGCAGAGTTATGATATGCTACTTTCCGAGATTTCAAATTCTCTACGTATATTTGAAGGAAGTAAATTAATGCCAAAGCTAGAGTTGTTAAAAGCGTATACGGTATTGAAATTACAAGGAAAGGCAGCATTTAAAAAAGCTTTAGAATTTGTGTTGTTGAATTATGCTAATACAGAGGAAGGAGCAAAAGCAAAAGAGCTGCTAGAGACATTAAAGAAGTAAAGACCCTAAATTAATAATTATGAAAGACAGTGCAATTTATGAAAGGAATGTAATCGGAAAAAAAACTTCAATCACTGGAGATATTGTATCTGAAGGAGATTTTAGAATAGATGGAGTTGTTGAGGGAAGCATAAAAGCCAAAGGGAAAGTAATTATAGGGAAAGAAGGAAAAGTTCAAGGAGAAATTGAATGTTCTACTGCGGAAATAGAAGGAGAGGTAAGTGGTAGTTTGTTGGTGAACAATATGCTGAGTTTGAAATCTACGGCTGTTGTAAGTGGAGATGTAATTATAGGGAAATTAACTGTAGAGCCTGGAGCAGCCTTCAATGCAGTTTGTAGTATGAAAGGAATGATAAAAGAATTGAACAATGAATCTAAAGCTTCCAAAGAAAAAACCGCTTAATAAATATATCAGACTCTCTGGAGTTGGTATGCAAATGGGTTTGACCATTTATCTAGCTTCTTATTTTGGGAAGAAATTAGACCTGCATTATGGAATGGAAAAAAAGGTTTTTACGCTAGGACTCATTTTATTTGCTTTTATAGCGTCTCTTTATAGTATACTTGCTCAATTAAAAAAAATACAAGACGATAAATAAGATATGCAGATTTTTTTTAGCCAATTCATTAGTAGGTTAACTATTTTACTTTCCGTTGTATTTGGGGTTCATTTATTATTGTTGAATTATTTAGAGTTGCCTCTGTTTGATAATAAAATAGTATTGGCCTATGTTGTTAATTTTTTAATGGCTTGTATAATCTGTTTAACCCTATTTTTATTGCGAAAAAAATATAACGATCAATTAGGGTTTTTGTTTATGATTGGTAGTTTTTTTAAGTTCGCAGGATATTTTATTTTCTTTTCTAGTTCTTATAAAGAAGATGGAGAGATTGTTAGAGCTGAATTCATGGCTTTTTTCGTTCCATATCTAGTGTGCTTGTTTACAGAGACATTGTCCATAGTCCGTCTTTTGAATCCAATAAAAAAAAGTAATTAATATGCAAGGTGTTTACTTTGATAAAATAATGTAAAATTAGTTTTTCAGTTTGATTTAAAACTATATCTTTGCACCGTTTTTAAGACACTGTTATTTATATAATATGCGAAGAGAGTTTTTAATCAAAAAGATTACGTTTTTACTATTGTTAGTTTCATTCATCTCTGTTGCTCAGCATCACGATGATACTCATTCGGCTCATTCTACGGAAATTCCAGCTGAAAATAAGCTTACATTAAAAGAAGAGATTAAAGCGTTTATTAATCATCACTTGCTAGATTCACATGACTTTGGTTTGTTTTCTTATGAAGATGATCATGGGCATGAGGTTCATGTTGGGTTTCCGTTGCCAGTTATTTTATGGGATCAAGAAGCAGGTTTAACCGTGTTTTCTTCGTCAAAATTACACCATGGAGCTTCAATAGCAGAAGTAAATGGAGCGCATTATAAATTATTTCATGGTAAAATCTATAAAACAGATGCGTCAGGTGAAATTCATTTAGATGCTCACCATCATGCAACTAATCTAAAGCCTTTGGATTTTTCAATTACTAAAAATGTGTTCTTTATATTTTTAGTTGGTTTGTTTATGTTTTTAGTGTTTTCTAAGATGGCTAACAATTATAAGAAAAGCGCAATACCTAAAGGGTTTGGACGTTTGTTAGAACCAATTATTTTATATGTTAGAGATGATATCGCTATTCCTAATATAGGAGAAAAGAAATATAAAAAATACATGAGTTATTTGTTAACGATATTCTTCTTTATTTGGATTGTAAACTTGTTAGGTTTAACTCCAATTGGAATTAATGTTACTAATAATATTGCAGTAACTTTAGCATTGTCGTTAATGACCTATGTTATCACAACATTTTCAGGAAACAAAGACTACTGGAAGCATATTTTTTGGATGCCAGGCGTGCCAACTCCAATGAAAATTATTTTAGCTCCTATTGAATTATTAGGAACTTTAATTAAGCCTTTCTCATTAATGATTCGTTTATATGCGAATATCACTGCAGGTCACGTGGTATTAATGAGTATTATTGGGTTAATGTTTATCTTCAAAAACTGGATAGGTAGTCCTTTGTCTTTTGGACTAGCATTTGCTTTATCGTTATTAGAGTTATTAGTAGCAGCGCTACAAGCATATATCTTCACGATGTTATCTGCATTGTACTTTGGTTCAGCAGTAGAAGAACACGAACATCACTAAAATAGAATTTTTAATTAATTAATAAATATTTGTATTATGACAATTCCAAACATTGTAGGAGCAGGTTTAATCGTAATTGGTGCTGGATTAGGTATCGGTAGAATTGGTGGATCAGCAATGGACGCTATCGCACGTCAACCAGAAGCTTCAGGGAAAATTCAAACAGCTATGTTGATTGCAGCAGCGCTTATTGAAGGTATTGGATTTGCTGCTTTATTTGCAGCTTAAGAAGAACAAACTAATAGCTACAACGGTTGGTTGTAGCTATTTTTTATCTAAAAAGAATTAATTAAATAACAAAATACATATACTATGGACAAATTAATAGAGCAGTTTTCATTAGGGTTGTTTGTTTGGCAATTACTATTATTTATTGGTTTAGTATTATTATTAAAGAAATTTGCTTGGAAACCAATTTTAGATGCGGTTAACGAGAGAGAAGAAGGAATAAAAAATGCATTAGATTCTGCTGAAGAAGCTAAGAAAGAAATGCAATCTTTAAATGCAGATAACGAACGTATCTTAAAAGAAGCAAGAGCTGAAAGAGATAGCTTGTTAAAGGATGCTAGAGAGATTAAAGAAAAAATGATTTCTGAAGCTAAAGAGGAAGCTCAAGAGCAAGCAAGTTCTATTATTAATAGCGCTAAAGCTGCTATTGAAGTTGAGAAAAAAGCAGCTATTGCTGAGTTGAAAACTCAAGTTGCAAGTTTGTCAATTGAAATTGCTGAAAAAGTAGTTAAGAAAGAATTAGCTTCTAAAGACGATCAATTAGCATTGGTTGATAAAATTTTAGGGGACGTTACCTTAAACTAATAATAAAGATGAAAGGAACTAGAGCGGCATTACGTTACGGAAAAGCAGTTTTGAGTCTTGCAAAAGATTCGAATAAAGAAGAAGACGTTAACAAATCAATGTTGTTAATTGCTGAAACAATTGACGAAAGCAAAGAATTGGCAATTGTTTTAAACAGTCCAGTTATTAAAGCTGAAGACAAAATCAAAGCATTAACAGCTATTTTCTCTGATGCTATAGATCAAATTACTTTAGGAGTAATTGTTTTATTAGGAGAAAATAAAAGATTGCCTTTGTTGTCATTGATAGCGAAACAATTTTCTATATTGTTTGATCATGATAAATTGGTGGATGTTGCAAAAGTTACTACAGCAGTTCCATTAACTAAGGAATTAAAGGCAAAAGTACTTGCTAAAATAGAGCAACTAACAGGAAACAAAGCATCATTAGAAAATGTAGTGAATCCTGATATAATTGGAGGTTTTGTTTTGCGTATTGGAGATATTCAATACGACGCTAGTATTTCAAATAATTTAAACGAATTGAGAAGACAATTTGACAATAGTCATTTTGTTGCAAAAATTTAATTTTACATCAAAATAATATAAGATGGCATCAATTAAAGCAGCTGAGGTATCAGCAATTTTAAAACAACAATTATCAAATTTCGAAGCTTCTGCTTCGTTAAGTGAAGTTGGAACGGTATTACAGGTAGGTGATGGTATTGCTCGTGTATACGGTTTAGAAAATGTACAATATGGAGAATTGGTTCAGTTTGAATCTGGTTTAGAAGGTATTGTATTGAACTTAGAGGAAGACAACGTTGGTGTTGTACTTTTGGGAGCTTCTACTTCTGTAAAAGAAGGTTCTACTGTAAAACGTACTGAGCGTATTGCTTCTTTACAAGTTGGAGAAGGAATTGTTGGACGTGTTGTAGATACTTTAGGAAATCCAATTGATGGAAAGGGACCTATTGTTGGTGAAACTTTTGAAATGCCTTTGGAGCGTAAAGCACCGGGAGTAATTTTTAGAGAGCCAGTAACTGAGCCGTTACAAACTGGAATTAAATCGGTTGATGCTATGATCCCAGTAGGACGTGGACAACGTGAGTTGATTATTGGTGACCGTCAAACAGGTAAATCTACTGTTGCTTTAGATACAATTTTAAATCAAAAAGAATTTTACGATGCAGGTGTACCTGTATACTGTATATATGTAGCAATTGGACAAAAAGCGTCTACTGTTGCAGGTATCGTAAACTTGTTAGAAGAAAAAGGTGCATTAGCGTATACTACTGTAGTTGCGGCTAACGCTTCAGATCCTGCGCCAATGCAGGTATATGCTCCATTTGCAGGTGCTGCAATTGGTGAGTATTTTAGAGATACTGGTAGACCAGCTTTAATTGTTTATGATGATTTATCTAAACAAGCAGTTGCTTACCGTGAGGTATCTTTATTGTTAAGAAGACCACCGGGACGTGAGGCTTACCCTGGAGATGTATTTTACTTACACTCTAGATTGTTAGAACGTGCTGCTAAAGTTATCAATAATGATAAAATTGCAGCTCAAATGAATGATGTTCCTGTTGCATTACAAGGAAAAATCAAAGGAGGAGGTTCATTAACGGCATTGCCAATTATTGAAACACAAGCAGGAGATGTATCAGCATATATCCCTACAAACGTTATTTCTATTACAGATGGACAAATATTCTTAGATGGAGATTTGTTCAACTCAGGTGTACGTCCAGCAATTAACGTTGGTATTTCTGTATCTCGTGTTGGAGGTAACGCACAGATTAAATCAATGAAAAAAGTGTCTGGAACACTAAAGTTAGATCAAGCTCAATACCGTGAGTTAGAGGCTTTCGCAAAGTTTGGTTCTGATTTAGATGCAGCTACAATGAGTGTAATTTCAAAAGGACAGCGTAATGTTGAAATTTTGAAACAAGCTCAAAATGATCCTTACACTGTTGAAGATCAGGTAGCAATTATTTATGCAGGTTCTAAGAACTTGTTGAATAATGTTCCTGTAAATAAAGTAAAAGAATTTGAAGCAGATTATATTTCTTACTTAAATGCTAAGCATAGAGATACTTTAGATTCTTTGAAATCTGGAAAATTAGAAAAAGCATCTTTAGATGTATTAGAAGCAGCTGCTGCTGAAATTTCAGCAAAATTCGCTTAATAAATTTGTAGTTAGTATTGAATGGTTTCAAAAGAGACTATTCAATACTGATTTTAGTCATCGTAAATTTAGGTATTAGATTACCAAATATCAACGACAAAATACTAAAGAAGAAATGGCAAACTTAAAAGAAATTAGAAACAGAATTACATCTATTGGTTCTACGATGAAAATCACGAAAGCAATGAAGATGGTATCTGCGGCTAAACTTAAAAAAGCGCAAGATGCAATTACTGCAATGCGTCCTTATTCTAATAAGCTTAGTGAATTGTTGCAAAATTTAAGTGCAACTTTAGATGCTGATGCTGGTGGAGTTTATTCTGAACAAAGAAAAGTTTCTAAAGTTTTATTAGTTGTAGTAACTTCTAATAGAGGTTTGTGTGGTGGTTTTAATTCTTCAATAATTAAAGCTACTCAAAAAACGGTTGAAGAACAATACCAAGGAAAAACAGTCGAATTGTTAACTATTGGTAAAAAAGGAAACGATATCTTAAGTAGAGACTTTAAAGTTATTGATAACCAGAGTTCAATTTTTGATGATTTAACTTTTGATAATGTTGCAGTTATAGCTGAAAACCTTATGCAATTGTTTGTAGAGGGGACTTATGATAGAATTGAAGTTGTTTATAATAGCTTTAAAAATGCAGCTACTCAAATTGTAAATATTGAACAGTTTTTGCCGATTAAACCAATTGAGGTTGAGGGTAATGTTGCTGCTGATTATATTTTTGAGCCACAAAAAGAAGAAATTGTTGCTGCTTTGATTCCTAAATCATTAAAAACGCAATTGTTTAAGGCTTTAAGAGATTCTTTTGCTTCAGAACATGGTGCACGTATGACAGCTATGCATAAAGCTACGGATAATGCAAATGATTTAAGAAACGAATTGTTGTTAACTTACAATAAAGCTCGTCAAGCTGCGATTACCAATGAAATTTTAGAAATTGTTGGTGGAGCTGAAGCTTTGAACGGATAACTTTAAGATTTACATATTATTTAAAAAGGCTCACCAATTTTGGTGAGCCTTTTTTTTGGCACAGACTTTGAAATAGGCTTTATGAACATTGAAAATTAAGGCGTATGAAAACTTTTACCCAATATTTAATAATAGTTTTTGCATCAGTAATGTTTCTAACATCATGTGAAGAAATATACTATGAGGAAATTTATTTTGAAGATATAACTGTTGACACTAGAATTGTAGAAGACTATGACCTATGGTATGTAGATTATCACAGAACAGAAGGAAGCAATACAATTCCATTTTTAACAAGAGCATTTACCCTATCCTTTTTAAATGGATCGATGTATGCAAATAATAATATTTCTGGAATTGGTGTAACTGGTAATGGTTTTGGAATTCAAGTTGGAAATTATAACAATGGATATACTAGCATACGAACCGATCATGATGTAGATGGAATCTATAATTTTGCTATTGAACAAGTTTCCTTAAATGAAATAAAAATTTATAATTCTTATACAAATACGACCTATTATTTGATAGGATATGACCTAAATGATTTTGATTATGATAAATTATTTTATGAAAATATCGAGTATTTAATGCAAGATTATGAGGTTTGGAGTAAAGAAAGTACCAGTGCTACTGGTGTTGTGAATGATTTTGATAATGAAAATTATTTGCAGTTTACTCCTGAAAACAATACTACATTTTATTCTTCAGATAGTGTTTCTGGCACGGAAATTGCGTTAGTTAATTGGAGTTATGTAGGTGGATATGAAATTTACGATGTAGATGGATTTGAAGATTTGAAAGTTCTAGAATTAGATTATGACAATGGAGATGTTGAGACTTTTGAATTAAGTATTTTGAATGATAATAGAATAGAATTGTATCATTTAAGCTCTAGGACAGTGTATACTTTTGAAGGAATAAATTTTATTCAGTATTTAAAAGGAGGAACAAAAAATAAAAATATAAACAGCGATAGAATTCGCGAAAAGATAAAAAGAAAAAGTATTAAAAAGTTTTCATATTAAGTTTGGTTAGTTGATTTTTGATTGGTTGTGGTTATCCAATCAAACAAAAACCGCTCCTCTTCAGGAGCGGTTTTTTTGTACCTTTACTTTAAAACAATAAGATGAATAAAATAGCCTTTATCACTGGAGCTACTTCAGGAATAGGAAAAGCTACTGCTGAAATTTTCGCTCAAAACAAAATTCGTTTAATTATTTGTGGTCGTAGGTTAGATCGATTAATCGTATTAAAAAGAGAACTTGGGAAATATACAGATGTCCACATTTTAAATTTTGATGTGAGTAATAAACAGGCAGTTTTTTCGGCAGTTCAAAGTTTACCCATAGAGTTAAGGAATATTGACATATTAATAAATAATGCTGGAAATGCCCATGGATTGAGCCCTATTTACGACGGGGATATTGCTGATTGGGAAGCAATGATTGATATAAATGTTAAAGGTTTGTTGTATATAACCAAGGCAATCAGTCCTTTTATGGTGAAGCGTAAAAAAGGTCAGATCATAAATATTGGTTCTATTTCAGCAAAAGAAGTTTATGAAGGAGGTAATGTATATTGCGCTAGTAAACATGCAGTAGATGCTTTAAATAAGGGAATGCGTATGGATTTATCTAAATTTGGCATCCGTGTATCGGCAATTCACCCAGGATTAGTAGATACAGAATTTTCAGTGGTTCGTTTTAAAGGAGACGTTGAACGTGCAGACAATGTTTATAAAGGTTTTGATGCCTTAAAGGCTGAAGATATTGCGGACTTGATTTATTTTGTTGTTAGTAGACCTTATCATGTAAATATTTCTGATATATTAATTTTGCCAACTGCCCAGGCTTCAGGAACACAAATACATAAAGAATTATAGAAATGATTAATAAACGTTTACTTATCAGAAACCTTTTGAGTCATAATGACGAGAATAGTTTTTATGATAAAAAGCGTATAATTGATTTAGAATCAAAAGAAGGGAAAGCTAAGTTTTTAAAACATATTTGTGCTTTGTCAAATTCAAACCCTTTAAACAATTCTTATATTGTTATTGGCGTAGATGATGTCTCTAACAATATATTTGGTGTCGATTTTTTTGATGACAGTAGAATTCAGGACCTAATAGATGCTTGTTTAATAAATCCGCCAATAATCCAATATGAAAATATTTCCTTTCCAAGTTTGCCTAGACATAAGGTAGTTGGTTTAGTAACTATTTATCCTATAAATAAAATAACATCTTTAAAAAAGAATTATTGGAAATATGATAAAGGAATGGTTTTTTTTAGGAAAGGATCTAATTCAACTCCAACAAGTAAAGGTTTTGTTTTAAACAGCAATAATGAAACTATTGTTTCTGAATTAGAAAAAAATTCGAGGGATAATTTAGAGTTAACGTTAAATGGAGTATTTGATTTTATCCAACAGCATCCAAAAAAATACAAGCCTACTTTTAAGGTGTTTAAAGAGTACTTTGTTTTATGTTGGGCAGGTGAAAAGAAAAAAATAAATGGTGAAGTTTTTTATTCAAGGGTAGATATTGAACTGATTAAAGAGCAAGTACGTTTGTTTTATTCTGCTTTAGACGATGTTCAAATTCGGGTAAATGAAAATTCTTTTATCATTACTGAATTTGTTTATCTCGGAATATTATCTGATAATAAACATTACCCTTTTGAGAAAACAATTATCAATTTTAAAGAAAATGGCAAATATAATATTGTCACTGAATTTTTGTTTACGCCTCCAGTATTTGATTTGATACATTTGAATCAGGAATTTGAATCGATGAATTTAGTATTAACAAAATTAAAAAATGAAGCCCCACTTAATAATTTGGAGCTACCTCTTTTAAAAAACTTACCTACCATTTATATGGTTTGTTATTTGAATAACATTGTTAAGGCTTATGATAATTTGCTAGCGTCAAAACAGTTTTTGAAAAAACTATCAGATAAATCTGTGTATGTTAGGTGTAAAGAAGTATTGAGGCTTATAAGAAAGTTAAAATACCAACCCTTGAAAAAAGAATAATTGTTATTTTAAATAGGGAAAGTTTTTTAGATTTGAAATTAAAAAAAGTTGATGAGCAAAACATTTGTAATTGGAGATATTCATGGAGCGTTAAAAGCTTTGATTCAGGTTTTAGACAGAGCAAAGGTCACGGAAGAAGATACGTTAATTTTTTTAGGAGATTATGTTGATGGTTGGAGTCAAACACCAGAGTTAATTAATTTTTTAATTCAATTAAAATCAACCCATAATTGTATTTTTCTTAGAGGTAATCATGACGATTTGTGCTATCGTTGGCTGAAACATCAAGAAAGTAATGATGTTTGGTTGTTTCATGGAGGGCAAGCAACAGTTAATTCCTATGCAGAAGTAGCAATGAATATTAGAAACATCCATATTCACTTTTTTGAAAATTTAGAAAACTATTATTTAGATAACCAGAATAGATTATTTGTGCATGCTGGCTTTACAAGTCATAATGGTGCTGAACAAGAGTATTTTGAAAAAATGCTATTTTGGGATCGTTCTTTGTGGGAAATGGTTTTGGCTATGGATAAAAATTTAAACCCTGGTGATAAGTTTTACCCTAAGCGACTGTCTCATTATAAAGAAATTTTCATTGGGCATACGGCACTTTCTAGAATTGATGAGTCAAAGCCCGTGAATGCTGCTAATGTATGGAATCTAGACACAGGGGCAGCTCACAAAAACCCTTTGACTATTATGGATGTGGACAGCAAGGAATTCTGGCAAAGTGAACCTGTTTTCAAGTTGTATCCTAATGAAAAAGGAAGGAATTAATTGTCTATAGTCTCTGAAAACCAGTCTTTTGTTTTAAATACTCTACTAAAAAGGTCGATTGTACTAGAAAACGTACAATTTATTAAATAATATATACCGTTAGTAGTTATCACAATTAACCAATGTTAATAGTGGTTGATATTTTGTATCTTAGATGTCCCTTAAAAAATGTCGTACGTGATAACTGTTTTATTTAGTTGAAACAGTAGAAGTTTTATTATAGCAATTATATTATATGCTAACTTTAAAAAAGAACAATGGACGTTAATTTATTGAAAAAAGTAGATGATAGTTATTTGGCTGTTATTCTAACCTTGGTGGTTATCGGATTGCTTTTTGTGTTAAAAATGCAAGAAGATAAATTTATAGAATCATCAAGTAAAGAAATTATTGCTTCTGAGAGTACTATGGTTACTTTTGTTGAATAATTTTTAATTAGTGTGACTTCTTCAGAGGGTTACACTAATGTTTATTATTTCAAACAAACTATATTTGCAACTTATTTATATAGTTTGAAGAAAGAAAAGATTTCAATTACAAGTATGGCTTCTATTTCTGCGCTGGGTGATTCAAATGAATCCGTGTGGGAGAATTATTTGTCAGATACTCACTTTTTATCGAATAAAAATTTCGGGAAATTTTCTGCTTTAGTGGGAAGTATTTCTGAAATTAATAATGTCAAAATTGAAGAATTACGAAACTCAGATTCCAAATATAAAAGTCTAGATAGATCTGTTTTATTGGCTATTTATACTTCTAGAAAAGCTTTAGAAAATGTTAATTGGCTAAAAGACTTTGGAGTAAATATTGGTTCTTCAAGGGGAGCAACTGAGTTGTTTGAAAAACATTATGATTCATTTAAAGAAAGTTCTTTAGGTAAAGCAGAAACTTTAAGTTCACCAACAACTACTTTGGGAAATATTGCTTCTTGGGTTGCACATGATTTACAGGCAGAAGGACCCGCTATAAGTCATTCTATTACTTGCTCAACAGCATTGCATGCAGTCGTAAACGGAGTAGCTTGGTTGCGTTCTGGTATGTCTAATGCTTTTTTAGTAGGGGGTAGTGAAGCTGCAAATACACCTTTTACTATTGCTCAAATGAAAGCATTGAAGATTTATTCTAAAGATTTAAACGATAAATATCCTTGCAAAGCATTGGATTTATCGAAAGAAAAAAACGGAATGGTTGTAGGAGAAGGAGCTGTTTCTTTTTGTCTTGAAAGAGGTATTAAAGAAAATGCTCTTGCTGTAATAAGTGGATTAGGTTATGCTACTGAAAAATTAAAACATAATATTTCTATTTCAGCAGATGCACAATGTTTTCAAAAATCTATGAAAATGGCGTTAGAAGATGCTGGTTTAAATTCAGTAGATGCCATTGTAATGCATGCACCAGGTACAATTAAAGGGGATTTGTCTGAATACAAAGCTATTCAAGTTGTTTTTGGTGATACACTTCCTGCGTTAACAACGAATAAATGGAAAATGGGGCATACTTTAGGAGCTTCAGGTGTGTTGAGCATGGAATTGGCTATCTTAATGTTAGCGCATCAAAAATTTGTTTCTGTACCTTTTATTGATAATAAATGTGAACCCCGAAAAATAACTTCTGTACTTATAAATGCTGTTGGTTTTGGAGGAAATGCGGTGAGTATTATTTTATCAAAACCATAATTTTGAATAACTTCAAAAATATTGAAATTTAATTATACAGATTTAATTACGTACTTTTGAGCACGAAAAATTTTTAGGAATATTATGAGTGAAGTGAAACAAAACTGGACTAAAGAAGAAATTTTAGAAATATATAATAAACCCTTATTGGAGTTAATTTATGAGGCCTCTAAGGTTCATAGAGAATACCATGATCCATTAAAAATACAGGTAAGTAAGCTTATTTCTATTAAAACAGGTGGTTGTTCTGAAGATTGTGGTTATTGCCCACAAGCGGCTCGTTATCATACCAATATTCAAAAAAATGATCTTATGCCTGTAGATGAGGTTTTATCTAAGGCGGCTCAGGCAAAAGCAACAGGTTCTTCTAGGGTTTGTATGGGAGCTGCTTGGAGAAATGTTAGAGAGGGAGATGATTTTGAACAAGTATTAAAAATGGTAAAAGGACTAAGTGCTATGGAAATGGAGGTTTGTTGTACACTTGGAATGGTTACTGAGAGTCAGGCTACTAGATTGTCAGAAGCTGGACTTCATTATTACAATCATAATTTAGATACTTCAGAAGAATATTATAAAGAAGTGATTTCTACAAGAGGTTACGAAGACAGAATTAAAACGCTTGAAAATGTAAGAAAAAGTTCTTTAAAAGTTTGTTCTGGTGGAATTATTGGAATGGGTGAAGCTGTTGAAGATAGAGTAGGGATGTTAATGAGCTTACAAGCATTGAGCAGAGTGCCTGAGTCAATTCCAATCAATGCGCTTGTGGCTGTAGAAGGAACTCCGTTAGAAGATCAAACAGTAGTTCCTGTATGGGATGTGGTTAGAATGATTGCTACTACGAGAATTGTTTTTCCAAAAACAACAGTACGTTTGTCTGCAGGAAGAACTGAAATGAGTAAAGAAGGTCAAGCTTTGTGTTTTATGGCAGGTGCTTCTTCTATTTTTGCTGGAGATAAATTATTAACAACTCCTAATCCTGGTGATAATGAAGATATGCAGTTGTTCGAAATATTAGGTTTAACACCTTCTGAAAAGAAAAAGGACAACAAGGGAAAGGTAAAAATTAGAAAAGATGTACCTACGGATACGATTCCATCAGAAAATGAAAAATGGAGCAGACCAGGGCATAAAATTGAAAGAAATGAAGCTGCCAAGGCAAAGGCAAAAGAAATTAGAGCTTCTTTAAAAGAGAGTTAAAATTTCTGTTTTTTAGTTCTAAATATTTTGTATAGCTATTTGAAGATAGGTCACTAATAGCAAAAGAAAAACCTCCTAGAAATTTTCTAGGAGGTTTTTTTAATTTGTTTAATCAGTATTTTTAAATACTAGTATCTGTAATACTCAGGCTTATATGGGCCTTCAACTTTTACGTCAATATAATCTGCTTGTTCTTGGTTCAATTCATCCAATTCAACACCAATTTTAGCCAAATGCAAACGTGCTACTTTTTCATCTAAATGTTTAGGTAACATATATACATCATTTTCGTATTTGTCATTATTCAACCACAATTCTAATTGTGCTAATGTTTGGTTTGTAAATGAGTTACTCATAACAAAACTTGGGTGTCCAGTTGCACATCCTAAATTCACCAAACGACCTTCAGCTAATACTAAAAATTCTTTTCCATCAATTGTGTATTGATCTACTTGAGGTTTAATTTCAACTTTAGAATCTCCGTAGTTTTCATTTAACCAAGCCATATCAATTTCATTATCAAAATGTCCAATATTACAAACAATAGCTTTGTCTTTTAAAGCTTTGAAATGGCGACCAACAATAATATCTTTATTTCCAGTAGTTGTTATTACAATATCAGCTCTAGAAATTGCATTGTCCATTTTACGAACTTCAAAACCGTCCATTGCTGCTTGTAACGCACAAATAGGATCAATTTCAGTAACAATTACTCTAGCACCGGCACCAGCTAAAGAAGCAGCAGAACCTTTACCAACATCACCATATCCAGCAACAACAGCAACTTTTCCTGCCATCATTACATCTGTTGCTCTACGAATTGCATCAACTGCAGATTCTTTACAACCGTATTTATTATCAAATTTAGATTTTGTTACAGAATCATTTACATTGATTGCCGGCATTGGTAAAGTTCCAGCCTTTACTCTATCGTACAATCTATGTACTCCTGTTGTAGTTTCTTCAGATAATCCTTTAATTCCAGGAACTAACTCTGGGTAACGATCTAAAACCATATTTGTTAAATCACCACCATCATCTAAAATTAAATTCAATGGTTTTTTATCTTTTCCAAAAAACAAAGTTTGCTCTATACACCAGTCAAATTCTTCTTCATTTAAACCTTTCCATGCATAAACAGAAACTCCAGCAGCAGCAATAGCAGCAGCAGCTTGATCTTGTGTAGAGAAAATATTACAAGAACTCCAAGTTACCTCAGCACCTAAATCAACTAATGTTTCAATTAACACTGCCGTTTGAATGGTCATATGCAAACATCCAGCGATACGTGCTCCAGCTAAAGGTTTTTGTCCTTTATACTCTTCTCTCAAACTCATTAGTCCTGGCATTTCAGCTTCAGCTAAATGAATTTCTTTTCGACCCCAATCTGCTAGACTGATGTCTTTTACTTTATATTTTGTGTATGTAGATGTTTCTGAACTCATAGTTCTTATATTTGTGTTTATTAGTTTGCAAAATTACAAAATACCTTTGACAAAATAAATGCCTTTACTGAAAACAATTATCGTTGACAAAAACACCAAAGTAGTTGTCTGGAAAATAACGGAAACCTTACAAGAATTACAAGATATTTTCTTAATTGAAAAGAGTCAGCAAAGGGTAAATGGTATGCGTTCTGAAATGCATCAAAAGGGTTTTGTTAGTGTTCGTCATTTATTAAAAGAATGTGGTTATTCTGATGCCGATTTATTTTATACCAACGATGGAAAACCTCATTTAAAAGATGGAAAACATATATCTATAACACATTCCTTTAATTTTTCAGCAATTATAGTAAGCAATAAATGTGTAGGTATTGATATTGAAAAAAATAGAGATAAAATTTTACGCATTGCTCATAAATTTGTTGACAAGGAAAATAGTTTTTTAAAAGAAGTAAATAAAATAGAGCAACTCACCGTTCTTTGGGGAGCTAAAGAATCTCTGTATAAAATACATCCAGATGGTGGGCTTTTATTTAGTAAACATTTGCCGATTGATACTTTTGACTTAGCCGATAAAAAAACAACAGGCTGGATTTTAAAAGATAATTTAGAAGAAAAATATACAATCTATTTTCAAGGAATTGAAGATTTTACTCTGGTTTATGCCCTGCCAAATACAGATAAATAATTATGGATATATCTGTTCTAAAATACATACTTTCTAAAAAGAAAATAGGTAAAAAATTAATAGCCCTTTTATTAGATCCTGATAAAATTGAATTAATTGCAATTGAAACTATCTGTAAGAAAATTAAAAAAAATCCTATTGACCTAATTTTTATTGGTGGCAGTACCGTTTTAGACAATGCGACACATTTATTTATCAAATCTTTTAAAATACTTTGTGATCTACCTATAATAATTTTCCCTGGAAATTACAATCAAATAACAGATGAGGCAGATGCTATTTTATTTTTATCCTTATTGTCTGGTGACAATCCAGAATATTTAATTCACCAACAAGTTTCCGCAGCTCCGCTATTAAAGAATACACAATTAGAAATTATTCCAACGGGTTATGTTCTTATTGATGGCGGAAATAAAACTGCAGTTCAAAGAGTTAGCCAAACAAACCCGATTTTACAAAGTGATGTTTCTAAAATTGTAAATACAGCATTGGCTGGGCAATATATGGGAAAACAACTTATATATTTAGAAGCTGGCTCTGGTGCCAAAATTCCTGTTCATTCGTCTATTATTTCAGAAGTTTCAAAAGTAGTAACCATTCCAATTATTGTAGGTGGAGGATTACGTTCTAAAAAAGACATTGAAAAAGCTTTTCAAAATGGGGCAGATATTGTGGTTATCGGGACAATTTTTGAAGAGAACCAAGATTTTTTAAATCAATTATAAAACTTCTTAGCTATGAAATTTATCCGAAGATTACTAAGAAATACTCATCCTACTACAAAACCAGAGTATCTAGAAGACCCTATTGCTTTAAAAACCTCCTGGTTTCCAATAAATTCTGGTGGTGCCAACTTTTGTACACATATTGCTTCAAAAAAAGATAGCAAGGTAGTGTTTGAAAAAACAATTATGTACAGCTTTTTTCCTTGGGTGTTTATTGTAATGGCTGGATTTATTATTGTCAAAATAATTCAGGATAAAACATATCAAAATATAGATGATAATTTTATCTGGACTTCTGTTTTGTCTATTGTAGTTTTACTTATTGGAATATTCCTTTTGTTCATCTTAAAAAAAAGGATTGTTTTTGATAAATCTACAGGGTATTATACAAGAGGAAGAAAAAACCAAATTTATCTTCTGCTCCTATTGAAGAAAGTAAAAACAGCACAGAATTATCTAATATTTATGCACTACAAATTGTTTCTGAATATATTGGCGGAGAAGAAAAGAGTTATTATAGTTATGAGTTGAACCTTGTTTTAAAATCAGGAAAAAGACTTTATATAATTGACCACGGGAAATTATATATTTTAAGAAAAGATGCAAAGTTACTTTCAGATTTCTTAAATATCCCAGTTTGGGATGTTGTAGGAAAAGACTAAATCTACTTTTAAATAAGTTTAACTTATATGTTTTTAGCTAGTTAAGTGTGTCTTTGAAAAAAAACACGAACTTTCTTTTTTATTCCAAATTTGTATTCTAGTTTTGCACCGTTCTCAACAAAGGGGTGCCGAAAGGCTGAGATCATACCCAAAGAACCTGGGCAGGTAATGCTGCCAAGGGACATACGCATAGCGTAATTTATTATCAAACCGTATGCATAAGCATACACAATTATGATTAATTTAAAAATTAAGAATAATTGCCTCTTTTTATTCATTTTGAAAAAAATGAAAAAAAACACAACTTTTAAAAAAGCGAAGACTTTAGTACCTTTTTTATGGCTAATGATTAGTTCAATCGTAGCACAAGCACAAACAGCCAAATTTAGCGGAAAAGTAATTGATGAAAACCAAAATCCTTTAGCAGGTGCAAGTATTATTCTCAAGGATCTTAACCAAGGGACAACCACAAATTTTGATGGAGAATTCAACATCAGCGTGAAATCAGGAAAACATATTCTTGAAATTTCTTATGTTGGATTTGAAACTTTGACTCGTAATGTTGATTTTAATGAAAATCAAAAACTAACATTTACAATGATTTCTTCCGAAAATATTTTAGACGAAGTTCTGGTTTCTGCAGTTAGGGTAAAAGCCAATGATCCTGTTACACACTCTAACCTTAGCAAAAAAGAATTAGCAAAACGTAACTTAGGTCAAGACATTCCTGCCTTATTAAACTACTTACCATCTGTAGTTACTACTACTGATGCAGGAGCTGGAATTGGGTACTCATCATTGAGAGTTCGTGGTTCTGATGCAACAAGAATTAATGTAACAATAAATGGAATCCCATACAATGATGCTGAAAGTCAAGGTACATTTTGGGTAAATTTGGGAGATTTTACTTCTTCTGTTGAAAACATACAATTGCAAAGAGGTGTTGGAACATCAACCAATGGAGCAGGTGCTTTTGGTGCTAGTTTAAATTTACTAACCGATGGAGTTTCTCAAGGTGCAAGTGGACAAATATCAAGTTCTGCAGGTTCCTACAAAACACTAAAAAACACAGTAAAATTTAGTACTGGATTATTGAGCAATCATATTGAACTTTCGGGTAGATTTTCTAAAATCAAATCAAATGGTTATTTAGACAGAGCTACTTCAGATTTAGAATCTTACTTTTTTCAAGCCAATTACATTGATAATAATACCTTAATTAAAGCCTTAGTCTTTGGTGGAGAAGAAATTACTTATCAGGCATGGTACGGTGTTGATGCAGCAACAGCAAAAAAAGATAGAACATTCAACGCTGCAGGAGCAATTTACAATAATGATTGGTCAATAAGAGCATTTTATGACAATCAAGTAGATAATTACAAGCAAGATCATGCTCAACTGCATTGGAATCAAAAATACAACGAGAGTTTTTCTTCAAATTTAGCAATTCACTATACAAGAGGAAGAGGTTTTTATGAAGAATACAATCAAGCATGGGGTAATGATTGGAATCCTTTAAATATAGTTGATCAAGTTGAAGGAAATTCAGACAATATTGTTAGACGTTATGCAAACAGTCATTTTTATGGAGTAACCTATTCTTTCAACTATAAAAATGAAGAGATTGACTTTACTTTAGGGGGAGCTGCAAACAAACATGAAGGTCGCCATTTTGGTGAAACAATTTGGAATAGATTTGCAGGAAATACTGAGATTAGAGATGTTTATTATGACCGCCCTGGAGATAAAACAGATACGAATATTTTCGCAAAAATCAACTATAAATTAGCAGATAACCTAAATGCTTATGTTGACCTTCAACAAAGGCGTGTTACCTACAAAGCGGAGGTGAAAAACTCTCCTCTTATAGATGAGACTTATAATTTCTTTAATCCAAAAGTTGGTTTGAGTTATTCTGTAAATACAGCTAATAATTTTTACATTTCTTATGCCAAAGCTCATAAAGAACCTGGTAGAGGTGACTTTAAAGAAATTGCAAATACAGCAGACTTTCCTAAAGCAGAGGAATTGAATGATTTTGAATTGGGTTGGAGATATAGTTCTGAAAAAGTTAATGTAAATAGCAATATTTACTATATGAAATATAATGACCAACTTGTGCTTACAGGTGAAATTGACAATAACGGTGCTTTTAGCAAAACAAATAGTGGTAAAAGTTATCGTTTAGGAGTAGAAATTGACGCTAATATTTTGTTGAATAATTATTTAAGTATTCGTCCAAACCTTACCTTAAGTAAAAATAGAAATTTAAATTTCAAAAGAGAAATTAACAATGTAACTACTAATTTTGGAGATACAGATATTTCTTTTTCTCCTGAAATTGTTGCAGCGAATGCAATTGCTGTAAAACCAACAAAAAACCTAGAGGTTGCGTTACTTTCAAAATATGTGGGTAATCAATTTTTAACGAATCTTGAAGAAAGTGATAAAAAATTAGAGGCATATTTCGTAAATGATTTAAACATCAATTATGATATAACACCAAAATCTATATTTACTAAAATTACATTTAATGCTTTGGTAAACAATTTATTTAGTGAAAAATATATTTCTAACGGATATTATGATCCTGATTGGGGAACTTATTTTTATCCACAAGCTACAATAAACTTCTTAGCTGGAGTTACTTTTAATTTTTAGATAAAATAGATTAAAGAAAAAGCGGATGAAATTATTTTCATCCGCTTTTTTTATTTCTGTAAATTATATCAATTGAAAGGTTGCTAATTGGGCTTAATCTATAGTAACTTCACCCCAGTTTTCACCTGTTTTAATTCTGTACAATTGCATTTCTGATATTCCAAATTGCTTGGCTATCATTTTCATCCTGGTTTTTCTGTTTGGATCAAGTATTTTTTTCTTAATCATCCTAACTCTACCTTCCGTTAACTTTGCCCTTGATTTTTGATAAACCCTTCCTATATAAATAGGATTGGCAAACTGATGCTTTTCTTTTTCTTTTTTGGTTGCCCATTTTAAATTTTCAACTCGGTTATCTAATTTATCATAGTTCAAATGAATTACATAAACCCCATCATTCTGTTCTAAAAAATTTTGAGCCACCAATTTATGAACATAACGAGCTGCTTTTTTCATCGTGTCTTTATTTTTTAAAGACAGTGTTTCATAACCATTTGTCAAAGGTTTTCCTGCTAGAACTTCTTCACCATTGATAACAGTAGTAAACCTACCCATATTAGATATTCTATACTGCTTAGTAGTCTTCATCTTATCTACTAATTCAAGATCTTTCCAAATTTCTCCTCTTAAATGTCTTATCATATTAGATTGTTATTAGTAATGGTTAACAATCTTTTTCATTAGCAATCACAATCTGTATCACACTTCCCTTTTTTCTTTGTTTTTTTTATAAAGTGGTTAAACAAGAAAAAAAGTGCAATACCTACGAGTATATAAGTAACAACTTCTTGTATCATTTTATTTTAATATGGTAAAGGTAACAAATGCAGCGAGATATGCCAAAAGTCCCATGCCTACCAATTGAAGTATTGGCCATTTCCATGATTTGGTTTCTCTCTTTACAATGGCTAAAGTACCCATACATTGCATGGCAAATGCATAAAAAACCAATAAAGACATCCCTGCTGGGAAATTAAATCTTTTTTCTTTGGTTACAGGATTAATTTCTGCTGCCATTCTTTGCTTAATAGTTCCTTCGTCATCATTCCCTACGCTATAAATTGTAGATAGCGTTCCAACAAAAACTTCTCTTGCAGCAAAAGAACTTATCAATGCTATTCCTATTTTCCAGTCGTAGCCAAGTGGTTCAATTGCTGGTTCAATCATTTTCCCCATTACTCCAATATAAGAATTTTCTAACTTATAGGAAGCTATTTGGCTCTCTAGTTCTTTTGAAGATAATTTTTGGTCTTTATTTTTTTCAGTTACAATACTTTCAGCATTCTTAAAATCACTAGTACCGTTGCTGGCCAAAAACCATAAAACAATGGAAATGGCTAAAATTATTTTTCCTGCTCCAAGAACAAAAGCCTTTGTTTTTTCTAGAACATCGAATACTATGTTTTTAAAAGAAGGTAATTTATAATTAGGCATTTCAACTATAAAAAAGTTTTTACTATCAACTTTCAAAACTTTATTTAAGATAAACGCTGAAGTAAGTGCTGAAGCAAATCCCAAAACATACAACGCCATTAGCACCAATCCTTGCAAACTAAAAATTCCTAAAACCCTATTGTCAGGAATAATTAACGCAATAATAATTGCATATACAGGCAAACGTGCTGAACAGGTTGTAAATGGTGTTACTAAAATGGTAATTAATCTATCTTTCCATCCTCCAATGTTGCGCGTAGCCATAATTGCTGGAATAGCGCAAGCAGTACCTGAAATTAAAGGAATTACACTTTTGCCACTCATTCCGTAACGTCGCATTACTTTATCCATAAGAAATACAACACGACTCATATATCCTGTTTCTTCAAGGGTTGCGACAAATAAAAACAAAATGGCAATTTGAGGAATAAAAATAACGATACCTCCTATGCCGGGAATAATACCTTCAGTAATTAAACTAGAAAGAATACCTTCTGGTAATTTAGTCTTTGACCATTCACTTAAATTGGAAAAGGTTAAATCTATAAAATCCATTGGACCTGTTGCCCAATCAAAAACAGATTGAAACATTAACAATAAAATACTTGCAAAAATTAAATAGCCAAATATTTTATGGGTTAGTACCCTGTCTAAATAGCTTCTTAGGTCTTTTGCCTTTGAACGATCAATTTTATATGTCTTTTTTAAAATATCATTGATAAACTGATATCTATATATGGTTTCTTTGTGCTGGTATTTTTTTAATTTACTTTGATCACTTTTAAAAGATTCTATAACTTTTTTAGAAGCTTCAGAAATAAAATTAACCGATTCTTTTTGAGTGATAAGTAACCAAGATTTGTACGTGGTAAAGCCTTTTAACCGTGCTTTAATGTTATCAAAATAAGGTTTGTCAATTTTTTCTGAAACAGTTAAAACAGGGGTTGTGTCAAAACTTTCGTAGGAAGTTAATTTTTCTTTTAAAGTATCAATGCCTTCTTTTTTACGAGCACTCACTAATACAATTTCTGTTTTTAACTCTTCTTTCAGTTTTTCTATATCAATAAAAATCCCTTTGCGTTCCATTTGATCAGCCATATTTATGACAAGCAATGTTGGGATTTTTAAATCTTTTACTTGGGTAAATAAAAGTAAATTTCTTTTGATGTTTTCTACTTCAGCAACAACAATTACTACATCTGGAAAATCTTCATGATCATTATCTAGCAAAGTTTCTAAAACAATGCTTTCATCTAAAGAGGTTGGATTGATACTGTAAGTTCCTGGTAAATCGGTAATTGTTGCAATTCTACCATTAGGCAACTTAGAAGATCCTTGTTTTTTGTCTACCGTAATACCAGGGTAATTTCCAACTTTCTGTGTTAAACCTGTTAATTGATTAAACAGAGAGGTTTTTCCTGTATTTGGATTTCCAACTAAGGCTACGTTTAAAGTTTTATTAGATTTCATCACACAACAGTTTAGCCAAAATAATACGTTCTGCCGTTTCTTTTCTAATAGCAAAATGACTTCCATTTACACTAATGTATAATGGGTCGTTCATGGGGGCACGTTGAATTAATGCAACTTGCTTTCCTGGAATGCATCCCATTTCCATTAAAGCTAATGGAATTTCGTCAAAAGACAAATGTTCAATTGTCCCTATTTCTCCTTTTTGTAAGTCAGCAACTGTGCGCATGAAATTTTAGAATCATTTAAAATAGTGGACAAAGATACCAAATTAGAATGATTCTAAAGAAAGATTTATTGAGAATGTTATTCGCTTATTTTAAATGAATGTAATAAAAGAGAAAAAGGAGCAAAACTATTAATTTTTTTCTTTTTTAAGAATTTCAATATCCTCTATAATTCTTGCAATCTCTTTGACATCCGTTCCATCATAAAATCCTCTAATTCGCTTTTTAGAATCAACTAAAACAAATTGTTCTGTATGTATAAAGTCCTGTAATCCACCATCTCCTTCATCCAATACAGCAAAATAACTTTTACGTGCTAGATTATAAATGTCTTTTTTAGCTCCTGTCACCAAATGCCATTTACTGTCAATAACTCCTTTGTGTTTTGCATATTCCTTTAAAACTGGAACACTATCCATTACAGGTGTTACAGAATGTGATAATAACATAACCTTATCATCGTTTAAAAATTCTTGTTGAATTTTTCCCATATTAGAGGTCATAACAGGACAAATAGTTCCGCAGCGTGTAAAGAAAAAATCAGCGACATAAATTTTATCGTTATAAGTAGCATTCGTAATGGTTTCACCATTTTGATCAATCAAACTAAATTCCGCAATTTTATGATTATTTGATATGTGTTGTAGGGAAGGGTCTACCAGTTTTGGGTTAATATCTACAGGATTATAAATAGGTAACTTTTTTTCGGGTGTTAATAAAGTATAAAATAAAGACACTCCCCCTACACTAAAAATTAACATGATTATTAAAGTAGGTATAGATTTTTTAAAAAAATTAGCTTCCATGTTTTTGTGTGAAATTGAAGTGTAAAATTAATCATTTTGATTGGCAAGTTCTTTTCCTTTTTTAAAAAAGAAAGAATAAAATTCTCAAAAAAACACTTTATCTACTAAGGAAACCGTTAGAACTTTGTTAAAAGGAAAAAGGGCTGCCTATATACGCTTTATAATTTATTTAAAATTGTACATTTGCGGGGATTAAAATCACAAATACACTACATGGAAGTTTTTATTAAAGCATCACAATTTATATTAAGTCTGTCATTATTAATTGTTTTACACGAATTAGGACATTTTATACCTGCCAAATTATTCAAGACAAGAGTAGAAAAATTTTACTTATTTTTTGATTATAAATTCTCATTGATAAAGAAGAAAATTGGAGGTACAGAATATGGTATAGGATGGATTCCACTCGGGGGATATGTAAAAATATCGGGTATGATAGACGAAAGTATGGATACCGAACAAATGAACCAACCAGCTCAGCCTTGGGAATTTAGATCGAAACCAGCTTGGCAGCGATTAATTATTATGTTAGGAGGTATTGTTGTAAACTTTATTCTGGGTTTTGTAATTTATATTCTGATATTATTTACTTGGGGAGAAAGTTATTTGCCAAACAATAACGTTACCGACGGTATTTGGGTTACAGATTCGTTAGCCTTAGAAATAGGATTAAAAACAGGCGATAAAATTAAAACGGTTGATGGAAACGAAATTCGTTCTTTCTCTAGTTTAACAGGTGAATTTATTAATGGTAATGAATTTACCATTGAACGAAATGGAGAAATAATTAATCAAGAAATACCAGTTGATTTTATCTCTCAACTCGTAGGAAAAGAAAAAGGCTCTGGTCCATTTTTATCGATACGTTATCCTTATGTAGTAGGAGGTTTTGCAGAAACATCTATTAATAAAGAAAGCGGATTAAGAAAAAAAGATTTAATTGTTGCTATTAATGGGCAAGCCGTAAAGTATTTTGATGAAGCAAAGGAACTTCTTAAAAACTCCGAAACAAATTCAATTGTATTAAGTGTAAAAAGAGATGAGCAAATAAAAGAAATACCTATTCAACTTGATGAAGAAGGAATGATTGGAATTTCTTTTGCGCCTTTATCTTTTACAGATCTTGAAAAACTAGGATATTACAAATTGGAAACTATTTCCTACAGCTTGCTAGAAGCTATTCCGGCTGGAACAAAAAAAGGATACAATACCTTGGTAAGCTACGTTAAACAATTAAAAAAAGTATTCAACCCTGAAACAGGGGCGTATAAAGGATTAGGTGGATTTATTTCTATTGGAAGTATTTTTCCTTCAACATGGAGCTGGCAAGCCTTTTGGAGTATTACTGCTTTTTTATCTATTATGTTAGGGGTAATGAATTTATTACCAATACCTGCTTTAGATGGAGGACATGTAGTATTTACACTTTACGAAATGATTACCGGAAAAAAACCTAGTGATAAGTTTTTAGAATATGCTCAAATTACTGGGTTTGTAATTCTAATGGGCTTGTTGTTATTTGCCAATGCAAATGATGTTGTTAAGCTATTCAAATAAAAAAATTAGACCATAAAAAAACCGATTTGAAATTTCAAATCGGTTTTTTTATTTTAATTTGTCCCGTCTAAAAATATAGATACGTTAAAACCTTAGTACAACTCTTATTTTAAGACTAAGTAAAAAATTAGATATCAACTCGTTCAAAATAATTTTCTAAAAATGCATCTACATTTGTTTTTAAATCATTTATAGAGGTTGATTCATCTCTAAAAACGGTAAGATTTTCTGCAGCACGATTTCTACTTATACTTTTCTGAACTTCAACCATTCTTACACCAGATAATTTTTCTAGGAGACCTTGTAGGTCAATATCTAATGAAATATCGCTTAAATAAACTTTAATGGTTTGTTCTTTGGGTGAATTTCTTATTTCTGTTCTAAAAGGTAGCATAGGCAAAAGTTTTTTAGTTCTTATTAAAGATCTTGTTGTTTACTAACACTTCTAAGTTACTCGTTTCAATTTTAAAATACAAGAGGAATTTTTAAATGGCAATAATATTTTAGAAATATCATTTAAGTAAGCCTTCAAATGAGGTGACTAGTATTGCTTTTTAAGTGAATATATTGCAGGTTATAAAATACCTATCAGTAAGTCTAATAAACAAGAAGTATTTAAACTTTTTAAGAACAATTAAAAATATAGTAGAACTCATTCTATTGAGATGAAATTTTTGAGCTGTATTCTGCATTTTTAAGTCTAAAGTATTTTCAATTTTTTAATGCTACTTTTGTGAGCTGTTTTAAACTGTAAAAGATACTTTTTATGAAAAGCTCAAAAGCAATATTTTATATGATCATAAGTGTAATAGCATTTTCACTAATGAACACGGTGGTAAAATATTTAAACGATTTTGGTGCCTATCAAATTGTCTTTTTCAGATCTGTAGGAACTCTATTTTTTACGGTACCGTTAATTTTAAAACAAAAAATTCCTTTTTTTGGGAATAATAAAAAATGGTTACTTCTTAGAGGTGCTGCGGGGGTAATTTCTTTAACATGTTTTTTTCAATCTTTAAATTACCTAGCCTTAGGTACAGCAGTTTCACTAAGATATACATCTCCAATATTTGCAGCTATTTTGGCATTTGTATTCTTAAAAGAAAAAATAAAACCAATGCAGTGGTTTTTATTTTTAATAGCATTTACGGGCGTTTTAATTATTAAAGGTTTTGGTGTAAACGTAAATTCTATAGGCTTAGTTTTGGTATTGCTGTCTGCTATTTTTTTAGGATTAATTTTTGTGCTAATTCGTAAAATTGGAGATTCGGAAAATCCATTGGTAATTATCAATTATTTTATGGTAATGGCATTTGTTTTTGGAGGTATTATGTCTATTAGTGAATGGGAAAAACCAAATTTACTAGAATGGTTGCTGTTATTGAGTTTGGGGGTTTTTGGTTACTTTGGTCAATTATATTTGACCAAAGCATTACAGGCAGGTGAAACAAATGTAATTGCTCCGCTAAAGTATCTAGAAGTTGTATTTATGATTGTAATTGGAGCTTCTTGGTTTAGTGAAATCTACAATTTATGGACGCTTTTAGGAGTCTTTTTAATCATGTTTGGTTTGATCTATAATATCTATTTAAAAAGAAGAAAAGTAAATAGTTAGATTTCTCTATGTAGACTTTGATATTTAATGATTTCAGAAATGTGTTTGTTTTGTTGAAGTCGGAGTATTCCAAAAAAAAACTCGTGTAAGATTTTGATAGCAATTTGTACTATTTTTTCTTACACGAGATATTGCACTACCCCTAGTGATCAAATTAAGTATTATGGCTGTTTGCCATAAGATACTTTATTCATACAGTTGATGTCTTCGCATCAATAGATTTTGAAATGTTTGATACTACGAATTTATCGAACAAATAGTAAAAGAACTAATGCAAATATCAATACTACCCAAAAAACTACCTATTTATAAAGATAAAACAGTGCTATTTATTTAGATTTTTTATCAACTATATTATCTTTTGGCTTTTGTAAGTTGTATGTTGAGATCAGTTTAGAAGTTTGTGTTTGTTTAAATAAATCAAATATTTTAATTTTTGTCTAAATAAATGTTAATTTGGCGAACTAAACTACTTACCCAAAAGATGTATCGTAATAGTATAACATTTATTGTTTTGTTCCTTTCTGTACTTAATGTTGGCTCAGCAAACACTACAATTTCTTATCTATATAAAAACCATTCTATTGATCAAATTTCTAATACCAATGAAGGCTGGGTTCCTTATAGAGAAGGTATGAATGAAGGATTAAATAATGGCGTTTATTGGTTTAAGATAGAAATGTCACCTTCTTCTGAACACAGGTTTATTCGTGTTCCAGAAGCTCATATTACTAGAAGTAATTTGTTTTTAGAGGGATTGGAAATAAACAAGCTAAAGTCCAAGAGGTATGTAACGTATAAGGTACTGTCTTCTAACAAAAAGAAAACCTATTATTTAAAAGTAAACTGTTTGCTAGAAGCTAAAACACCTATTGAGGTATTGGATATTGATACTTATTATTCAATAAATATCAAAGAATCTGTGTTTATGGCTTTATATTATGGAGTGGTTCTGGTTATAATTTTACTCAATCTTTTCTCTTATATAAATTTTAAAAACGATTCTTATTTATTTTATATTTTCATGGTATTTGGAATGGCTATTAACGCTTTTTATAAAGATGGACTAGTAGCTTATTTGTTTGGTCATGAAGGGCCTAATGAAGTGATGGAGTCTTATATCAGTTTGGTTATAGTTATTGCTGCCATTTTTTTTACGAAAAGCTTTTTAGGAATAGATAATAAGTATTTTAGGGTTAGAAAGCTGGGCGTCTATATGACTTTTTTATGTGGTGTTTCGGCTATTACGTTTCATATAACCCGTAATTTCTCAGTGTTTATAATTACACATATTTTAGAATTGTTAACCTTAAATGTGTTTTTACTATACGGATTGTTTTTATGGAAAAGAAGTATGAACGCTCGCTTTTTTTCTATAGCATATGGATTTCCTCTTCTAGTTGCTCATGATTTTTATTTAAGTCCCTATTTTGGTTTTAGCTTGTTTAAAACTTCATTTATTCTATATAAATTTGGGTCGTTGACTGAAATGATCATATTTACCTATGCAATTTTCTATTTTGCAAAAGAGCTATCTTTGAAAAACAGAGAATATCGTGCTAAAATTGAAGCCTATGCGAAAGAGTTGAAAATGTACAATTCGGAAACTGAAACGGTTAATTTAGAAGAACTTTTAGCAAAAAAATATAATTTTACAGCTGCGGAAATAAAAATATTAAAACTGATTTCAAAGAAATATACAAATAAGATAATAGCCGACAAATCATTTATTTCTGAAAATACAGTAAAGTTTCACATTAAAAATATTTATAACAAGCTTAATGTTAAAAACAGATCTGATGCAAGATCTCTGTATGATGGGTTAAAGTAAAAAATCAACCAGAAAATAATTAACTAAGCCAACCCTCTCTATCTAAACTTCTGTATTGTATAGCTTCAGAAATATGTTGAGGTAGTATGGAAATTTCATTATCCAAATCGGCAATAGTTCTACTTACTTTCAAAATTCGATCATAGGCTCTAGCTGATAAATTCAAACGTTCCATAGCCGACTTTAGCATTTCCTTTGATTCTGTATCTAAAGCACAAAATTTGCGTATTTGTTTTACGGTCATTTGAGCGTTGTAATGGGTGTTTTCAAAAGTATGGAAGCGTAATGTTTGTAATTCTCTCGCTTTGCTTACGCGTGCTCTAATAAGTTTACTTTTTTCACCCGTTCGTTCTTCTGATAGTTTTTCAAATGGAACAGGGGTTACTTCTATATGAATATCGATTCTATCTAATAAAGGTCCAGAAATTCTTCCCATATAGCGTTGCATTTCTTGAGGAGTAGAACTCATAGGGCTTCCAGGATCATTAAAAAAACCACTCGGACTAGGGTTCATACTTGCTACTAACATAAAACTACTTGGGTAAGTCACTGTAAATCGTGCTCTTGAAATAGTGACTTCTCTATCTTCTAAAGGTTGTCGCATCACCTCTAAAACGGTTCTTTTAAACTCAGGTAATTCATCTAAAAATAAAACTCCGTTGTGTGACATAGATATTTCTCCCGGTTGTGGGTATTGGCCACCACCTACTAAGGCAACATCAGAGATTGTGTGATGTGGAGAACGGAATGGCCTCTGACTCATAAGCCCAAAATTATCTTTTAAACGACCAACAACAGAATGAATTTTGGTGGTTTCTAATGCTTCCTCTAATGTCATAGGCGGTAAAATACTTGGCAGTCGTTTTGCTAACATGGTTTTACCTGATCCCGGAGGGCCTATTAATATAATATTGTGTCCACCAGCAGCTGCAATTTCCATACATCGTTTAATAGATTCTTGTCCTTTCACATCTGCAAAATCAAATTCGGGGTTTTCTAAAGTTTCTTGAAACTGTTTTTTGATGTCAATTTTGGTGGTTTCTAAAGTTGAATGACCATCGAAAAAAGAAATCACCTCAGTAATATTTTCTATACCGTAAACATTTAACCCTTCGACTATGGCTGCTTCGTTGGCGTTTTGTTTGGGAAGCAATAGTCCTTTAAATCCTTCTTCTTTGGCTTTGATAGCAATAGGCAAAGCACCTTTTATGGGTTGTAAACTTCCATCTAAAGATAGTTCACCCATGATAATGTATTGATCTATATTTTCGCTTTGTATTTGTCCAGAAGCTGCTAAAATTCCAATAGCAAGTGTCAAATCATAAGAAGAACCTTCTTTGCGTAAATCGGCAGGAGCCATATTTAGGGTAATTTTTTTTCCAGGAAGTTTGTAACCAATATTATTCAGTGCAGCTGAAATACGATAGCTACTTTCTCTAACAGCATTATCGGGTAGTCCGACCAAATGATAACCAATTCCTTGGTCTATATTAACTTCAACGGTAATGGTAGTAGCTTCAATGCCAAATACAGCAGAGCCAAAGACTTTTATCAACATAGCAATTTGATTTAAAATGTATAACCTATATTATATGTTTTATGAAAATTTGAAATTTTCTAGGTGGTCGAAATTAGCGACCGCCTCTTCTTTTTCTTCCAAAGTTAGCTGGAACATAAAGTTGTTTGGGAAACGATTTATATTTCTTTTTACTTGTTTATGAACACATTTTGAAGTTGTGCAGTTAAGAGCTAAATCATAGCCAAGCATCATTTTTTGATTGCTGATGTACAAGAACTTGTCCACCAGAATTTCTTTCGAAACTGTAGTTGTTTTTTCCATAGCAATTGAAAATATAGTTATACAAAGTACTTCAACAAATATGAAATATAAGTCGAGTTGCAATTTTTTATTTTAAAGATAATAAAAAAAAGGAGAATTAGAAATTCAAGTTATCTCAGTAATGGAATTATAATTGTTTATTTTAGCATAGTAAACCAAGTTGGGTAACTTTAATAAATGAATAAGAGAATTACACTTAAACAAATTGCTGAAGAATTTAATGTGTCTATAGCTACCGTTTCAAAGGCTTTAAAAGATAGCCACGATATTGGGCTTAATACTCGTATAAAAATTCAAGAATATGCTGAAGAAAGAGGATACAAGCCAAATATTTTTGCTCTGGGACTGAAAAAAAGTAAGACAAAAACTATAGGACTTATTTTACCAAACATTTTAAATAGATATTTTGCCAAAGTTTTTAGTGGTGTTGAAAAAGTTGCTAATGAGTATGGATATAACGTAATTATTTCTATCTCACATGATAGTCATCAAAAAGAGCTGGAAGCAACGAACTATTTTTTAAATGGAACCGTTGATGGTTTTATTGTTTCAATAGCTGAAGAAACACAGAAATGTCAAAATTATAAACATTTTACTAATACCGAAAAGTATGGGATTGGTATGGTGATGATGGATAGGGTGTGTGATGAAGTACAGTGCGATAAAGTTATTGTTGATGATGTTGAAGCGGCCTATAAGGCTACTAATTTTTTTATTAAAAACAACAGAAAAAATATTGCGATAGTCTCTATTATAAGCCATACTAGTGTTGGTAAATTAAGAATTGAAGGTTATAAAAATGCACTTGTAGACAATAAGATAGCTATTGATGATAATTTAATAGTGAAAGTGGGAAAGAATGATGACTTAGAAACTTTATTGAAAATTGTTGTTGGAAGTAGGAAGGTAGACGCAATTCTTTGTTTGGAAGAGACTGCCACTATTGATACTTTGGAGTTTTTGAAAAAGCAAGGTCATAGAATTCCTGAAGAAATTTCTTTGATAGGTTTTACAAATGGAGAGTTGGCCCAACACGCTACACCTAGAGTTACAACAGTAAGTCAACATGGTGTTTTTATGGGAGAGCAGTCTATGAAATTTTTATTGGAGCGTTTGGAGAGTATGGAAAATGAAACACAATTAGATCCTAGAATAAAAACAATAAAAACGAGTATTATTGAAAGAGATTCTACCATAAAAGAAGCGTAAAATAAAAAAATGGAAGTCAGATTTGACTTCCATTTTTTAATATTTTTTTTTTAGAAATATTATTTTCTAGCAATAACTTTTTGAACTGCAGTAACAATAGATTCACTGTTTAGTCCGTATTTCTCCATCAATTGAGCCGGAGTTCCAGATTCACCAAATGAATCATTAACTGCTATAAATTCTTGAGGAATTGGATTGTTTTTAGCCAATACTCCAGAAATGCTTTCACCCAAACCACCCATGTAGTTATGTTCTTCTGCAGTAACAATACAACCTGTTTTTGCAACAGATTCTAAAACAGCTTCTGCATCCAAAGGTTTAATGGTATGCATGTTTATAACTTCAGCAGAAATTCCTAATTCTTCTAGTTTTTCAGAAGCTTGTAATGCTTCCCAAACTAAATGTCCTGTGGCAACAATGGTTACATCAGCTCCTTCAGTTAGTTTGATAGCTTTTCCAATTACGAATTTATTTTCGTGCTCTGTGTCCGAAAATTTTGGCATGTAAATAGGTACAACTGGACGACCAAAACGTAAGTAAACAGGACCTTCATGTTCAGCAATAGCAATTGTTGCTGCTTCTGTCTGATTATAGTCACATGTATTAATTACAGTCATTCCTGGTAGCATTTTCATCAAACCAAGATCTTCTAGAATTTGATGCGTTGCTCCATCTTCACCCAAAGTTAACCCTGCATGAGAAGCACATATTTTTACATTTTTATCAGAATATGCAACAGATTGACGAATTTGATCATAAACTCTTCCTGTAGAAAAATTTGCAAAAGTTCCTGTAAAAGGAATTTTACCACCAATAGTTAAACCAGCAGCAATACCAATCATATTGGCCTCTGCAATTCCAATTTGAAAAAATCTTTCAGGGTTTTCTTCAATAAATTTGTCCATTTTTAAAGAACCAATCAAATCAGCACATAAAGCAACTACATTTGGGTTAGTTCTTCCTAATTCAGCTAAACCAGCTCCAAAACCAGAACGAGTATCCTTTGATTCAGTGTATGTATATTTTTTCATATTCTAAATTTAATAGTCTCCTAAAGTTTCAGGATTTTGAGAAAGTCCGTTAGCCAGTTGCTCATCGTTTGGTGCTTTTCCATGCCAAGCATGTGTGTACATCATAAAATCAACACCATTACCCATAATTGTATGTAATAAAACACAAACAGGTTTTCCTTTTCCTGTTCTAGATTTAGCTTCTTTTAATCCAGCAACAATTGCTTCTACATCATTTCCTTTTTCAACATGTAAAACATCCCATCCAAAGGCTGTAAATTTAGCATCTAAATCTCCCATGTTTAATACATGATCAGTAGATCCATCAATTTGTTGACCGTTAAAGTCAATTGTAGCAATCACATTGTCAACTTTTTTTGCAGCAGCATACATAATTGCTTCCCAGTTTTGACCTTCCTGTAATTCACCATCTCCATGTAATGTATAAACTAATTTATCATCACCATTCAGTTTTTTTGCCTGTGCAGCTCCTAAAGCATTTGATAATCCTTGTCCTAAAGAACCAGATGCAATTCTTACACCAGGCAATCCTTCATGAGTAGTAGGATGTCCTTGTAAACGAGAATTTAACAATCTAAAAGTAGCTAATTCTGATACTGGAAAATAACCTCTGTGTGCTAATACACTGTAAAAAACAGGAGAAATGTGCCCATTAGATAAGAAAAAAACATCTTCGTTTATTCCATCCATGTCAAATTCACCTTCTTTCAATTCCATAATTTCATTGTACAACGCTACTAAAAACTCTGTACAACCTAGAGATCCTCCTGGATGTCCAGAATTTACTTTGTGTACCATTCTCAAAATATCTCTGCGAGTTTGAGAAACGATATCATTTAGTTTTTGAATCTCCATTTTAGTTCCCTTTTGCGTAGTCTTTTAAGAATTGTGCCAACCCGCTATCTGTTAAAGGGTGCTTTAATAAACCTGTAATAGATGATAATGGACCTGTCATTACAT
This sequence comes from Bacteroidota bacterium, assembly GCA_042584125.1. Taxonomy (GTDB): domain Bacteria; phylum Bacteroidota; class Bacteroidia; order Flavobacteriales; family Flavobacteriaceae; genus Flavicella. Next base: position 62,404 of record JBHOTE010000002.1, read on the forward strand.
CAGAACCAATTTTAGCACAGTTAATTACATGCATTGTATTACGTACAGATGCAGATAAGATTTGTGTTTTATAATCGTAATTATCATATACTTGTCTAATTTCTTTGATTAGGTGTAAACCATCCGTAGAAATATCATCCAAACGACCTAAGAAAGGAGAAACATAGGTTGCTCCAGCTTTAGCAGCTAAAAGTGCTTGACCTACTGAGAATACTAATGTTACATTCGTTTTAATTCCTTTGTCAGAAAAATACTTGCATGCTTTTACACCTGCAGCAATCATAGGTAATTTTACCACGATTTGAGGGTTTAAAGCAGCCAATTCTTCTCCCTGTTTGATCATTCCTTCATAATCAGTTGCGATAACTTCTGCAGAAACATCTCCATCAACTGCTTCGCAGATATCACGGTAATGTTGTAAAATATTTTCGGCTCCTGTAATTCCTTCTTTAGCCATTAATGATGGGTTTGTTGTAACTCCATCTAAAACTCCTAAATCCTGTGCCTCTTTAATTTGTTCAAGATTTGCGGTATCTATAAAAAATTTCATTGTAATCTAGTTTTTAATATGAATCGGTATTGTATAATACCGTGTTTTAATTTATTTTTTTTGCCAAAGACCTTCCATCTCTTCCAAAGTCTTTCCTTTGGTCTCGGGAACAAATTTCATGATAAATAAGGTTGCTAATACACTCATTACACCATAAATCCAATAGGCAAAACCGTGATTGAATTTTTCAGTTAAGAATGAATTGTCATTCATCATTGGGAAAGTTAAAGATACCAAGTAGTTAGAAATCCATTGTGCTGCAACAGCTACTGCTAAAGCTCTTCCTCTAATTTTATTAGGGAAAATTTCAGCCAATAGTACCCAAGCAACTGGTCCCCAACTCATAGCAAAACTTGCTACATATAGCATCATAAAAAATAATGCAGCATAACCCGATGCGCCTGCAAAGAACACAAAGCCTAAAGAGAACATGGCAACTGCCATTCCTAAAGCTCCAATAATCATGAGTGGTTTTCTACCATATTTATCAACAGTTTTAACAGCAATAATTGTGAATAAGAAGTTTACCACACCAACAATAATTGTCATTAATAGTGCTGTATCCGTACCTGATGAAATAGTTTTGAAAATTTCTGGTGCATAGTACAATACTACATTAATTCCTACAAATTGCTGGAAAACCGAGATTAATACTCCAATAATAATCACTGCCCATCCAAATGATAAAATATGTCCTGAAGTTTTTTCATTCATAGAAGCTTCGATTTCTTCAAGAATCCTTTTCCCTTCATCTTCACCGTTAACTTTTATCAATACATTTAAAGCCTCTTTTGGTTTGTTTTGCAACATTAAAGAACGAGGTGTGTCTGGTACAAAGAATAATAATCCTAAAAATAACCCAGCTGGAATTACTTCAGAAGCAAACATCCATCTCCATCCAATTGCGTTCAACCATTCATCAGATCCACCTGTTTTAGAAATAAAGTAGTTTACAAAATAAACTACCATAAACCCACCAACAATTGCTAATTGATTAAAGGAAACCAATTTCCCTCTGCTATCTGCAGGCGCAATTTCAGCAATATATAGTGGTGAAAGCATAGATGCTAATCCAACACCAATACCTCCAATAATTCTATAAATGATAAAGACAGTTGATAAAGTATGATCTCCTTCTCCTATTGGAGAGAAAAACATTTCTGGCATGGCAGAACCCAAAGCAGATATTAAGAATAGTATTGCTGCAATTATTAATCCGTTTTTTCTACCAAATTTTTTACTAATAACTCCGCCAAATACTCCTCCGATAATACAACCTATAAGAGCACTTGAAACTAAAAATCCTTTGAAAGCGCTCGCTGCTGTTTCACTTAATCCTTTTGGGATAACAAAAAAGCTGTCCAATGAACCTACTGTTCCAGAGATTACCCCTGTGTCGTACCCAAATAAAAGACCACCCAAAGTGGCAACTAGCGTTAATTTTAATAGATAACTAGAGTTTGATTTTCCCATGTGTTTGTTGTTTAAGTTTTTTTTGTCAATATAGGAAATTAAACTGGGTGTTAAAATAGTTTAACACCCAGCTTAATTATTATATATGTTGGTTGATAATGTTTTCGAACAATTCTTGTTTACCACTAATACTTGGTAATTCTCCATTGTCCTTAGCAATTGCATATAAATCTTCAAAAGATAATTTACCTTCTTCAAATTCTTTTCCTTTTCCACTGTCAAAAGAGCTATAACGTTTTTCTCTTAATGAAGTATAATCAGATTCTTGCATGATTTTATCAGCAACCAATAATCCTCTTGCAAATGTATCTGCTCCACCAATATGTGCTAAGAAGGCATCTTCTAAATCCGTTGAGTTTCTTCTGATTTTTGCATCAAAATTAACACCACCTCCTTGTAAACCACCAGCTTGTAAGAAAACTAACATTGCTTCAGCGGTTTCTTGAATATTATTCGGGAATTGATCTGTATCCCATCCGTTTTGGTAATCTCCACGGTTTGCATCAACACTTCCTAACATTCCTGCTTGTGCTGCAACATCCATTTCGTGTTGCATGGTATGACTTGCTAAAGTTGCGTGATTTACTTCTAAGTTGATTTTGAAATCGTCTTGTAAGTTATGTTTGTTTAAGAAACCAATTACAGTTGAAGCATCAAAATCATACTGATGTTTTGTAGGTTCCATTGGTTTAGGCTCAATAAAGAAATTTCCTTTAAATCCTTTTCCTCTAGCATAATCTTTGGCCAATCCTAAGAACTGTCCCATATGGTCTAATTCACGTCCCATATCAGTATTTAATAAAGACATATAACCTTCTCTACCTCCCCAGAATACGTAGTTCTCACCACCTAATTCCATAGTTGCATCTAAGGCCAATTTAATTTGAGCTCCTGCTCTGGCAACCACATCAAAATTAGGGTTTGTAGAAGCACCATTCATATAACGTGGATTAGAGAAACAGTTTGCTGTTCCCCATAATAATTTTACTCCTGAAGCAGCTTGCTTTTCTTTTAAGTAAGCTACAATTTTTTTCAAACGATCTTCAGACTCTTCAAAAGTTGCTCCTTCTTGAATCAAATCAAAATCGTGGAAACAGTAGTAGTCAAATCCCATCTTCGTAATAAACTCAAAAGCAGCATCTGCTTTGTCTTTTGCAGCTTGTAATGGGTCAGGATTTTGATCCCATTCAAAGTTTTGCGTACCAGGTCCAAATGGATCAGATCCTTGTCCACAGAATGTATGCCAGTAAGCAATAGAAAACTTAAAGTGCTCTCTCATTGTTTTTCCTGCAACAACCTGATCTGGATTGTAATATTTGTATGCTAATGGGTTTTTTGAATCTTTTCCTTCAAATTTAATTTCTCCAATTCCTTTGAAGTACTCTTTGTTTCCAATGGTTAACTTTGACATAATGTATAGATTTATTTTATTATTTATTTGCTAATATGTTTTCTAATTCTTTTTTCCAATTTTGATAAGCGGCTTCGTAAATGGCTTTGTTACCTAAAGGTTTAAAGGTCATTACATGGTCATTATTTGTAATGTTATCTCCGAATTTTTTAAAGTCACCATCTATCAAACTACATGCGCGTGCAGCTCCAACAGAACCTGTTGTATTGTATATTTCTATTTCATGACCAATTAGAGTTGCTACTGTATTGGCAAAAATTTCAGAACGGAAAAGGTTGTCATTTCCTGCTCTAATAACGTTAATTGTTGCGTTGTCGTTTTTTAGGATATCCATTCCATAAACAAAAGAAAAAGCAATTCCTTCTAAAGCAGCTCTACATAAGTGTCCGCTGTGATGTTGGTTTAGGTTTAGGTTCGAAAAGTGTGTGCCAATATTTTTATTGTTCAGCATTCTTTCAGCTCCATTTCCAAAAGGAATGATGGTGACACCTTCTGAACCTACAGGAATTTCAGCTGCTTTGTTGTTCATGTCCTCATAAGAGGTAACAGCTGCATTGTTTAATAACCAGCGATACATAATTCCTGCACCATTGATACATAACAATTTTCCAAGATTCGTGTCTTTTTTTGTGTAATTTACATGCGCAAAATTGTTAATTCTTGAAGATTCTTTAGATTTCAATTGGTCAGTAACCGCATAAATAACACCTGAAGTTCCACCTGTAGCAGCCACTTCACCTGGATTGAAAATATTTAAAGACAAGGCATTGTTTGGTTGGTCACCAGCTCTATAAATAATAGGAGTTCCTACAGGAATTCCAGTTTCTTCAAAACCTTGTTGGTTTACTTCTCCTTGGTTTGTGAAATTATCAACTATATTAGGAGTTAAGGAAGTGTCAATTCCATAGTATTCTAATAACCAATCAGCAACTTTGTCGTTTTTGTAATCCCAAAGAATTCCTTCTGAAAGTCCGTTTTTGGTAGTACACATTTTACCCGTTAATTTATAGGCAACATAATCACCAGGTAACATGTATTTGTATATTTTGTTATAAGTTTCAGGTTCGTTATCTCTAACCCATTTTAATTTGGAAGCTGTAAAATTTCCAGGAGAGTTTAATAAATGTTCTGCACATTTATCGTTTCCAAGTTCATCAAAAGCTTTGTTTCCAATTTCAATAGCTCTACTGTCGCACCAAATAATTGAATTTCTTAAAGATTTTCCTTCTTTGTCAACTACAACTAATCCATGCATTTGGTATGAAATACCGATACCTTGAATTTTTGAAGCATCAATTTTTGATTCTTCAATAACTCTTTTAGTTGCTGTTTGAATATAGCTCCACCAGAGTTCTGGGTCTTGTTCTGCCCAATCTGATTGTAAAGCAGTTATTGACATTTCTTCTTGTGGCTCGTGTAAAGCCACTAACTTTTCTCCTGTTTTTGCGTCAACCAATGCAACCTTGACTGATGAGCTTCCTAGATCGAATCCTATATAGTACAAAATGAATATGTTTTGATGTTAGTAAGCCAAATTTAGGCTATACTTTGATTGTGCTCATTTGTTTGTTAAAAATATTCTCATTTATCCTTATTAATAGCATATGTTTGTTAAATACAAACCCTTGTTTTATTGGTGTTTCATCACTTTTTGAATTAGCTTAAACGTTTAAGTAGAATTCTTTTAATTTTTAATATTTTTGTGGCTATATGATAACAATTAAAGAAATTGCTGATTTGGCAAAAGTTTCAACAGGAACTGTTGATAGAGTTGTACATGATAGACCAGGGGTATCTATTAAAACTGCCGAGCGAATTCGTGAAATTTTAAAAAAGCATAATTTTAAAATAAATAATGTTGCAAGTAAACTTGCAAATAGAAAAAAATATACGATTGCTACTTTAATGCCTCAGTTTGATGAACAGAATTCCTTCTGGAAGTCGCCATTTGAAGGTGTTTCTAAAGCGAAAGAAGAAGTAGCTAATTATGGCGTAACCATTAAGAGTTATACTTTTAATCAATTGTATCCTGATACTTATTTAAAATCATTTGAGACGTTGCTGTCTGAAGAGCCAGATGCATTACTGCTAGTACCTATTTTTAAAGAGGAGACAATAGTGGTAGTAGAAAAATTAGAAAAATTAGAGATTCCCTATTTATTTATTAATAGTGACGCTCAAGGTTTTAATGCACTTACATTTATTGGGCAAAATTCTTATAAAAGTGGTTTTTTAGCAGGGAAATTATTGAGCTTAAGTTTGCAAAATAGAACTGAATTTGTTGATATATATATTCGACAAAACATTAATAACTACACGGCAATTTCCAATAGAATAAAAGGGTTTGAAACTTTTTTTTCTGAAAACTCAAGTGAAGTAATTGGACACAAACTTCATTTTGATAATTTGATAAATTTGTCAGAGGTAAAAAGAAGGTTGAATCAGTTTTTAAAAGAGAATCCAAAAGTCATGGGGATTTACGTGCCTTCCAGTCAAATGTCAATAATTGCTAATTGTATTGATGTTAATAGATTTGATAATCTTGTTTTAATAGGACATGATACAACTGAGGATAATATTAAGTGTTTACAGGATAAAAAAATAACCTTTTTAATTTCTCAAAAATCTTTTAATCAAGGGTTAGATGCTGTGCACGTCATGACAGATTATTTATTTCACAAAATAGAACCAAAGAAAAAAGTATATTCTCCATTAGAAATCATCACTTATGAAAACTATGATTTTGATACAGAAAAGTAAAGGTTTATATTTTTATAAAAATTCTTTTTTTATATAAGAAGTAGACAACACTCCAAAAAAAGATAATATGTACCAAGCCAAATAACAATGATCCGTTTAGGTTTCCTACTAGAGGCGCAAATATTTCAGTATACAAGTATTCATAACCTGAAATAAGTTTATTTTCCTTGGTTTTTATTTTAACTAAATAAATAATTGAATTCACATAAACTCCAGAAAACAAATAAATAAACAAAGGGTTTGTTCCAAAATGAATAAAAGGTTTTGTCCAAAAAGTGACTTTAGATACATCAACTAACCAAAGTAGTAAGGATAGAAAAACTAGTGCTAATCCGCCAGAAAATAAAACATAGCTACTAGTCCATAATGCTTTGTTGATAGGGAATGCTATATGCCATAAGCGTCCTAAGGCAGTTAAAGTAATTCCGCAAATTAAAAGCACCAGTACAGCTTTTTTTGTGTTTGCCGAATATTCAATTAATTGCCCTGCAAAATATCCAATTAATAAGGTAGCAATAGCGGGTAAAGTTCCTAATAGCCCTTCAGGGTCAAAAGGAATTCCAAATCCTTGGTAAAGATGTTGTTCTCCAAAAAGGAGTACATCTATTTTTCTTACAAGATTGTTTTCTAAACCAAACGGAAAATCAGTTGCACCAAAAGTTAGCAGTAGCCAATAGCTAATAATAATGCTAAAGAAAATATATAATAACTGTTTAGATTTAAACGGTATACAGATCAATCCACCTACAAAATAAGCAAGTCCAATTCGCTGTAAGACACCAAATATTCTTAGGTTTTCAAAGTCAAAATGAGGATAAGCATTTAAAAAAACACCCAAACCAAATAAAATACTACTTCTTTTTAAAATACGTAAAAAAGATTTTTGGTCGATTTTATTATTGAATTTTTTTGAGGAGTACCATAACGAAACTCCAACAATAAATAAGAAAAACGGGAAAACTAAGTCGGTTGGTGTACAGCCATGCCATTTGGAATGGAGTAAAGGAGCATATACATATTCCCAGCTACCGGGGGTGTTAACCAAAATCATTAAGGCAATAGTCAACCCCCTCATTACATCTAAAGAAAGTAGCCTTTTAGAAACCATAAATATTTATTTTTTGAGTCCTAATTTATGACCTGAAATGGCATAGTATAGAATAAATAAATAACAAGGTAATAAAATCCAATAACCAGCGGTTGCGGCTTCTGCAGTAGCGGTAATTTCATCCATTCCTTGTGCTATTAAGTTTGCTTTATTTCCGTCAACCAATCTTCCGTATAAAGGAGGAATAATAGCTCCACCAGAAATTGCCATAATTAATAAAGCAGATGCTGTTTTGGTGAATTTTCCAAGACCTTTTAATGTTAATGGCCAAACAGCTGGCCAAACCAAAGCATTTGCCATTCCTAATGCTGCAACAAATAATACAGAAGTAAATCCACTAGTGTAAACGATACAAAATGAAAAAATAATTCCTAAAATAGCACTTGCTTTTAAAGCAGAAGCCTGACTTATGTACTTAGGTATTAAGAAAACACCTAACGCGTAAGTTGCCACCATAGCCATTAAGGTAAACATGGTAAACATTTTAGCCTCTTCTGTTGGTATTCCTAAAGATATTCCATAGGCAATGATTGTATCCCCAGCAATTACTTCAACACCTACATACATGAACAAAGTTATCACACCTAACCATAAATGAGGAAATTGAAAGATACTAGTTTTGTGAGTTGTTCCATTTTCTCCTTCATTAATTGGGGCTGCTTCTACGTGTGGAAGCGGTGCTTTTCTAATTAATAGTCCTAATACAACTAACACCACAGCCATAATTATGTATGGAGTTACAACACTATCTGCCATTGTATTCAGAAGAGTTGCTTTTTCTTCAAGTGATACTGTATTTAATTTTTCTTTAACTTCATCAATTCCAGAAAGCAAAAGGGCGCCAAAAATTACCGATCCTAAGGCTCCTGCAACTTTATTAGCAATTCCCATAATGGCAATTCTTTTGGCTGCACTTTCAATTGGGCCTAGAATTGTAATGTATGGATTTGATGCTGTTTGCAATAAAGTCATTCCCATTCCTTGGATAAAGATACCCGCAAGGAAAACAGAATAAGTTCTGGCCTCTGCAGCAGGAATAAATACCAATGCACCAACAGCCATTATTAATAGCCCTAAAGACATTCCTTTTCTGTAGCCTATTTTATTAATAATTTTAGAAGCGGGTATAGCCATTACAACAAATGAAATATAAGAAGCAGATGCTACCAAATAAGATTGTGCGTCTGTTAATTCGTTGATCGTTTTCATAAAAGGGATTAATGCTCCATTGATCCAAGTAACAAAACCGAAAACGAAAAATAGTCCAGCAATAATTAAAATAGGAATAAACGTACTGCTCTGTTTGTTAGATATATTTGTTGTGTTTGACATGTTGAGTGTTTTTATGTGAACTATTTGTGTTAAAGCTACTAAAGTAACTTTTGTTATTCATATGGATAAGTATTTTCTCTAGTCAACATAAAAAAAGAGCTAAAGAACTCAATTTTTAGGACGAACATAAATTTGGGGATTTATTCGGAAATATTTGTGTTTAATATTTTTTGTTTTGCTTCTTGCAAATAGTTTCGTCCTATAGGAATCCTTCTGTTAGCAATTTCTACAGAATTTCCTTCAACAGCGGTGATTTTATTTATGGCAATATTAAACGAGCGGTGAATACGTAAAAAGTTCTCTGGTAATTCGTCAGAAATGCTAGTCATTGACTTATGAACTAAATAATCTCCAATTCTAGTAAAAACTTTGATATAGTCTTTTAAACTTTCAATGTACAAAATGTCATTGAGTTTAATTTTTATTAGTTTTTTGTCGACTTTTAAAAATATGTGAGGCTCTTCCGAGATACTTGTTTCAGGAAGTTTTTCTTTTTCTAAATTGATTCTATTGGTTACTTTGTTAATTGCTTTTAAAAAACGACTAAAAGGTATGGGTTTGACTAAATAGTCTAAAACATCTAAGTCAAAACTGTCCACCGCATATTCTCTATAGGCAGTAGTTATAACAACATGTGGTTTAAGTGTTAGGCTTCTTAAAAAATCTAGGCCACTCATTTTAGGCATGTTAATGTCTAGAAATAATACATCAATGTCTTTTTCTTTGATAGTAGATAAAGCAGCAATAGCTGTGTTAAAAGTGCCAACCAATTCAATGTTGTCAAATTCTTTTAAATGATTTTCAATAACTTTTATAGCCAAAGGTTCATCATCTATAATTAAGCATTTTAATTTCATAGGATAGGAATTTTTAAAAAGACACAAAATTTTTGGTCTACTATAGTTGTATGAAATTCATAGTTGTTTTTAAACAACAATTCTAATCTACGTTTAACGTTTTTTATTCCAATACCATGAACAGGTTTGTTATTTTTCTTAAAATTTTGGTCAAAGGAATTTTCAACTTTAAAAATAAGCCATTTATCTTGAACATGTTCAAAACTAATATTTAAATCAATTCGATCACTATTATTTGTACCATGTTTGAAACAGTTTTCAATAAAAGGTAAAAATAGTAAAGGAGGTACTTTTACATCTTCAATATTTCCAATAATATCCATATTGGAGTGAATCTTGTCTCCATATCGTAATCTTTCAAGATCTAAATAATTTTGAATATAATTAATGGCCGTAAATAATCTGACCTTTGGTTCTTTAACTTCATATAATACATACTGCATAATATCAGATAGTTTTAAAACTACACTAGGAGCCACGTCTGATTTTTCAAGAGTTAAGGCATATAGGTTATTTAAAGTGTTAAAGAAAAAGTGAGGTTGTATTTGAGATTTTAAAAAATCTAATTCTGTTTTTAATTGAATTTTTTGCAAGTCTTCAACTCGATTTAACTCATAAACCCAATCAAAAATAAGTTTGAAAGTTGTGGCCAAGGAAACTACATAAATTTCTCCCAAAACCACGGCAACAATATGGTTAAAAGTAAAACTTTGTTGCATCCCTTCAGCTTCGGGCCATATGTTTTTAGTTACTAATAAATAATTCAATCCAGTCCTAACAATATAATGACAGCCAAACAGGATAATTAAAAATAAAAAATATTGTTTGTATTTTTTATTTAAGATAAATCGTGGAATAAGAATGTATATATGAATATATACAACAATAATATGCAAAGGAAATTCTACTAAATTAGATTTTAAGGAATACCAATAATCATCAAAATAACTTCCCCAACGAATAACATTAAAGGTAAAATAGCAAACCCAAAAATAGAAATGGAATTTTTTGGGAATAGAACTACTAGTATTTTGAAACCATTTAGGAGCGTCCAGAATCAATGTTTTTTGCTGATTAGTTCTGAAAATTATACTTTTTTTCTTGAGGAGCAAAATATTTAATCGGAATTATTCCGATATCGAGATAGCTATTTTAATTTGTCATTGTTCAAATGTTATTTGTCGGCGTTTTAATGCTGTTTGCAGATTTTCTTTTCGTTAGAGACTTGTTGTAATTAGGTTTACAGTCTAATATTAACTAATTTTTTACTTATGAAAAAAATAATACCACTATTAATTATGTTCTTTTCAATAGCATTAACACAGCAGGTGTTTGCTCAAGAGAAAACGGTTTCTGGTACTGTTACTTCAGTTTCAGATAATACTCCTGTTCCAGGAGTAGGAGTTGTAGTACAAGGAACAGCAAGAGGAACGGAAACAGATTTCGATGGAAATTTTTCGTTACAAGTTTCAGAGGGAAATGTTTTAATTTTTTCCTTTTTAGGAATGAAAACAGTACAGGTTACTGTTGGTAGTTCAAATAATATTTCAGTTGCTATGGAAGAAGATGCTGCTGCTTTGGATGAAGTAGTTATTACAGCATTGGGTATTAAAAAGGAGAAAAAAGCCTTAACATACTCTGCACAAGAAGTAGGGGGAGAGGATTTAACGAAAGTTAAACAAACAAATCCTATTAATAGTTTATCCGGAAAATCTGCTGGGGTTACAATAACCAAAAGTTCTTCTGGAGCTGGTGGAGCTGCTAAGGTAGTTTTAAGAGGTAACTCTTCAACTACTAACAATGATCCTTTATATGTTATTGATGGTGTGCCAATGTCTAACAATGGTAATGGTCAAAACGGAGAATCACCTGGATCTAATGTATTTGGTAGTCAAATAGGAAATAGAGATGGTGGAGATGCAATTTCTATGCTTAATCCAGATGATATTGCTAGTATGACCGTATTAAAAGGTGCTTCTGCTGCAGCTTTATATGGAAGTCAAGGTGCAAATGGTGTAATTTTAATTACTACTAAAACAGGGAAAGAAGGAAAGTTATCTGTAAACTTTAATTCTAGTTTGACTGTTGATAATGTAATATCATTACCAGAGTTACAATCAGAATATCAGTCAGCATCTGTTGGTCAGTCAATTGCGGCAAACGGAAATGTTGCAGATCCAAAATCTTGGGGAGCCAAAACCAATGGATTGTCAAATGATTCAAAATCATTTTTTAATACAGGACATACTTCAATACAATCAGTGTCTTTAACAGCTGGAAACAAAAAAGCACAGACTTACTTTTCTTATGCGAATACTTTGGCTAAAGGAGTAACACCAAACAATGGTTTGGTAAGAAATAATTTAACTTTAAGAGAAACAGCAAGCTTTTTAGATGATAAAGTAAGTGTGTCAGCTAGTGTGAATTTATCCGATCAAAGAATTAATAACAGACCAACTAACGGTTTGTATTCAAATCCTTTAACAGGAGTGTATTTGCATCCTGTAGGAATTGATAGAAATATTTATAAAAATAAATATGAATATTTTAATGCGGCTACCAATATGATGGATCAATATTCAACATCATTTGATGAGAATATTCAGCAAAATCCATACTGGTTAATCAATAGAAATAAATCAAAAGATATTGCTCAAAGAGTTTTTGCAAGTGCAAGTGTTAGTTATCAAATATCAGATGATTTAGCAATACAATCTAGAGCAAGTTTTGATAAATCAAATTATACTTTTGATAAAAGAATGCATGCAGGTAGTGATTTAACTTTTGTACCAGCAACAGGAAGGTATATATTAGAAAAAACAGAAAACACACAACAGTACTTAGATTTAATAGCTACTTATAATAAAGATATAAATGAAGAAATTTCATTTAGTGGAGTATTAGGAACTAGTTTAACTAAATATTCAATTGGAGATCAAGTGTATTTAGATTCAGGAAATGGTAAAGGATTAACGTATCCAAATTATTTTTCTATTTCTAACTTTGCTGAAACGAAAGATTTACAGCAGTCAGTTGGGCACAGAGAAGTACAATCTGTGTTTGGTTCAGCTAACATTAGTTTTAATAACAAATATTTTCTTGATATAACAGGAAGAACAGACTGGTCTTCTACATTGGTAAATACAGATTCAAAATCTTTCTTTTATCCTTCTGTTGGTTTAACAGGGGTATTATCTGATATTTTTGAATTGCCTGATGCAATTTCATTTGCTAAAATAAGAGGATCTTATGCTGAGGTGGGGAAAGATATTCCTGCTTATGCTACTATTCCTTTAAATACAATTCCTTTAGGGCAAAATAATTTTCAGAAACCTCAATTTGGAGTAAAACAAGGAGAAACATTACGTCCAGAAAGACAAAAGTCTTTTGAAATCGGTACAGAATGGAGATTCTTGGGTAATAGATTTGGAATAGATCTTACATATTATAGTTCTAAAACGTCAGATCAAATTTTTTACATTGCTGCTGAGCCAAATGTTCATGGATATGTTCAAAATATTGTAAATGCAGGTGAACTTTCTAATGAAGGAATTGAGTTAGTGGTAAACGGAAAACCAATTGTAAATGATGATTTTACTTGGAACACATCTATCAATTTTGCGAAAAATTCAAATAAAGTAATTTCTGTACACCCTTCATTGCAAGATGGAGAAGCGATTTTAACTGCTCCTGGTGTAAACGGATATGGTTATTCTTTAGTTGAAGGAGAAGACTTTGGTAGTATTAGAGGACGTTCTATTATTAGAAATGCCAATGGATTACCAATAGTAACAGATGATGGAAATGGAGCTCTGACTCTTGAGTCTACAAGCTTTGAAACAATTGCACATGCACAGCCTGATTTTACTTTAGGTTGGAATAATTCAATTGACTACAAAAACTTCACATTTAATATTTTAATTGATGCAAAAGTTGGAGGAGATGTTGTGAGTGTTACCGAAGCGGTAAATGATTTTTATGGTGTTTCACAAGCTTCAGCAAATGCAAGAAATTTAAATGGAGGTATGATTGATGTTGTAGATAGTTCAGGAAATGCATTGCAAATGACAGCCCAAGATTATTATACGAAAACTGGTGGTAGAGCAGGTTTACTTGGAGAATATGTGTACGATGCAACCAATGTTAGTTTAAGAGAACTTTCTGTAGGGTACAACATGATTTTTAAAAACAGTTTTGTAGATAATATGAGATTGTCAGTAATCGCAAATAATTTGTTCTTTATCTACAAAGAGGCACCATTTGATCCTAATGTTGCAGCAAGTACAGGAATTGGTCTACAAGGAGTAGATATCTATGGTCAACCATCTACAAGAAGTGTAGGATTAAATATTAACGTAAATTTCTAAGAAGATGAAAAAACTAATAAAATATACAATCGTATCAGCTCTAGCAATTACTATGGGTAGCTGTACAGATGATTTTGAAAATATAAACACAAACCCTACCGGAATTTCGGCAGAGAGTTTAACTCAAATGAACAATCATATTGGTGGATCTTTTACCCCAATGTTTTTAAATGTGTTTAATGTAACACCAGCCTGGAATTTTCAATTACAACAAAATTTAATTGGTGATGTGTATTCAGGTTATATGACTCCTCCAACTCCGTTTGCAGGAAATGTTAATAATATGACTTATTCTTTAGTGAATGGTTGGAATGGATTTCCTTGGTCTGATGCCTATGGAAGTGTAATGCCATTTGTTCTAGATGTAAAAAATGCGGTAGAATTAAGTGGAGAAGCTTCTGGAGAGAAATTCGTGCACTTAGCAAATATTATTAGAGTAATGGCAATGCATAGAGTTTCTGATATTTATGGACCTATACGTTATTCTAAATTTGATGATTTTGCAACCACAGGTATCTATGATTCACAGGAAGTAGCCTATACCACATTTTTTAATGAACTAGGTGCAGCTATTGATGCTTTGGAGTCTTTTGAAGCAGATACACAATTTGCAGCTTTTGATATGTCTTCTTTAAAAGGTGATATTGCTTTATGGAGAAAATTTGCAAATTCATTACGTTTACGTTTAGCAATGCGTGTGGTGAAAGTAAATCCAACTTTGGCAAAAACCCAAGGAGAAATGGCTTTAGCTAGTAATGCAGGATTGATGGATTCAGATATGTATATCAATACTGGTTTTGCTCACCCGTTGACCGTAATTAGTGGTTCTTGGGGAGATATTAGAATGGGAGCTGAAATGGAATCAATACTTACAGGTTATGATGATCCAAGATTAGACACATATTTTACGCCTGCAGTAGATGCGGCATTAAATGGAGCGTATAAAGGAATTCGTATGGGTATTGAAATTGAAGCTAAGTCTCAATATGGTGCGCACTCTGCTATTGGTTCAGTAGTTGACGGTGAAACGATTCAGTGGATGACGGCTGCAGAAGTACATTTTTTACAAGCTGAAGCGGCTTTAAGAGGTTGGTCTGGTGCAGGAACTGCTAAAGCACATTATGATGCAGGAGTATCAGCTTCATTTGCGCAACATGGTGCAGGAGATGCTTCAACTTATTTAGCGGATAATACAAAAACACCTGCCGATTTTGTTGATGCTATAAATTCTGCAAATGATATTGCTTATGCTAGTGATGTGAAAATTGCGTATGACGCAGCAGGTTCAAACGAAGAACAGTTGGAACAAATTATTACACAAAAATGGATAGCAATGTTCCCTGACGGTCAAGAAGCTTGGTCAGAATTTAGAAGAACTGGATATCCTAGGATCTTTCCTGTAGTTGTAAATAACAGTGGAGGAACTATTGATACAAATATTCAAATTAGAAGAATCAATTTTGTAGACAATGAGGTAAATACTAATGGTACAAATGTAACTACTGCGGTTGGTTATTTAAATGGGCCAGATAACGGTGGTACTCGCCTTTGGTGGGATGTTGCCGGAAGTAACTTTTAATAATAGTTAGTTTTGAGTTTATAGTAATAAAACAAACGGAGTAAATCCGCTCCGTTTGTTTTTAATACTTTATTTGAAACAATTTTAAAAAAAAGTTTAAAGTAATAAACATTGAAAGAAATAATTTCAAGGTAGAATTTTATTTTATTAAAAAATACAATTATGATCACAACAGATATTTCATACAAACTAGCTGGGCAATTTGAAGATACTCGTTACGAAAAAATCCACAATGTAGTTTTTGAAAGTTCAGAAGTGGCTTCTATTTGTGTTGCCAAAGAAATAGCAACACTAATAAGGGCTAAGCAAGAAAAAAAAGAAAACTGTATTTTAGGTTTGTCAACAGGCTCTTCTCCAATAAAAGTTTACGGAGAGTTGGTAAGAATGCATCAAGAAGAGGGATTGAGTTTTTCAAATGTTGTAACTTTTAATTTAGATGAGTATTACCCTATGGATGCGCATAGTATTCATAGTTACCATTACTTTATGCATCAGTATTTATTTAATCATGTTGATATTCCTAAAGAAAATATAAATATTCCTAACGGAATGATACCACTTGATCAATTACACCAGTATTGTATTGATTATGACTTGAAAATTAAAGAATATGGAGGTTTAGATTTTCAATTATTAGGAATTGGTAGAACAGGACATGTTGGTTTTAATGAACCAGGATCGCATTATAATTCAGGCACAAGAAGCATAACCTTAGATCATATTACTAGAGGTGATGCTGCGCCTTCTTTTTTAGGGATTGAGAATGTTCCTAAAAAGGCAATTACCATGGGGATTGGCACTGTTAAAAATGCAAAGAGAATTGTTTTGTTAGCATGGGGACATAACAAAGCGTCTGTTGTTAAAGAAACTATAGAAGGTGAAATTACTTCTGAAGTACCAGCAACTTACTTGCAAGAACATGACAATACTACTTTTATTTTAAATGATGAATCTGCTCAAGATTTAACGCGACTTAATACACCTTGGATGGTGGGTCCTTGTATTTGGAATGAAGAGTTAACAAGTAAAGCCATTATTTGGTTGTGTGAGCAAACAAAGAAGTCAATTTTAAAATTAACTGATAAGGATTACAACGATTACGGTATGTCTAGTTTGTTGGTGCAAGAAGGTTCCGCATATGATATAAATACCAAAATGTTTAACAAACTTCAGCATACCATAACAGGTTGGCCAGGAGGAAAACCAAATGCCGATGATTCTTCTCGTCCAGAAAGAGCAAATCCACATAAAAAGCGTGTCATAATTTTTAGTCCACACCCAGATGATGATGTGATTTCTATGGGAGGAACTTTTGACAGATTAGTAGAACAAGGACATGAGGTTCATATTGCTTATCAGACTTCAGGTAACATTGCTGTTTCCGATTCGGAAGCTCTAATGTATGCTGAGGTTATTAAAGATATGAATCCAACTTTTCCAAAGGCAGATGACATTATTCATAAAATTAATTCGAAACAAGGGGATATTGAAGATGAATTGGAAGTGCGTCAATTAAAAGGGATTATTAGAAGAAGAGAGTCTTTAGCGGCTACTCGTTTTATAGGTGTTCCTGATGAAAAAGTACACTTTTTAAATCTTCCTTTTTACGAAACGGGGAGAGTAAAAAAGAATCCAATTAGTTTGGTGGATATAAAAATGGTAGCCGATTTAATTGAAGAAATTAAACCACATCAAATATATGCAGCGGGCGATTTAGCAGATCCTCATGGAACACATAAAGTTTGTTTGGATGCAATTTTCGCAGCGTTAAAAGATTTAAAACACAACGATTATATGAACGATTGTTGGGTTTGGTTGTACCGAGGAGCATGGCATGAGTGGGATATCCATCAAATAGAAATGGCAGTTCCTATGAGTCCGGATCAGGTACTTAAAAAGAGAAAGGCAATTTTCTTTCATCAGTCTCAAAAAGATGGGGTAATGTTTCAAGGAAATGATGCTAGAGAATTTTGGGTAAGAGCAGAAGATAGAAATAATGATACTGCACAGAAATACCACAATTTGGGACTCTCAGATTATGCTGCCTTAGAAGCATTTAAGAGATATTATTTCTAGGAAAGTTAAGAATAAAGGAGTTTTTCTATTTATAGATTTCAATGAATGGTTGTTTTCTAGTTGGAGAACAAATTAAAATAATTAAGGCTATGCACCAGTAAAATGACAGATATGAAATTTAAAAGAGATATAAAGTTTATAGTACTTTTTTTTGCTGTGCATTTTAGCATGTTTGCGCAAGATATTAAACAATTGAGTTTAATGCCATGGCCTCAAAAAATTGAGGTTACACAAAGTAACTATAGAATTAGAAATAATTTTACGATTGCTGTTCCTAATAATTCTAGTCAAAGAGTAAATTTGGCTACAACACGTTTTTTAAGAAGGTTAAGTGGGAGAACAGGTGTTTTTATTGAAGATGGGTTTGCGAAAACAAAGTTAATTTCTTCTAAGGCATCTTTAGATATTTCTTATGAAAGAGAAGGAGAGTTAGGAATTAACCAAGATGAATCTTATGAACTGAATATTGATAAAAATAAAATTTCTTTAAAAGCAACTACAGATATAGGAATTATTTATGGTTTAGAAACTTTATTGCAATTGGTGGCTCATGATGATACGTCTTTTTATTTTTCAGGAGTAAAAATTAATGATTTTCCAAGATTTACTTGGAGAGGTTTGATGATAGACGTAGCGCGTCATTTTCAGCCGATTGCTGTGCTCAAAAGAAATTTAGAGGCCATGGCTGCAGTAAAAATGAATGTGTTTCATTGGCATTTAACCGATGATCAGGGTTTTAGAATAGAAATAAACAGCTATCCTAAATTACATGAATTGGGTTCTGACGGTTTGTATTATACAAAAGAACAAATTAAAGAGCTTGTTCAATTTGCAAGCGATAGAGGAATTAGAGTAGTTCCAGAAATTGATGTTCCAGGGCATGCAACTGCAATATTAACTGCTTATCCAGAAATAGCAAGTAAAGACACAGTATATTCAATTGAAAGATATTCGGGTATTTTTGATGCAACTTTGGATCCTACAAATGAAAAAACATATGAGATTTTGGAAGGTGTTTTTGGAGAATTATCGGAATTGTTTCCAGACAAATATGTACATATTGGCGGAGATGAGAATGAAGGAAAGCACTGGGATGAAAACAGGACTATTCAAAAATTTAAAAAGAAAAAGTACCTAAAGACCAATCATGATTTACAAACATATTTTAACATTAGATTGGAAGAGATATTGTCTAAATATGGGAAGTCGGTAATGGGCTGGGAAGAAATCATGACTGATAATATGCCAACCACTGCATTAATTCATTCATGGAAAGGTGTAAATGAAGGAATGGAAACAGGAGCTTCTTTGGTAAAGGCTGCTAAAAAAGGATACAATACATTGTTATCAAATGGGTATTATATTGATTTAATGCAGCCTGTAAGTGAGCATTATTTAGTAGATCCAATTCCAGTGAATACTTCCTTAACCCTTGAAGAAAAGAAAAGGATTTTAGGTGGTGAAGCAACTATGTGGGGTGAATTGGTAACCTCATTAAATATAGATTCTAGATTGTGGCCTAGAACAGCAGCAATTGCTGAGCGATTTTGGTCTTCTAGAAAAATTGTGGATCTGAAAAGTATGTACCAACGTTTGGAGGTGACAAGTTTTAGATTAGAGGAGCTGGGGGTTACTCATATTAGAAATAGAGATGTAATTCTAAGAAATTTGACCAATAACCAGGATATAAGTTCATTGATTGCTTTGTCAAAAATTTGTGAACCTTTAAAAATATACACAAGAAATAAAGGAGGGATAGAATACAAAACGTACTCTCCATTTACATTATTTGCAGATGCTTGTACCGTTGATGCCTCTGATAGTTTTGTGTTTAAAAAAACTTTAAATAATTATATGAAAATGGATAATAACACTACTGAAGCGGCACTCATGTCTTTTTTTGATAGTTGGATTGTAAACCATGAAAACTTTAAACGTCTTAAGAAAAGTCCGTTGTTGAATGATTTAGATCCTTTTTATGAGCAGCTAGCCACTATTTCTGCTACTTATAAGGAAATTGTTGAGACTAAAAAAGTGTCAACAAAACAACTAGAAGTATTGGAGAATTTATTAGAAAAATTAAGTAATACTAATTTAGATGTTGAGTTGGCTATACACAAAGAATTTAAACAGTTGGCTAGTTTTTTGATTAAAAAATATAAGTCGCCAACAATACTTCATCCTTCGTTAGAGTTGTAGTACTTTTTATAACTATTATAGTGCTTGTTTAAAGACTTAATTTTTAAAATATGATACACAATTTGTTTTACAGAATTATCATTATAATAATTTTACAAATATCAATAAGTTGTAAATCAGATAGGGATTTACATACTACTAATAACAAGGTCTTTTATAAAGTTCCAGAAGAGGTTTCTTCTATTCATTTTGAAAATAGAGTTAAGGAAAATTTATATTTTAATTTTTTAAATTATCCTTATATCTATAACGGAGGAGGAGTAGCCGTTGGAGATATTAACAATGATGGTTTGCCTGATTTGTATTTTACTTCTAATCAAGAATCCAATATACTGTATTTAAACAAAGGGAATTTTTTGTTTGAAGATATTACCATTAGCGCTAAAGTACAAGATACCGGAGGTTGGTCTACGGGTGTTACGATGATTGATGTGAACCAAGATGGTTATTTGGATATTTATGTTTGTAAGTCTGGCTCCTTAAAAAGTCATGAGCTTCGAAAAAATAAATTATTCATCAATCAGCAAAATAATACTTTTAAGGAATCAGCTAAAACGTATGGCATAGATCATTTTGGTTTTTCTGTACAAGCTTATTTCTTCGACTTTGATTTAGATAATGATCTAGATTTATACTTAGTTAATCATCGACAAGACTTTAGGAACAACGTGGTTATAGATAAAAGAATTTCAGAAAACATTCAAGACTTTAATTCTGATCAGTTATTTAGAAATGACAACGGGTTTTATATAAATGTAACTAAAGAAGCAGGAGTGGCAAATAAAGCTTGGGGATTAAGTGCTTCCATTGGAGATTTTAATCAAGATAATTTGCCAGATATTTTTGTTGCTAACGATTTTTTAGAGCCTGATTATCTGTATATCAACAAAGGTGATGGAACTTTTGAAAATGAAATAGACGCTGTTTTTAAACATATATCAAACAATAGTATGGGGTCTGATTTTGCAGACATTAACAATGATTTGAAAGGGGACTTAATTGTTTTAGATATGATGGCGGAAGATCATATTCGCGGGAAAGAGAATATGGCAACCATGAGTACAGAAAATTTTTGGGAATTGGTGTCTTCTGGATATCATTATCAATATATGTCCAATATGCTACAGCTCAATAATGGAGACGGTACGTTTAGTGAAATTGGTCAATTAGCAGGTGTCGCTAAA
The DNA here is from genome assembly GCA_042584125.1 of Bacteroidota bacterium. Classification (GTDB taxonomy): domain Bacteria; phylum Bacteroidota; class Bacteroidia; order Flavobacteriales; family Flavobacteriaceae; genus Flavicella. Next base: position 83,300 of record JBHOTE010000002.1, read on the forward strand.
ACAGATTGGAGTTGGGCTCCTTTGTTGGCAGATTTTGACAACGATGGGTATAATGATATTTTTATTACAAATGGAATTGAGAGAGATTTATCCAATCAGGATTTTAGAAACCAGTTAAAAACAAATATTCAAAATAGAAAAAAAGTAAAGTTAGAAGAGGCAATAGGAATGATGCCTTCTAATAAATTGAGTAACTATATTTTTAAAAATAATAAAGATTTAACTTTTTCAAACAAAACGGTTGCTTGGGGCTTAGATGAAAAAATTAACTCAAATGGTGCTGTATATGCTGATTTAGATCTGGATGGAGATTTGGATTTAATCATCAATAATCAAGGAGAAAAAGCGGAGGTTTATAAAAATAATTCTACAAATAATTTTATTTCTTTTTTATTAAAGGGACCTGAAAAAAATAGAAATGGGGTTGGAACAAGAATCACTGTTTTTTCAAAGGATTTACAGCAAGTAAAAGAATTACAAAATAGTCGCGGATTTCAATCCTCTGTGGAGAATAAGCTTGTTTTTGGCTTAGGTAGAATATCAAATATAGACAGTGTACAAATTCGTTGGCCTGATGGGAAAACTCAAGTTCAAAAAGAACTATTGATAAATAAACATCATACAATTAGTTATGTAAATTCTACTAAGTTAAATTTAGTAAAGCAAACAAATAAACCAGAATTTCAGAATATTTCTGCAGAAAAGTTGGGTGTTAATTTTCAACAAAAAGAAAATAATTTTAATGATTATGATTTGCAATTATTACTGCCTCAGAAACAATCGGAAATGAGTACACCGCTAGTTGTTGGTGATGTAAATGGAGATGGATTGGATGATTTTTTTGCCGGAAATAGTCGTGGTAATAGCGCTAGTTTGTATCTTCAAAATAAGAATGGAGAATTCATTGAATCAAATGTGTCTCTTTTCCAAAAAGAGAAAATGTATGAGGATACAGATGCTGTTTTTTTAGATGTTGACAATGATAAAGATTTAGATTTATACGTTTGTTCTGGAGGTTATGAAGTTTCTGAAAATAATGTTTTATTACAAGATAGGTTGTATGTAAATAACGGAAAAGGAGTGTTTTCAAAAAGTGAAAACATTTCAGATATAAGAGTAAATTCAAAAGGAATTACTACTGCCGATTTTGATAAGGATGGAGATGTAGATGTTTTTGTAGGTAGTAGGGTTATTCATGGGAAATACCCAATATCTAACGACTCGTATTTACTTGAAAACAAGAATGGAAACCTGGTAGATGTAACGAAACAAAAATTTGAAAACCAAAATGATATCCAAATGGTAAATGACGTGTTGTTTACTGATTTTGATAAGGATGGAGATGTTGATTTGTTAGTCGTAGGAGAGTGGATGTCTGTTGCCGTATTTGAAAATATAAACAACAAATTCACAATAAAAAAAATACCTGAATTAATTGGAGCGAATGGTTGGTATCAGAGTATTTCAGAAATGGATATTGATAATGATGGTTATAAGGATTATATTATTGGAAATTGGGGACTGAATAATAAATTTCAGCCTTCAAAAGAAAAACCTTTGCATATTTACAGTGATTATTTTGATGCAAATAAAACCTATGATGTGGTATTGAGTAAGGTGTCTAAAAAAGGAGAGTTATTGCCTGTAAGAGGGAAACAATGTTCTACGCAACAAGTTCCGAGTTTGCAAAAAAATATTAAATCTTACAAACAATTTGCTTCTTTGTCCTTAGGAGGAATTTATGGAGAGACCACATTGAAAAAAGCAGTGCACTTTACAACACATACTTTGGAAACAAAACTTTTAAGAAATAATAAAGGTAAAAGTTTTGAATGGCAAGCGTTGCCAAAACAGGTTCAGTTTGGACCAAGTTTAGGTACTGAGGTTGCAGATGTAAATAACGATGGTTATAAAGATATAATTGGAGTTGGAACGGTATATGAAGCAGAGGTTGAAACTATACGCTATGATGCTTCTAAAGGTTATGTTTTGCTAGGTGATGAAAATGGACAATTTACTTATAAAACGGAAATGAGCGGATTTACAAGTAAACAGAGTAAGGCTATTCAAAAAATAAGTATAAAAGGAGAGGATTGTTTTTTGCTTCTTAATAAAAACTCAAAAATAGAAGTCGTTAAGTTTATTAACAAGTAAAGCCAATAGTTTCTATTGGCTTTACTTGGTGTTTAATAATTGATTAAGAGATTACTGTTTTTTCGTAACTCTTTTTAGATGCCTCACAAACGCTACAAGAATAGTCTTCAGGCAAGTTTTCAAATAAAGTATTTGGTGCTATATTAGCTTGTTGATCTCCAAAAGCACTGTCGTAAATTGTCATACACTCTGTGCATTGGTATACTTCTGAAAGCTCTGGGGTTTCTTTTTTTCTTTTTTTAGTTTCAGGAAGTTCTCCTAATTGATCAAAATACATTTGACTCAATTCCATTAACAATCCTGGAAGTTCTATTTTATCTACATCTTGCGCATAAACAATATATTCTTGTGTGTTTGGATCAAAATTCTTTGAATAGAGTACGTTAAATGTAGGTCTTACTTGAAAGTTTTTAACAATATCAGGAGTTCTATTTTTTTCAACCATCGCTGTTGTAAAATAGGTTTTGTTTCCTCCTTGATTGCCAATTCCAAAAGTCATACCATAGGTACTTATGTCATTTTGGTCGAAGCTTTTTACAATGAATTCTTTTAGACCTAGTGCCTCACTATCATTAACAGGAATGTGCCAGTTTAATTCTAAAGAAGAATGTCTAACATTAATTCCTTTTTTTCCCAAGAATTTTTCTAAAGTTAGTTTGTCTTCTTTATGAATTCCTTTGACAATAAATGATTTCCAAGGGGTAATACAAATTTTACCTACTCTATGATTTAAACAGAATTCTGAAAAATCTTTTAAGAAGCTAATGTCGTATCTGTTATTTCTCCAGTACAAACCTAACCAGTATAGGTTCATTCCTATTTTATTCATTCCTTCGTAATAAGGAAAAGGTTCATAGGTAACTTGCAGTTCCTTTTCTATAGTTCTATTGTTGGTTTCAATCCTGTCGTTAATTAGGTCAAATAATTCTTCTACATCATCAGCATCAGTGCCTATTTCTTCAATTTCTTTTGAAATTTTTGCTATGTCATAGCTAAAAATTAAAACAGGATAATAAACAGTTTCTTCCCAATGAGCTAATTTTATATTTAAATACCAATAGTCTTCATGTGAAGAGGCAATGAAATTTAAGTCGCCGCTAAACAAGGGAACTAATTGTTGCTTTGGGTCTGTTATGTTAATTTTTAATTTAGGTACATGTTTAAAATCTTCAAGTATATATAAGTACTTTACTCCATTTAGCCAAGGTGTGTTTTTAAAAATATCTGCGGAAACATAAGAACAAACTATATTTTGGTAGTCTCTTTCAGAAATTACATCCATTGCTAAATCTGGAAATTGTTTTAATATTTCACTATCAGAATCTTTAAAGGGTAATATAATATCTTGCCGAGAACCAAAGAAGATATCTTTAAGACCTAGGGTTTCTGCCAATCGAATTATTTGTTTTAACTCTCCGGGTGATAAAACTCCTCCTTTTATGAAAATACGTTTTAAATCTTTGACCATGATTGTATTTTTTTATTGACCTAAGCCAATTGTTTTTTTTGTTCGTTTAAAATATCTCTAACTTCAGGTTTGCAACTACCACAGCCTAAACCAGCTCCTGTAGTTTTGCATAAATCAGTAAACTCAGTGCATCCTGCGTTAATTGCCTCAGTTAGGTTTCCTTCACCTACCTGACTGCATGAGCAAATTAGTTTTCCAATAACAGGAACGGCATTACTTTGTCCTCTTAGTAGTTCTTCTCGTTTGTTTGATAATTCAGTTCTGTCTTCAATTAAACTTTTAAACTCTGCAAATTCACTTTTATCACCCATCATCACTGCACCTACCAATTTATCGTCTTTTACAATACATTTTTTGTAAAAACGTTTGCTAACATCCATTAGTAAAATTTCTTCATAAGAAGTGTCGTTTTCGGGGTATTCAATATTACCGATACTGCATAAATCTAGATCTTCAAATTTTAAAATATTCATTAATACAGAACCTTTATAGTGACTGCTTAAATCTCCTAAAATAAATTTTGCGGCAATATCTGCTTGTTGTTCTGCAGCAGAGGTAATACCAAATAAAAAGTTGTTAAATTCTGCAATTTCACCCATGGCAAAAATTGCTGGGTCGCTGGTTTGCAAATATTCATTGACAATAACCCCTCTTTGCGTAGTAAGTTTTGAGGCTCTGGCTAGCTCTATGTTTGGAATCGTTCCAATGGCATAAACAATAGCATTGGCATTAATTGTTTTACCGGTTTTTAAGTTGATGGATAGGTTGTTAATTTCACGATCATCAAAAACGGTATTTACCTCATTGTCAAAATAAATTTGTATCCCTCTTTCATTAACATCTTGTGCTAATAATCTACTAGCAACTCTATCTAATTGACGTTCCATTAACCTAGAAGCTCGTTGAATAATGGTAATGTTTACCTTGCGCTTATTTAAGGCTGCGGCTAATTCAAGTCCTAACAGTCCACCTCCTACAATTACAACATGTTGCTCTTCTTGTGGTAGGCCGGTATTGTCTAAATAATTTTTTAAACCATCAGCATCTGCTTTGTTACGCATGGTAAATCTTCCAGGTAGTTCAAGTTGTGCTTCATTAGGAATAAATGCTCTACTTCCTGTAGCCATAATAACAATATCATAGTTGTGTATTATGCCATTGCTATCGGTAATTGTTTTGTTGACTCTGTTGATAGAAGTAATAGAGATATTTGCATGTAGTGTTACTTTCAACTTGTCTAATTCTCCTTTTTTTATTTTTTGAAGTTGTTCCCAGGTTAATTCTTCATTTACATATTCGGGTAATAATACACGGTTGTAAAAAGGAGTTTCTTCTAATGAGAAAACATCAATGCTGTCGGTTTCATTATTTTCTCTATAGGTTTGAACAAATCTATAAGCTGCTGCTCCACCACCAATTACACAAATTTTTTGTTTTTCTTTTTTGAATTTGGTTATTTCAACAGCCGCATATTTAAAATCGGGTTCTTTAGAGATTGGGTCAATTAAGTTGTTTGTTAAATTGTTGACTCTACCGTAATCACTGTTTAATATTTTACCAAAATGCATTGGCATAAATACAACTCCAGATCTGATGTCGTAATTTATTTTGACAGGAACACGAACTTTTCCTCTTGGATTGTTGATAACAACAACATCACCTTCTTTTAAATTTCTTTTAAAGGCATCTACTCCATTCATTTCTACATAAGGGCCTTCAATATGTGTAAGTAATCTTTGAACTTTACCTGTTTTTGTTCTAGTGTGCCACTGGTCTCTAATTCTACCTGTATTCAGAATTAAAGGGAACTCGGGAGATGTTTGTTCCGATAAATTTTTTGTGCTTGTAGGGATGTTGAATGCTGCTTTTCCGTTTGCAGTGTCAAATTTATGATCAGTATAAAGCCTAGGTGTTCCAGTATGCTTGTTATGAGGGACTGGCCATTGCATAGTTCCTTCAGTAATTAGTCTTTCATGTGAAAGACCCGAAACATCTATTTTTGTATTTTTAGTTAGTAAACAATGTTCATCATAAACCTCGCTAACATTTTTATAGTTGAATCCTGAGTACTCCATTTTTTGAGCGAATTTCCACAAGATTTCTGCATCAGGTAATGCTTCTCCAGGAGCATCTATTCCTTTGGGTAAATAGCTAATTCGTCTTTCAGAATTAGTCATTGTACCTTCTTTTTCCAACCAACCAGCTGCGGGTAATAATAAATCTGCAAATTCAGTGGTTTCTGAATTGTGTGAAATATCCTGAACCACTACAAATTTGGCCTTTTTTAATGCTCGCTCTATTTTGTTGGAGTCAGGTAAGCTTACTACGGGATTGGTGCAGATAATCCATATAGCCTTTAGTTTTCCAGAATCTAAAGCATCAAACATTTCTGTTGCTGTAAGCCCTGGGTTTGGAGATATTTCTTTTGAACCCCAAAAATCTGCAACTTCTTTTCTATCTTTTGGGTCTGCTAAGTTTTTATGGGCAGCTAATAGGTTCGCCATTCCTCCAACTTCTCTTCCTCCCATGGCATTTGGTTGACCTGTTAAAGAAAAAGGGCCAGAACCCGGTTTACCAATGTGTCCAGTTAACAAAGAGATGTTTAGTAGAGAAATATTTTTGTCTACTCCAATAACACTTTGGTTTAGTCCCATGGTCCACATGCTAATAAAGCCTTTTGCATCACCAATGTATTGAGCAGCCAATTTAATTTCTGCCTGAGGTATTCCACAAATTTTGGCAGCATCAGATAAAGATGTTTCAGAAACTAATTTTTTTAATGCTTCGTAATTGTTTGTGTGTTTTCTTATAAATTTTGCGTCAACCTTATTTTTGTCTATGAGTCTTTTTGCAATTGCATTATGCAAAACAACGTCTGTTCCAGGTAAAATTTGCAAATGCAAATCGGCAATAGCACAAGATTGTGTTTTACGAGGGTCAACTATTATAATTTTGGTATTTGGGTTGTTCTCCTTGTGTTTTTCTAATCTTCTAAATAAAATAGGATGGCACCAAGCGGGATTTGCTCCTGTTATTAAAAATGTATCTGCTAATTCAATATCATCATAAGCAATAGGTACATTGTCATCTCCAATACTTTTTTTATAACCAACAACAGCAGAACTCATACATAATCTTGAGTTGGTGTCTATGTTGTTTGTTCCTATAAATCCTTTTGTTAATTTATTGACTAAATAATATTCTTCAGTCAAACATTGTCCTGAAACATAAAAACCAACGCTATCTGGTCCGTGTTTTTTAATGATACTTTTAAAAACAGCTGCAGCTCTATCTAGAGCAGTATCCCAAGTAACGTTTTTCATTGGGTGATTTTTGCTCCACTTCATTTGTGGGTGTAAAATTCTATCCGAAGTGTCTTGAGCTACATAGTGTAGGTTCATCCCTTTGGAGCAAAGCATTCCTTTGTTTGTTGGGTGGTCAGGGTCTCCTTTTACTTTTAAAGTACCGTTGTGATGTTTGTCTACAATAATACCACAACCAACTCCACAATAAGAGCAGGTTGTTTTATAGGATTTTAATATGGACATAGTTGTCTAATTTTTTTCTCTGTTTAGTTAAAGAGCTTATATGTCTTGAAGATTCTTTTTAAAGAGCACAGACTAGATAGCAAAACTTATAGGACAAAGATACTTAATTACGTATAAATACGTAGTGTATTACGTAATTTTTGTGTTTGTTTTTTAAATGAGCCCTTGATATTGCTAATTCACAGAAAAAAAAGGAAATAACTAAGAAAAACCTAATTCTTTAGCTTTTGAAGACAATTCAATCAGGTTTTTTACATTCATTTTTTTCATTAAATTAAAACGATGTGTCTCTATTGTACGCTTACTTTTTCCTAAATTATCAGATATTTCTGTATTGGTCATGCCGGATAAGATTAACGACAAGATTTCGATTTCTTTTTTTGTAAGACCATGTGAGTTCTTTACAGGCTGACTTACTTGAGGCGGACTTGAGGCATTTTGAAGATAGTTAGATACGATTACATTAGAGATATCTCCACTAAAATATTTTCCTCCTTTATAAATAGTGTTAATTGCTTTTAAAAACTCCTCTCTTCCAGTGTCCTTAAGTAAATATCCGCTGGCACCAGCCTTGATTGATTTTAGAATATACTCTTCTGAGTCGTGCATGGAAAGAACTATAGCTTTTGTGTTTGGAGCATAATCACTTAAATGCCCAACAGCTTCAATTCCATCCATTATTGGCATGCGGACATCAATAATTAAAATATCGGGATTTTTTTCTTTTGCAAGTTCTAATGCTTCTTTACCATTAGAGGCTTCACCAATAACATTAAGAATAGCTTCTGCTTCTAGTAAGGACTTGATTCCGTTTCTAACCAATAAATGATCGTCTGCTAATATGATTCTGATAGATTCTTCCAAATTCGACTATTTAATTTATACAAATATAGAAGAAGTTCACATTATTTTAAAATTTAATACGTATAAATTAAGTAGTGGTTTTTTGTTGAGTAGTTTAACTTGATTATAATGTGTATAAATGCCGCATTTTTACTGTGGTTTTAGTGTTTGAGCGTTTTTTTGAAGAAGGATAATAAATGTGGATTGCGTGGTTATTGTGTGTTTTATACAGGTTGTAATCTTTCAAAAAATAGTTTGTTGGCTGATTTATATAAGTTGTTTTTAGAGCGTTAGGTAAAAATACGTATGAATAATTTTTATGTAGTCTCAATTTTATAAATAAATAAAATGAACAATACTTTTCTAAGCAAAAAAAAACCGCCCGAAGGCAGTTTTAATAGTTTGGTTAGTATGTTCTTTTATTAAAGGAATTTAGGAGAAATAATTAGCATTAACCAAGCCCAGTTTTGAGTGTCTTTTGCAACAACTCCACTTGGTTCAAAGAACTGAGAGTAACCTCCCACTACTTTGAAACCGTTATATTTTCTAGCAACTACTAAATCTAACTCAGAACCTAAGTTGTCTTTATCTCCAGACTGCTCTTTAAAGTAGTGTCCTTTTAAAGAAACTGCATATTTTCCAACTTTTGTAGCAACTCCTGCATTTATATCTACAAGTCCTCCTGCGTTTGCATGGTTTCCTACATAGAATCTATCCATTAAACCGTTAAAAGCATGATTTGTCCCATACAAAGGAAAGAATGCAGCTGAGTCGTCTTCTTTACCTGAGATGATTTCACCACCTATGCTATAGCTAGTTTTTTCTGTTGCTTTTAAGCTAGCGTCTAAGCTTGTTAAGAAAGCGCTTTTAACTGCAACATCTCCAACTCTATCACCATTTTGAAGGTAAGCATTAGCTTTTAAAGTTACATTGTCTAATTTATAATCTGCGTGTAAACCAGCTGTCAATAAAGAAGATTTATCTGAGCTATTTGCTTGGTAAGTGTTAGACAATATCAATGCACTTAAATTTAAATTGTCATACTTTTTGTTTGCATGAACAAAAGCCATATTTCTATATGAAAATGCAGCTGCTGTGTTGTATATAGCACTTGTAGGTGTATTTAAAGCTCCACCAATTTTAAGACTGTACCCGTCATTAGCATATTGGAAAATACCAGCGTCGTGAGTTCTAGCTTGTTGCGCCCAACCAAGTCCTCCTAGTATTCTTTGGTCATCGTATGAAATTGGTTGACGTCCTACTTTGAAAGAAGAAGTTTCTGATAGTTTGATGTCAGCCCAAGCTTCTTGTACTCTGAAATTACCATTTCCAGCTGGTGAAATTTGTGGTCTGTCTCCAAAATTAAAAACTTCTTGGAAACTTGTAAATAAAGTGTATCCTTCTGTTTTGTAAGTAGCTTTTAAAGCAACTCTTGTGCTTGTAGAAATATAGCCTGCAGTTCCACTAGTAGCTGTTGCTTTTTGTCCAGTACCAAACATTTCAGATCTAGGTCTAAATTCACCGCTTAAAGAAAATTGTGCCATCATCCCTGTTGAGGCCAATGCTAATATTCCGAATAATAAATTTTTGATTTTCATTTTGAGTTATTTTAAATTAAATAGTTGATTTATTTTTTTGTTTTGACAAATGTATTGGCTATTTAAACTATAGAATATGATAAAAAACAGGTTTTAATGTCTTTTTATCGTATTTGTAAAACGTTTTTTTATAGTTTAATGTTCTAGGAAGTCTATTAAATGTTTTCTGTAGTTGTAATAGTCATCATGTGCAAGTACTGTTTTTCTAGATCTAGGTCTTTTAAATTCAATAGGTAATATGTCTCCAATTTTTGCTTTTGGTCCACTAGTCATCATGACTACTCTATCAGAAAGAAAAATAGCTTCATCTACATCATGGGTAATCATTACTGCGGTAATTTTTTCTTTGTTCCAAATTTCAATCAGTACATCTTGAAGTTCCCCTCTCGTTAAAGAGTCTAGCATTCCAAAAGGTTCATCCAATAAAAGTACTTTTGGTTTGATGGCAAAGGCTCTTGCAATTCCAACACGTTGTTGCATTCCTTGTGATAATTCAGAAGCTCTTTTGTCGAATGATCCATCTAGACCTACTTTGCTTAAATAGTATTTACAAATATCCACTCTTTCTTTTTTAGTCCCATGTGGAAATACCTTTTTAACTCCTAGCATTACATTTTCCATAGCGGTCATCCAAGGCATTAAACTAGGTGCTTGAAAAATGACTCCTCTATCAGGTCCGGGACCTTTGATAGATGAACCAAGTACTGATATTTTTCCTCCAGAAATTTCATTCAAGCCTGCAATCATAGAAAGCATGGTTGTTTTACCGCAACCAGAATGTCCAATAATTGTAATGAATTCTTCTTTTTTTACTTGTAAATTTAAATCTTCCAGAACTACGTAGTCCCCTTTAGGTGTTGGGTATACTTTTTTCAATTCCCTTAAATCTAACATTACGTCTTTAGCTGCAAATGTTTCTTGTAATATTGCTTTTGTTTCCATTGTAAAGTTCTTTAGGGTTATTGTGGGGCTTTAAAATCCCATCTTAAATCTTTCGGTTGTAAATCAGGTAGTTCATAATTGAATTCTGAACTTCCAGATCTTTCACTTCCTATATCCATTAGATATTCAATAATTGCATTTCTAGTTTTTTTGTACTCTGAATTGTCATTCAAGGCTGTTTTGTCTCTAGGTCTGTCAATATTAATTTTAAATTCAGGTCCTAGTGTTGCATTTGGTCCTGGGCGTAAAGGAATAATTCTATCCGCCATATAAATACCTTCATCAACATCATTGGTAATTAACAAAGCTGTTCTTTTATTTTTGTTCCAAATATTTAAAATTTCATCTTGAAGATTTCCTCTTGTCAGTGCGTCTAAGGCTCCTAAAGGCTCATCCATAATAATCATTTCAGGATCCATGGCTAATGCTCTAGCAACAGAAACTCTTTGTCGCATTCCTCCAGATAGTTCTTTGGGTCTTTTGTGGATAGCGTGACTTAAACTTACCATTTCAATATATTCCTTGATACGTTCGTCAATAAATTTTTTGTTTTCCTTTGGATAGGCTTCTTTTACTGCCATTTCAATATTTTGATATACCGTAAGCCAAGGTAAAAGAGAGTAGTTTTGAAAAATAACACCTCTTTCATGACTTGTATCTTCTACGGGTTTTCCTTTAAAAAGAACTTCTCCTGAGGTTGGTTTTTCTAATCCGTTGATTAGATTTACAAGAGTTGTTTTTCCACTTCCTGTAAATCCTACTATGGCTACAAATTCTCCTTCTTCTATATGAAGATTAATATTGTCTAGCACTTCTGTAGTGTTGTCTCCACTTCCGTAAGTTTTTGTTACGTTGTTTAATTCTAAATAGGCCATTTTGTTCTGTTTAATTGATTAAATGTGTTTTTGTTAAAATGCATATCTTAAGCAATTCCACATAATTTCTAGATTCCTTCATTTTTATCAAATGATATAAATTTTTGAATCGTTAACATGATTCTATCTAATAAGAATCCTATGAAACCAATTACGAACATCGCAACGATTATTTTTGAGTTAGAGTCCATTGCTCCGTTTTGGAATTCCTCCCAAACGAATGATCCTAAACCAGGACTTTGTGCTAATAACTCAATGGCAATTAATACCATCCAGGCTACAGATAAAGTAATTCTTAATCCTGTAAAAATTAAGGGTAAAGAAGCAGGTAATATTACTTTAAATATTTTTTGAAATGTTCCCAGTTTTAAAACTTTGGCTACATTTAAATAATCCTGATCTACTGTTGAAACTCCCATAGCTGTGTTTACAAGGGTTGCCCACATAGAGCACAAACCAACACTTATAAAAGATATTACAAAGGAGGTGTCCCCTGTTGAGTCTTTTGTTAGGGTTTTTACAATCATAAATACCAATAGCAGCCAAACTACTGGAGATACGGGTTTTAAGATTTGTATTAACCAGTTAAATGAAGTTCTTAATGTTTCGCTTAAACCAATAATAATTCCAATAGGAGTTGCAATTAATAGTGCTAGTAGAAAACCAGCAAATACTGTTTTGATACTTGTTTTTATTTGATCAACAAATGAAGGTCTACCTGTATAGGTAATTGGCTCTTTTCCTTGCGCAATTCTTTTCTTGTTTAAAGCGGCGGTTTTTTCTTTGAAAGCTTCTTTGTCTGCACTGATTACTTTATGATCGGCTAACAAAACTTTATAAGACGCCCATACTTGCCCAGGTGATGGAAGTGTGTTTGGTTGGCATGAGGCATCTCCAGATGCAATACAAGCTTTCACCTTGTCAGCCTCAGCTTGTCCTTGATCTTTTAATGTTTTTTCAATTTTATAATTCGCTTCCGTGTTGTAAAGTGATTTCGATCCGGTATACCAAACACCTAAAAATAATAGAATAGACGCTATAGGTGCCACTATTTTTTTTAGGATTTCTATGGTGTTTTTTTTAGAATCTTCTCCGCTAGCCAATCGTACTACTGGTTCAAAAAAACCTAGACCTATTAATCGTAGTACTTTTATGATAGAATCTTTCATTGTGTTGTCGTTTTATTTATTGAAATTGACTTTCAATTTAGTATTTGATAAGTAACACTTGAAATAGTTGTTATTTCAAGTGTTACCAGGTATATTATAACTTGTTTTATTTGTCTTTGTTTCCAATTTTAAAACTATTGATGTATCCAATAGGGTCTTTAGCATCATATACTTTCCCGTCAATAAAATCTTTGGTAGCTGGTTTGTATCCATCAGTAGCTGGAATATCAGTAGCAGGAATTTTTCCTTCTTGAGCTAATAATTTAGCTGCTTTTAACCAAATGTCAGGACGGTAAATGTCTTTTGCTTTTTCAGCATACCAAGCTGCTGGTTTTTCTGTAGGGATTTGTCCCCATCTTCTCATTTGAGTTAAAAACCAAACAGCATCAGAGTAAAAAGGATACGTTGCATTATAACGATAGAATACGTTAAAGTCTGGCATTTCACGTTTGTCTCCTTTTTCAAATTCAAAGGTACCTGTCATAGAGTTCGCTAATACTGCCTCGTCAGCTCCTACGTACTGAGACATTGCTAATATTTTTACAGCTTCAGGTCTGTTTCCAGGTGTGTCTAGCCATTTACCAGCTCTAATTAATGCTTTGGTTACCGCAACTGCTGTGTTAGGGTATTTTGCAACGAATTCTTTTGTCATTACAAATACTTTTTCTGGGTTGTTTTTCCAGATGTCATAGTTGGTAGTAACAGGTACTCCAATTCCTTTAGATACTGCTTGTTGATTCCATGGTTCTCCAACACAATAACCATAAATTGTTCCTGCTTCTAAGGTTGCTGGCATTTGTGGTGGTGGTGTTACAGAAAGTAATACTTCAGCATCTATTTGTCCTTGAATATTAGTTGCAGAGTACATTCCTGGATGAATTCCTGCAGCTGCTAACCAATATCTAATTTCGTAATTGTGCGTAGATACCGGGAATACCATACCCATTTTAAAGGCTTTTCCGTTGTTTTTGTAATCTGTTATTACAGGTTTTAAAGCATCAGCACTAATTGGGTGGATAGGCTTACCATCAGGTCCTTTTTTAATATGAGGTTTCATACCTTCCCAAACATTATTAGAAACGGTAATCCCGTTTCCGTTTAAATCCATAGAAAAAGGGGTGACTAGTTCTGCTTGACGACCAAATCCAGCTCCTGCTGCAATAGGTTGTCCTGCTAACATATGAGAACCGTCTAATTGGCCATCAATTACTCTGTCTAAAATATTTTTCCAGTTTGATTGTGCTTCCACAGAGACAAATAATCCCTCTTCTTCAAAAAATCCTTTTTCTTTGGCAATAGCTAAAGGAGCCATATCTGTTAATTTGATAAATCCAAATGTTAATTGTGGTTTTTCAATTTCAAGAGAAGAACTTACTATTGGAGTAGTTTCTTCAGTTTTTTTCTTTTTTTCTTTTCCTCCACAAGAGATAGCAAGTACTATGGTTGCTAAAGCTGTTAGTTTTAGAATTGTTGTTTTCATATTGTTGTTTTTAAAGGTTTACAAATTGTGTTTTGATATCGGTACAAAGATAGATTTGAGTCTTGTTTTAAGGAATGTGTATTCACAGACTTAAACAATCTTTTGTACGTGTATATAGAAACCATAAATCATTATGAAATCTGTGTTATAATAGGTTTTTTGATTTTTGAGAATAAAAAAACCCAACCGTGGGGGCGATTGGGCTTTTAAAAAAAATAGAATTTGTTATTCGGATAAAGAAAATGTATGTTTTGAAATTTCTTCTTTCAAAGCAGTATGGTTTAATATTCCAAGTTTTCTTCCTTTTGCGTTTAACAAACCTTCTTTTTTTAATGTTGAAAATATGCGAATCACTTGCTCTTCAGTAGTTCCGGAATAATCAGCGTAATCTTTTCTACTTAATAAGACATTTAAAAGGTTATCTGTAGATCCGAATTTTTGGTCCATATACAATAAGGTGTCAATAACTCTCTCTCTTACTGACATTTGCGCTAGTTTTCTTACACGTGTTTCGCTTTCACTAAGCTCATCGGCATAAAACAGCATAAAATCAAAAGTTAAACTAGGTATAGTTAATAAGATGCTCTTTAGGTCTTCTTTAGAAAAGTAACATAGCGTTGTGTCTTCTAGGGCTTGTGCTGAAATTGAATAGTATTTTGAAGATCCAAATCCACCTCTATGCCCAATGATTTCACCATCTTTGGCAAATCGAACTATTTGTTCTCTGTCGTTTATCCCTGTTTTGGCCACTTTTACTTTTCCTTGATAGGCAAAAAATAAGCCATGAGCAGGGGTGCCCTCCATGATGAATTGTTGAGATTTTTTGCATTTTATGGTGTGCTTTTTTCTCAGGAAATCTTCAATTTTAGGGTCTTTACTGTTTTTTTTAATCAAACAGTTTAAATTTTCGCAATTGATACAATTAGCCATATTATTTATCTTCTTTGGAATACAATAGTATTAAAATACAATATGTTTTCACATGATATTTATTTGTTTTTAAATTTGGTTCTATTAAAAACCTATACAAAGATATTTTGATTTACCGATTTATAATATGGGCAAGTGTAGTTGAAATAAATCTTTTTCACCATGTGTTAAACTGTGTTTTGATAGGTTGAGGGTTTTAAATTATAATAAAAAAAGGTCTTACTCCGTAAAGTAAGACCTTTTTTTTATTTTGATTTAAAGCGTAATTAAGCCGCTTTTTTTGCTAAATTTTCTAGTCTGGTCTGTTCGTCTACAGCGGCTTTTTCATCTTCGGCAGAGAATTTTATTCCAATTCCTAAGAGTCCAATTGCTAAAACAACAAATCCGAAGTAAAAGAAACAATCTTGTAGAGGAGAGCCACTTCTTAGTAAAAACTGTGCATAACAAACAGCACCTATATTACCTCCAGCACCTACAATTCCGGCCACAGCACCTAAGGCTTTTTTATTAATAAATGGGACGACTGAATAGGTTGCTCCTTCTGCCATTTGAACAAATAAAGAAAAAAGAATCATAGTTGCAACTGCAATTGGCAATGCATCCATTCTTGAGAATAACAATAGAGCAAAACCTTCTATGACCATTACAATAACCAACCATTTAACTCTTCCTTGTAATCCTCCTTTTTTAGAAAACTTATCTCCTAGCCAACCACCTGTTGATCTTGCAAATAAATTCATTAAACCAAATAATGAAGCAATTATTCCTGCGGAAGTTTCAGATAAGGAAAAACGAGTTTGATAATATGTCGCTGCTCTACCGTTTACAAATAATTCCATTCCAAAGCAACCTGCATACATGGCAAATAATATCCAAACTCTTTTGTCTTTTACGGCAGTCATAAACAAACTAGATTCGCCTTCAGCAGCTTGTGGTCTTTCTTTAGGTAGGTCATCGTAATTACCTTTAGGGCAATCAGCAGTATATTTCCAGTATAGGTAGGCAACAATTAACATAATTATAGCAGGAACAAACATAGCAGGTCTCCATTTTGATAAATCTGATTCAGCAAAACCGAAGGCCAGCATAGCTGCTGCAATTAATGGCATAACAGCCTGTGTAACTCCACCACCAAGGTTACCCCAACCTGCTGTTGTGGCATTGGCAATACCAACAACATTGGGTGCAAACATGACCGATGTATGGTATTGTGTAATTACAAAAGAGGCACCAATAACTCCAATAGCCATTCTAGATATTAAATAGGTTTCCCAGCTGTTTGCAAGTGAAGATCCGGCAACAACGATAGCTCCGAAAATTAATAAGTAAACGTAGCTTTTTCTTGGGCCAATTTTATCACACCAGTTTCCTACAAACAATCTTGCAAAAATAGTAACACCAACAGAGGCAATAAATGCAGTAATTTTTTGAGCTTTGGAGAGATCTAAGTCTGGTCCGATAGTTGAGTTCATTAATGGTGCGTGTGCAAACCATCCAAAGAAACATAAAAAGAAGGCAATCCAACTTAAGTGGAATGTTCTCATTTGAATCGATTTAAAATCGAATAAATTTATTTTTGTTGCTTTTTCGTTACTTAAATTAATTGTCTTCATTTTGTAGAATTGATTAGTAAAACCGATAGGTCAAAGATATTTTGAATAATGGTTTTAGAACCTGTGTCTAGTCTAGTGTAAAACAAGTTTTTAAACGGTAAATAAAGTACTTTTAAACAAGTAAAAACATGATATAAAACAGTAAATAATCATAACGGGCTGTTGTTTAGTTTGTTGTGGTTTGGGTGTTGAGGTTTGTTTTTATTTGTTTATATAATTTATGGAAGTTTTTCAAGGATTAAAAATGCGTTTTCCTAGATTTAGAACTATCAAGTAGTGAGTGTTAATGTTTGTTAAGTGTTGTTTTAAGTCTTTAAAAAGCTGTTATTTTGGTTTATAAATTAAAATCAAATGAAATTTTCTTCCTATTGTATTCTTGTGTTTATGTTCTTAACGACTTCATTAAGTGCACAAAAAAATAGAATTCAAGTAAAAGGTAAAGTAGTTACTGTAGATAACAATGCTGTTGGCTATGCAACAGTTGCGTTAATTAATTCTTTAGATAAGAAACCGATAATAGGAACCGTAACTAGTGAGAGCGGGGTATTTTCTTTAGAGACTACAGCTAGAAACTTTTATGTAGAAGTCAGTTTTATAGGTTTTGAAACAAAAGCAATAACAAAGTTTTCTCTGAATAATGATCAGGTCTTGTTAGGGAGTATTGTGTTGATTGAAAATAGTGAGTCTTTAGATGAAGTGGTAGTACGGGCTGAGAAATCTCAAACTGAGTTTAGATTAGATAAACGAGTTTTTAATGTTGGGAAAGATTTGAGTAGTACGGGTGCTAGTGCTTTAGAGGTGTTAAATAATGTTCCATCTGTCAATGTAAACATAGAAGGAGCGATTAGTTTAAGAGGAAGTACAGGTGTTCAGATTTTAATTAACGGAAAACCTTCAGTGATTGCAAGTGATCAAGGAAATGCTTTGGGTACTATTACTGCTGATATGATTGAAAAAGTAGAGGTAATTACTAATCCTTCTGCAAAATATGATGCAGAAGGAACTACAGGAATTATTAACATAGTTTTAAAAAAGGAGGAGCGTGAGGGTGTTAATGGTTCAGTTACCTTAAATACAGGTGCGCCAAATAATCATAGCGTAGGAATCAGTTTGAATAGAAGAACGGAGAAATTTAATTTATTTAGTCAGATAGGGTATGGATATCAAGAAATGCCAAGTTATTTTGACAAGAAAAATGTGAATTTTCAAACCGATACAATTATAAAAAATGGAGGAATTGAATATCGAAATGAAAAATATTACAATTTGATTTTAGGTACAGATTATCATATAGATTCAAACAATGTACTAACACTTTCTGGAAGTTATGCTTATGAAATTGAGAAGCAACCATCAGAAACAAACTACACCAAAGAAGGAGTTGATGGTGGTGTTTCTGATAAATGGAAAAGAAAAGAAGCAACAGATGCGAATAATCCCAAGTTTAAATATGAATTACAGTATAAGAGTGATTTTAAAGATGATGAGAAGCATACCTTGTTGTTTAGTGCTTTGGGAAGTTTTTTTGGAAAAGACCAAACTTCGGATTTTGAGAATACAACATTTTTGGGTTCTAGGTTAAATTCAAAGCAGAAAACATTTACTAATTATAAGGAGTCGAAGTACACATTTAAATTAGATTATACAAAGCCGTTTTCTAAAAAAGTAGTAATGGAAACTGGAGCACAATATGTTTTGCAAGAGGTTACTAATGATTACTCTTTGTCTGATTTTAGTAATGGATTATATATTCCTAATGATGCGTTGACTAATGTTTTTGAGTACAATCAGAATGTATTAGGTGTTTATGGGACCTTGTCTTATGAAAATGAAAAGTTTGGGTTAAAAGGAGGTTTAAGGATGGAAAATACAGATTTAAGAACTTTTCTAATTGAGAGTAATACGGGTAATGATAGGAGTTTTACGAATTTTTTTCCAAGTGTACATACTTCTTATAAGTTTACAGAAATATTTTCCGTTCAAACAGGTTATTCAAAAAGAGTTTATAGGCCTAGAATGTGGGATTTAATGCCTTTTTTTAATATTAGAAATGAATTTAGTGTAAGAAAAGGAAATCCAGATTTGTTACCTGAATTTACAGATTCTTTTGAGGTTTCTAGTATTTTTAATTTTAGTAGAATATCGATGAATTTTGGACTTTATCATCAAAACACAACAGATGTAATTGATAGAGTTTCTAAGTATGATGTGGTTGAAAATATTAATACTACGATTTCTGAAAATATTGGCTCTAGAAAAAGTACTGGATTGGAATGGAATTCAAAATATAGTCCAACTAAAAATTTGACTTTCACAGGCGACTTTAATTATAACTATTTTAGTCGAAAAGGAAGCTTAGAGTCTCAAAATTTTGATTTTTCAGCTGATCGCTGGAGTGGTAAATTGACAACAAAATTAAAATTATTTTTTGATGTTGATTTTGAAATTACGGGGCGTTATGAATCAGATTACAAAACAGTTCAGGGTACTGTTTCTTCCCAAGCCTTTGCAAATATGGGCTTGAGAAAAAAAATATTAAAAGGAAAAGGAGTGTTTAGTTTAGGGGTTAGAGATGTTTTTGAATCTAGGGTTAGGGAGTCGGAAGTCAATCAGCCAGATTTTTATGTGTACAGTAAAACCTATAGGGGGCGTTTTGTTACCTTAGGATTTAGCTATGGCTTTGGAAAAGGTGAGGCAATGGAGTATGGAGGTAAGAGACGTTAGTGTTATTTCGTTAAACTCCTAAATATTTGTGTTTTTGCATAACCAAATCAAATGTTTATTTTTGACTTTTAAATTTTCCCTAATTATGAAATTCAAGTTTTTAATTCTTTTAGCATTGGTGTTTAGTTCTTATGCTTATTCACAATCAACAATAGATATTATTCGTGCTTCAAATTATTATTCAAAAGCGGTCTCTAGTTATAAAGGAGGTTCGTATAGTACGGCACTTCAACATTTGAAAAATTCGGAATCAAATTTAAAAGGTAAGACTAATAAAGATTTGGAGTATTTGAAAATTATGACTTATTATCGATTGAAGGATTTTAAAAAAGCCTATCAATTGGTAACCGTTTATTTAGATAAAGGTTATAGGGATAGAACTGTTTATTATAAGAATATTGATACTTATAATAAGTCTTATAATGTAAATTATGACGAAGCTTTAACGGCTATATTTGTGGAATTGGAAGATAAGTATACGATTGTTACAACAACTTCTTCTACAGATGTGATTGGAAATATTGTTAATAGAATAAAATCAAGTAAAAAAGATATTTCTTATTTCATTGATAATACCACGAAATCACGAGCTAAAATTTTTGTTTATGATTATAGAACAAAAAAATTTAGGCAAGGTTATGGCGGGTATGCCTATGGAAAAAGACAGTCAAAGTATGTTTCTTTATCGAGACGTTCAGTAACAAAAGGGAAAGATTATGTGTATTATTCAAGTGGCGACTGTTCTGTAAAAGTTACTTTCAGAGAATCAAACGAATTGAGTAAATACAAATATTCTTATAAATATCGTTTTTATAAAAACTATGTAAAATATAGCAGTTGCATTGAATTTCCTGTTGGTTGTCAAATATGGAATGGTAGGACTTATGAGGATGTTTCGTTTAGTTCGAGTGTCCCACGTAACACGTTTAAAATGAAGGCAGGAAGGTATGATTATTGTTACGATAAATCGAAAACCTATTCTGTTGATTTTACTGAAAAAGAAACGTTGATTCTAGAGCAGTCAGGAAACATGCAAAAGTTAAGAGAAGCATTGAGTAAAGTGGGCTTGTATTAAGGACTAGCTATCTAAAAAGTAATTGTGTTCTGAGATTTCTTTTTTCAAAAGATCAATGTTAATAATTCCTAATTTCTTGCCTTTTGATCTAAGTAATTTTTCTTTTTTAAGGCTTGAAATAATTCGAATAACTTGTTCTTCTGTTGTGCCTGCAAAGTCTGCATAATCTTTTCTTGGAAGCTGTATGTTGAAGTATCCTTCGTTGTCTTGTCCAAATTTTCTTTTTATGTATAAAAAGGAATCAATCACTTTTTCTCTAACAGTCATTTGTGCAAATTTACGCACTTTGGTTTCCGATCTGTTTAGTTCTTCTGCATAAAATAACATTAAATCAAAGGTTAGATCAGGTATTTCATGCAGCATTTTTGTTAGCGTTTCATTCGTGAAATTACACAAGTGTGTTTCATTAATAGCTAAAGCGCCTATAGGGTAACTTTTGCCTGTTCCAAAACCTCTATGTCCAATTATTTCTCCGTCATGAGCAAATCGTACAATTTGTTCTCTTCCGTAAATTCCTGTTTTCACTACTTTTATTTGTCCTTTTCTTACGAAAAATAAGCCGTGAGCAGGAGCACCTTCCATAATAAATTGCTGTGATTTTTTGCACTTGATATTGTGTTTTTCAACTAGAAATTTTTCAATATTAACGTTCTTAATATTTTTCTTTATCAAGCAATTTGTGTTTTCACATGTAGTACAGTCTGACATAATATTTTCTTTGAAAGTGAAATGTTTCTATATGCAAAAGTACATGTTTTTTTAGATAACTAAGTATAAATACTTAAATATTTTTTTCGTAAGTACTATTTTAAATGAAAGATAGTTTGTGTTATTGGTTGTTAGTTCTACAATATTCGTATGTTGTTCTTTCTTGTATTTCTAACGTTTTATGGGCTTAAGGAGATATGTTGTTTTTTTTGTTAGAATTAATAATTTAAGAATCTTTTTTTTGTGGAATACTTAATAATTAGCAGGCATCGTAAAAAAACCTGATAAAACTACGTAATGATACGTATTATTACGTAGTTTTGTAGCGTTAATAAAAATACAAAGCGTATGAAAACAATTTTAGTTATTGGAAACGGAATGGTAGGATATAAATTTTGCGAGAAATTTGTTGCAAAAACGAAAGCATCCGATTATAAACTAATTGTGTTTGGTGAAGAGCCAAGACCTGCTTATGATAGAGTTCATTTAAGCGAATATTTTGCAGATCAAAATGCAGAGCGTTTGAGCATGGCACCGAGATCGTGGTATGAAGAAAACGGAATAGAGTTAATTACGAACGAGAGAGTTACTGATATTCATAGAAAAAATAAAACAATCACAACAATTAGTGATAAGGAATATACTTATGATTATATCGTTTTAGCAACCGGATCTTCTGCATTTGTTCCTCCTATTCCAGGAGTTGAAAAAGAAGGTGTGTTTGTTTACAGAACCATTGAGGATTTAGATGCAACGATGGCTTATGTTGATGAAATTAAGAAACAGAAACCAGATGGAAAAGCTGCTATTTTAGGAGGTGGTTTATTAGGTTTAGAAGCAGGGAAAGCTATTATTGATATGGGACTTGACGTTTCGGTGGTAGAGTTTGCTCCACGATTGATGCCGAGACAATTAGATAATGATGCTAGTAAAGTGCTTCAAGGAAAGTTAGAAGATTTAGGAATTGATATTCTTTTAAATAAAGGAACCCAAAATATCGAAGGTGACGGTGTAATTTCAGGTATGAAGTTTTCTAAGGATGAAACCTTACCTGTAGATATGTTATTGGTTTCAGCAGGAATTCGTCCTAGAGATGAATTGGCTAAAACTTGCGGTTTGGAAGTTGGAACTAGAGGGGGTATTTTAGTTACTAACGATATGAAAACTTCTGATGAAAACATATATGCTATTGGAGAGTGTGCTTTGTTAAATCAAATGATTTATGGTTTGGTAGCGCCTGGATATGATATGGCTGGTGTTGCGGTTGATCAAATTCTTGGTGAAGAAGCTTCTATGCCTACTTCAATTGACATGTCAACAAAATTAAAGTTGAGTGGAATTGATGTGGCAAGTTTTGGAGATGCTTTGAATGAGAAAAAAGAAGGAGAAAGTATTGTTTATGAAAATAAATTTCAAGGGATATATAAGAAAATTGTAGTAGCAAAAGATGGAAACTCTTTATTAGGAGGAATCTTAGTTGGTGATGCTAGTGATTATAATATGTTGCATCAAATTTTCTTAAATGGATTAGCAATACCTGAAAATCCTGAAGATTTAATTTTAGGGTCAAGAGGCGGAGAAGGTGCTAGTATTGGTTCTGTACTAGATTTACCAGACGAAGCTGTAGTTTGTTCTTGTGAATCTGTTACCAAAGGAGCAATTTGCTGTAAGGTAGAGGAAGGAATTGATACTATGAAAGGTTTGGCGGCTGAAACAAAAGTAACTACCGGATGTGGAGGTTGTAAACCTATGGTTCAAGATATTTTAGATGAAACATTAAAAGCATCTGGAAAAACGGTAAAACAAAATATTTGTGAGCATTTCGATTATTCACGTCAAGAGTTATTTGATATAATTACCATGAAGGGCATTAAGTCTTATGATGAGATGTTAGATACGCATGGAAAAGGAAATGGTTGTGAAATTTGTAAGCCTGCTATGGCTTCTTTGTTTGCAAGTATTTATAATGAAACAGCAAACAAACAAGAAGTGATTCAAGATTCTAATGATCGTTTCTTGGCTAATATTCAAAGAAATGGTACTTATTCAGTCGTGCCTCGTGTAGCAGGTGGAGAAATTACACCAGAGCAATTAATTGCTATTGGGGAAATTGCTAAGAAATATGATTTATACACAAAAATTACAGGAGGTCAACGTATTGATATGTTTGGAGCGCGTCTGGATGAGTTACCTAAAATTTGGAAAGATCTAATAGATCAAGGTTTTGAAAGTGGTCATGCTTATGGTAAATCGTTACGTACAGTAAAAAGTTGTGTCGGCTCTACTTGGTGTCGCTACGGAATGGATGAAAGTGTAAGTTTTGCTATAGAAGTAGAGAATCGTTACAAAGGAATTCGTTCTCCACATAAATTTAAAGGAGGTGTTTCTGGATGTATTCGTGAGTGTGCGGAGGCTAGATGTAAAGATTTTGGAATGATTGCTGTTGAAGGAGGATGGAATTTATATGTTGCTGGTAATGGTGGTGCAAATCCAAAACATGCTGAGCTATTGGCTGAGAAAATTGACAATGAAACGGTAGTAAAATACATAGATAGATTTTTAATGTATTATATCAAAACGGCTTTGCCATTGCAGCGCACGGCGGCTTGGTTAGATAAGTTAGAAGGTGGAATAGAATATTTAAAAGAGATTGTAATAAATGATAGTTTAGGTATTTGTGAAGACCTAGATAAGGAGATGGCAAAGTTGGTTGATACTTACAAGTGTGAATGGAAAGAAGCTATCGAAAATATTGAAATCCAAAACAGATACAGTCATTTTGTAAACTCTGAAGAAATTGATTCAAACTTAAATTTTGTGCCATTAAGAGATCAAAAAATGCCTGAACTTTGGGAGGCGTAAAGAGAATAAAGCTAAGTAAAAGTAAGTCTAAAGATAGTTTGATTTCTATGATAGAGGTAGCACATTGTTCAAAATAAATTCTTTGATAATTTAATATAATTTTGAATTGTGCGCCTCTTGTAGAGATAGTAATAAAGAATAAAAATTAAAAATATGTCAGCGTTATTAGAAAAATATTTTACACCAAATGTAAACGAAGTAAATGTGTGGTTTAAAGCAGCTCCAGTTGAAAAATTTCCAGAAAATGGAGGAGCTTGTGTAAAATATAAAGACAAGCAAATAGCTATATTTAATTTTACAAGAGAAGGGAAATGGTATGCTTGTCAAAATTTATGCCCGCACAAAATGGAGATGGTTTTGTCTAGAGGGATGATTGGTGATGATTGTGGTACTCCAAAAGTAGCTTGTCCGTTACATAAAAAAACATTCTCATTAGAAAATGGTGAGAATTTGAATGGCGAGTTGGAAGCTATTGCAGTATATCCAGTAAAAATTGAAGAGGGTTTTGTTTATTTAGGATTCTCTGAATAGGTAATAGCTAAAGCCAAAGGCTCATTTTGTTGAAGCCAATTATATTTTAAATCAGAGAAAGTGTTAATGATTGTTCATTAGCACTTTTTTGTGTTTAAGAGAAAAAGGTATGACGAATTCTCATTACTTTTGTTGAAAATAAAAACATCCATTTTCATGAGTTCAGAAAAGTTTAACAAAGCCATTGAGTTATTTGATAAAGCAAATAGTGAAGATCCTACTATAGAGTTATTTGAAGGAAAGGAATTTCCTAAAGAAATTTTATACGCAGAAAGAATGACTCGTGTTTTGAATCGATTTGCTCCGGAAGCTTCCGAAGCTGTTAAGTTAGCTGCTCGTTGTCAACATATATGTCGATGGAAAAGTCCTAGGAGGTCTTATGAAATGAATAGAACGGGGTATTTATTGTGGCGCCAGGAACTAAAAAAGATGCATGCTAGTATTGCGTCAGAAATTTTGCTAGAGGTAGGTTATGACAATGAAACTATTGAAAAGGTTGCCTTTCTTCTTCAGAAAAAACAATTAAAAAGAAACGAAGAAACTCAGTTGTTAGAAGATGTGATATGTTTGGTTTTTCTTGAATTTTATTTTGATCCTTTTGCAGGAAAATATACAGAGGAAAAAATAATTGACATCGTTCAAAAGACTTGGAGAAAAATGTCTGATGCAGGACATGAGGCTGCTTTGAAAATTCCTTTTTCAAAAGAATCTTTAGCTATTATTACCAAGGCTCTGAGTTAAAAGGAATAGATTTTCTTTGTAAATAGATTTAAAAAATCGAATCGATAGTTTTTTATACTTTTGTATCATGGAAAACTTAAAAGAATATGCGAGTGTACCTTCAATACTAAAAAAGCTTTTGATTAGAGCTTTTTTATTGCTTTCAGGGTTTCCTGTAGTTTTTTATATCATATTAACTTACTTAAATGTTGAGTTTGCATTGTCCATTTTGTTGGTCATTGTTTTTGTTTTTTTGATATTAATTTTCATAAAAAAATATTTTCAAAAGGTCATAAAGGTTTTAGTAAAGTCTAATTTGTATAATAAAAAACAAATTGCTGAATTAAAGGAACAATATGAATTAAAAGAGCAAGCTTATCAAGAATTAGAAAGTTTGAACTTTGTTCTTGATAATGCGGCTTTGTTTGCGAGTACAAAGCTAGACGGTACGGTGGTTTATTTTAGTAAAAAGTTTTGCGAATTATTAGTCATAGATCAAAAAGATGTTAGAGGCTCTATTGAAAGGTTGTTGTCTGTAAAGGAGGGTGAGCAACAAAATATTCATGATTTGATGCGGGCAACTAGACAAAAAATTTGGATTGGAGAAGTTGGGCTTACATCAAGAAAACAAGAACAATTGTGGTTAGAGTTGACTATTATTCCAATGAACCAAATGTATGGGAAGCAGAGTTTGTTTTTGCTT
This sequence comes from Bacteroidota bacterium, assembly GCA_042584125.1. GTDB lineage: Bacteria > Bacteroidota > Bacteroidia > Flavobacteriales > Flavobacteriaceae > Flavicella. The sequence continues at coordinate 109,243 of JBHOTE010000002.1, forward strand.
GGGAATAATATTACAGAGAGGAAACAAACACAAAACCAAATAGATCAAATTAAAGAACGTGAATATGAACATCGTGTTCAGTTTCAAAAAGATCAGGCTAGTCAAATAGTTGAAGCACAGGAAGAAGAAAGAAAACGTATTGCCAAAGATATTCATGATGGAATTGGGCAAATGTTAACAGCATTGAAGTTTAGTGTTGAGGCTATTGATGTGAAAGATCAAGAAAAAGCAGAAAATCAATTTCTTAATTTAAAAGAGGTCTTTGGGCAGTTGATAAAAGATGTAAGAGCAGTGACATTTAGTTTGACTCCTCCGGAATTAACCGATCATGGAATTGCATCTGCACTGAAAAAAATGACCGAAGAAATATCAAAGCTATCAGGGAAAAATATTTTATTTGAAAATAAATCAGATTTTGATGGCCGTTTTGATTCATTAACGGAAACCAATTTGTACCGCGTAGTACAGGAAGCAATTAATAATGCTTTAAAATATGCCGAATCTACCTACGTTTTGGTATCTGTAAGTCACACTAAAGATTTGTTAAGTGTTATGATTGATGATAATGGAAATGGCTTTGACGTAAATCTTGTTGGAGAATCTGAAAAAGGTTTAGGAATGGGATTGTTTTTTATGAAAGAACGTATTAATTATATTGACGGTAGGTTATTTGTAAATTCCGTAATTGGAGAAGGAACTCGTATCACCATAAATATTTCACTTTAGTCTTTTATTTTTTCAATTCTTTCAATTACGGTATCTCCTAAATTTGTTTTGCGATCTATGTGATTCAGGATTTCTGTTACGGTTGCATTGCTGTCAAATTCTCCACGAACACTAGCAAAATCTAAATGACGTTCATTTGCGTCTCCATCTACACCAAAACCGACTTGCGTAGAAAGTGAGAATTCTTTTTTAGCATCGGTATATAACATTTTATCTAATCGAATAACAGCATTTTTCCACTTTTTTACAATAGAGATATATTCTTCTGCTGTAATATTTTCTATAGAAAGATTGTAATATTTTTCAATCAATGAAACTGCCCAGTTCCATTCATAGTCATAGTAGTTTTTGTTTATATTGTTTAATCCTTTTTGAACTTCACCTAAAGTGGTTATTTTTTCTTTTTCAATGGTGCAAAGAAAATCATTTAAAGACTCTATTGGACATATTAGCCCAGCTACATCCAACCATTTACCAGTTCCGATAGTAGAGTTAGGTTGTAATATTTTTCTTAAGTCATCAATAGTATTAATTTCTTGGTTATCAATTCTACTGATAATTGAGTTCCCTAAGAATTTATTGATAATAATATTATAAATATCAATTCCTTTTTCTAAGGAACTTGATTTTATTCTCATACCTCTGAAACTGTATTCAGATACATTTTTTCCCGATATTACTTGCAGTTCTTGGAGTGTTTTTAGTCCGCCAACCACTTTGTGAATGGTAAAAGGACTCAAAAGATTAAAGTTGATAATGTCTGTTTTATAATCGTTATGTCTCTTATCTCTTTTTACCCATTTTTGAGCATCCCTAACGGTTCCAACGCTTTTTAAGTTTATTCCAGGAAAAAGCATACTTTCATCATTTGACTCTATTAGGTATGAAAACGGTAGGTTTGAAGAGTCTACGTTTTTATAATGTCTACCAGATACAAGTGTAAAAGCTCCTATTTTTGAAGGCCATAATAAATAGGAATTACTAGTGGTCTTTGCACCACGTTCCATAATTCCTTGATGAATAGGGCCTAGTTTGTACATGTGGTTACTCTGGTTAGAGCCACTTCCAGCATTCATAAAAGAAAACATTCCTGCAATTAAAAGGGTTGATTTATGGTGCGTAACTGTGTAAGGACCTGCAAAAATAGAACAAGCTTCACCATTAAAACCTTGACTGTTTGCAAAAAAAACAGAGTGCTCTGCAGAATAATGTTTGTCTAAAGTACAGCCTTGACCTATAAAACAATTAGAAATAATAGTGGAGTTGTCAATAGAGGTGTCGCTACTTATAATAAAATTTTCAGCCATTACTCCAGAACCAATAAGTATTGGTGCATCTTGAAAGGAATTAAGACTTCCGTTTTTTAGTCTTACAACCCCGTCGAGCTTAGCGTTATCTCCTATTTTTACATTTTTTATAGAACGACAGTTTAAAATTGTTACGTTATTTCCAATAGTACCCATGTCTGATTTTACAGATTCGGTATAGTTGGAAATCATTTTTTTTAAGTTAGAAATTAAATCATTTCTATGTCTATAAAGTGCCAAAATATAAGCAACCTGAGCAGATAGGTTGTCATACATTGGAATTTCTCTTCCTCCTCCTTCGTTAATTGTTTCAATTTCAATTCCGTTTCCAAAAGAAGTAAATCCGTCTACAGCAATATGACCTATATTATCGATAACTACATTCGCTCCAATTTTGTAGTTGGCAATATAATTTGCTGTATTTTTTATAAATGGATTGTCTCCAATTTCACAATTGTGTATAAACGCATTGTAAATACCATTCGGTCTAACAATACCACCAAAGGCAATGTTATTTCCAGAAATTTCATGAAGTTTAATAGTTCCAGAAAAATCAGTGTTTTTTATTCTAGAAAGGTCTGTTTTGTCGGTTATCCAAAAAACCTCCAAATTGTCAATACTACAACCTTGTTGGTTTAGTTGTTTTATTTCTAGTGTATTTGGGTTTCTGAAAGTTGACATGGAGATTTGGGATTATTTGTGGTTTCTCAATTTTTTTGTAAAAATACTAAATATTAAAAGAGTCTAATTGTTTTTCAAAGAAAGTCTATATTTGACAGACTTTTCTTTATGACAATTGTCATTTATTAGAAGAATGGTAGCTTTTATTTTTGCAAAATATTTATTAGGTATGAATAATTTATTAATCCGGAAGTATAATATTCCGGGACCTCGTTATACGAGTTACCCAACTGTGCCTTTTTGGAACAAGGAAGGAATCTCTCAAGATGATTGGTTGCGTACTGCTAAAATCTCTTTTGATGAGTCCAATGCAACGGAAGGTATAAGTGTTTATATACATTTGCCCTTTTGCGAAAGTCTTTGTACGTTTTGTGCTTGTCACAAACGTATTACAAAACGACATGAAGTTGAGAATCCATATTTAGATGCTGTTCTTAAAGAATGGAAATTATATGTTGATTTGTTTGAAGAAGTTCCTGTAATTAGAGAATTGCATTTGGGTGGTGGTACACCTACATTTTTTTCTCCGGAAAATTTAGAATACTTGATTTCAGGTATATTTAAACATGCAAAAAAACATGCAAATCATGAGTATAGTTTTGAAGGACATCCAAACAATACTTCTAAAGCGCATTTAAAAACCTTATTCAATTTAGGTTTCACGAGAGTAAGTTTTGGTGTACAAGACTATAATTTAAAGGTGCAAAAAGCAATTAATCGATTGCAACCTTTAGAAAATGTTCAAAATGTGACCAATTGGGCAAGAGAAATAGGGTATACATCTATAAGTCACGATTTAGTTTTTGGACTACCTTTTCAAACCCTAGAAGATGTTTTATATACCATTGAAAAAACAAATGAGTTAAAACCAGATAGAATTGCTTTTTACAGCTATGCACATGTACCATGGGTAAAAGGGGTTGGTCAAAGAGGATATGATGAAAATGATTTACCTGATAATGAAGTAAAAAGATCTTTGTATGAATCAGGGAAACAATTGTTAGAAGATTGTGGCTATATTGAAGTTGGTATGGATCATTTTGCTTTGAAATCAGATTCGTTGTATAAATCTGTGGTAGATAAAAAACTACACAGAAATTTCATGGGATATTCTGCAAACAAAACTCAGTTGATGGTTGGTTTGGGAATGTCTTCTATTGCAGATTCTTGGTATAGTTTTGCGCAAAATGTGAAAACAGTAAGGGAATATGAAAGCTTGGTGAATGCAGGAGAGTTTCCTGTGTTTAAAGGGCATTTATTGAATAAGGAAGATTTAATTATTCGCAAACATATATTAAATATCATGTGTCATTTTGAAACTTCATGGGAAGCTGAAGAGATGCAGTTTCCAGAATTACAAGAAGCTTTGAGTCGCTTGGAAGAAATGCAAAATGATGGCTTGGTTGAAATCGGGAAAACAGGATTGGTAGTACCCGAAAAAGCAAGGCCATTTGTAAGAAACATATGTATGGCATTTGATTTATTGTTGCAAAGAAGTGGGGCAAAGAAAAATTTATTTTCAAAAACCATTTAATCCTTTTTTATAAGTTTCTATAGCTCTAATACGAGCAGTTTTATGATCTACAATGGGTAGCGGATAGGAGAGTTCATCAAAATCTTCTACCCATTTTTTTATGTATTTTAAATCTTTGTCAAACTTTTTCAATTGCTCACTTGGATTAAAAACTCTAAAATAGGGCGCAGAATCACAACCGGTTCCAGAGGCCCATTGCCAATTTCCATTATTTGAAGCCAATTCAAAATCCAAAAGTTTTTCAGCAAAATAAGCTTCCCCCCATTTCCAATCAATTAATAAATGTTTGCATAAAAATCCAGCAGTTATCATTCGAACGCGATTGTGCATATAACCCGTTTTATTCAGTTGTCGCATGCCTGCATCTACCATCGGAAATCCAGTAGTTCCATTACACCAATTTTTAAATTCTTCTTCGTTGTTCCTCCATTCTATTCGGTTGTATTTTGCCTTAAAGTTTTCATTGACGACTCTTGGAAAGTGAAATAATATTTGCATAAAAAACTCTCTCCAAATTAATTCATTTAAAAATGTGACATTGGTTTCTTGTGCTTTTTTTAAGATTTCTCGAATACTAACCGTTCCAAAACGTAGGTGCGGACTTAAATAACTTGTTTTATCAATAAAAGGGAAGTTTCTAATACTGTCGTATTCACTTAAAAAACTAAAATTGGGGGTTTTTACTTGTATCGATGATTTTTCAAAGCCAAGAGATTCTAATGTTGGAAAAGGGTGAGTTTTTTTAGAGATATTTTTCAATAATTTTTCAGAAGGAAAGCTTTCTACTTTTGTAACAGCTAGCTTTTTTAACCATTTATTTTTGTAGGGTGTATAAACAGTATAGGGTTTGCCATCGTCTTTTATTACTTCGTTTTCTTCAAAAATTACTTGATCTTTTTCCTGAATAAAGGCAATGTTGTTTTCTTTTAAAATATTTTTTATTGAAGCATCTCTTTCTATGGCATTGGGCTCATAGTCTTTGTTGCAATAAACAGCTTCAATTTGATGCTCTTTAATTAATTTCGTCCAAATCTCTCTAGGTTTTCCCTTAACTATCTGTACGCTTCTACCCGTTTTTTTTAGTTGATGATTTAAAGCAAGCAGTCGCTGGTAGATGAAATTGATACGTGCATCATTCTTAGGAAGTTTGTCTGTAATATCCGTGTCAAAAATAAATATTGGGATTAGTAGAGCGTCTGAATTTAGTGCTTTGTATAAAGCTTTATTGTCGTATAAACGTAAATCTCTACGGAACCAAAAGAAGGATGTTTTCATAAAATAAAATTACAAAAAACCGTACGAGATATTTTGAATTTTTGTTTGAAATGTAAATAAAAATATTTTTTGTTGATAACTTGTATAAAGGGACTTCGTACAAAATTATTTAAGTTTTAACTCTTTACTACAACAGGTATTGCAATTCTTTAGATTGTGTATCTTTGCGCTATGCAAGAATTACGATTGTCAAGTTGGTTGCCAACTACAAATAAAGAGGTGAAATTAAGAGGGTGGGAAGAATTAGATGTCATCCTGTTTAGTGGTGATGCCTATGTGGATCATCCTTCTTTTGGACCAGCAGTTATTGGTCGTTTGTTGGAAAGCTATGGTTTGAGAGTAGCCATTGTTCCACAGCCATCTGTACATGATAATTTGCAAGATTTTTCTAAACTAGGAAAACCTCGTTTGTTTTTTGGGGTGACTTCAGGAGTAATGGATTCAATGGTAAGTAATTACACTGCCAGCAAAAGACAAAGAGATAAAGATGCATATACTCCGAATGGGGATAAGGGTTTTCGACCTGATTATGCAGCCACAGTTTATAGTAAAATTTTAAAAGAAAAATTCCCAGATGTACCCGTTTTGGTAGGTGGAATTGAAGCTTCTTTAAGGCGTGTTACACATTATGATTATTGGACAGATGCATTGAAACCATCAATGTTAGTAGAGTCTGGTGCAGATATGTTGGTGTATGGAATGGGAGAACAGCCTTTGAAGGAAATTGTAACTTTGATGCAGAAAGGAGTTCCTTTTGAGTCGCTAACAACGATAAAGCAAACATCCATTGTTAGACCTAAAAAAGAAGAATTACCTGTTAATAAAAATTGGAAGGATAAAATATTAAGCTCACATGAAGCTTGCTTAAAGGATAAAAAAACTTTTGCAGCAAATTTTAAAACCATAGAACAAGAGTCAAATAAAACTTTTGGAGCTCGTATTTTACAAGATGTTGGAGAAAATACGTTGATTATCAATCCTCCTTATCCTACAATGGTTGAAAAGGAAATTGATGCAGCTTTTGATTTGCCTTATACGCGTTTACCACATCCAAAATATAATAAAAGAGGACCTATTCCAGCTTTTGAAATGATCAAATTCTCTATCAATACACATCGTGGTTGTTTTGGTGGTTGTAGTTTTTGTACTATTTCAGCCCACCAAGGAAAGTTTATTGCTAGTAGAAGTAAAGAATCTGTTTTAAAAGAAGTTGACCTAGTTGCAAATATGCCTGATTTTAAAGGGTATTTGTCAGATATTGGAGGACCTTCAGCAAATATGTACCAGATGAAAGGTAAGGTTCAGGAAATATGTGACAAGTGTGTTGCACCTTCTTGTATCAATCCTGTTATTTGTTCGAACTTAGATACGTCTCATGCGCCTATGACAGATTTGTATCGAGCCGTAGATAAGCATCCGAAAATAAAAAAATCATTTATTGGATCAGGAATTCGTTATGATATGTTGGTTCCCGAATTTAATAAAAATGCAGACCCAAAAGAATTAGAAGATTATACAGAAGAAGTAATTACTAATCATGTTTCTGGAAGATTAAAAGTAGCTCCTGAGCATACTTCTGACCCTGTTTTGAAATTGATGCGTAAACCTTCATTCTCGAATTTTCATCAGTTTAAAAAACTGTTCGATAAAATCAACTTACGTAAAAAATTGAACTTACAGTTGATTCCTTATTTTATCTCAAGTCACCCAGCAAGTGAATTGGAAGATATGGCAAATTTAGCAGCGGAAACCAAAGACATGGGCTTCAAATTAGAACAAGTACAAGGATTTACGCCAACTCCAATGACTGTGGCAACTGTTATTTATTATAGTGGTTACCATCCGTACACATTGGAGAAAATGAAAACTCCAAAAACAAAAAAAGAAAAAGACGAGCAGCATCGTTTTTTCTTCTGGTATAAAAAAGAAAATCAAGATTGGATTCGAAAAACGTTAACCAAAGTTGGTCGTCAAGATTTGGCTGATAGACTGTTGCCAGATAATCCAAAGTTTCGAAAAAACAAAAAAGATTTCCGTGTAAAGAATACTTTTGATGATGCTGTAGATAAGCCTAAATCAAGTAGAAGAAATAAATCAAAAAACAATAAAAAAAGATCTGAAGGTAGATTTGTGAGTGTCTTGGACAAAAACAAAAATAATTCTTCAGGGTCTAGAAAAAATAAGCCAAAAAGAAATCGATAATTACGAAAGTTATGAAAAATATAAAATTCTTCTTTTTATTGTTGACAGCGTTTTCATTTGCGCAATCAGAGGCAGATGAAAATTTGAAATCTCCTTATAATACGGTTTATACACATTTGTATTTTTTGCAAGAGGATAGTTATGATGTTGAAAAATCATCGAAAACTATTTATGGAAAATCAAAAGATGAAGCTGAAACGATTGCTATTAAAATAAAGCAGGTTTTAGATGGAAAAGGTTTAAAAGTAGCTGTAGAATTACTTCCTAAAAGCCCAAATTATTTAGACACTATTTCTTCATTTGAAAAACGACACAGGTACATTTTATTTCCTGGTCAATTGCCGGGAGTGTATGTTGAGAAAATTAATGGAAATTGGTATTATAGTAGGGAAACTGTAGAAAATATAAATAGAATATATAGAGAAGTTTATCCTGCTGGAACTGAGTATTTAAAAAGTATCATTCCTCAAGTTGGACATAAGAAAATATTGACGATTGAACTTTGGCAATATTTGGGTGTTGTGATATTATTAGTTCTAGGCTTCTTATGTTTTTATGTATTAAATAAAATAATTTTCTGGATTCTGATAAAGACAGAAAAATACTTGGTTCGTTTTTCGCATAATTCAATTAACGAATCTTTATTAAAGCTTTCTAGACCAATTGCCCTTTTATTGGTTTTTTACGGGATTGAAAAATATGTTCCGATTTTACAATTTCAGATTGAAATAAGTGCATTTATTTTGAATGGCGTACACATTGCACAAACCCTATTATGGATATATGTATTCTTGCAATTTGTAGCTGTAGTAATGGATGTTTATAGTGCTTATTCTGAAAAAACAGAAAGTAAATTAGACGATCAATTAATGCCTATCTTAAAAAGGTTGTTAAAAGGTTTGGTTATTTTTTTAGGGGTATTAAAAATGTTAACCATTTTTGGAGCTGATATTACTACGGTTCTAGCAGGAGCATCGATTGGAGGTTTGGCAGTGGCATTGGCTTCACAGGATACGGTCAAAAATTTAATAGGAACGTTCATGATTTTCTTAGACAAACCTTTTCAGATTGGAGACTGGATTGAAGGAGGTGGTGTAGAAGGAACTGTGGAAGAAGTAGGATTTAGATCGAGTATAGTTAGGGCTGCCGATACTTCAATATTTACAATTCCGAACAGTAAGCTGTCAGAAATTGTCATAAATAATAAAGGGTTAAGACTTTTTAGAAGGTATAATACAACTTTAGGGATTCGTTATGATACACCACCAGAATTAATAGAAGCTTTTGTAAAAGGAGTAAGAGAAATTATTGATAAACATCCTGATACGCGATCTGATGCTTATAATGTTGAATTCACTGGTTTTGGAGATTCTGCTTTGCAAATTTTATTGAATGTTTATTTCAAAAGCCCTGGTTGGGCAGGAGAACAATCATCAAAGCATAGGTTGCACATTGCTATTGTAAAATTAGCAGCAGCGCTTGGTGTCGATTTTGCTTTTCCGTCTCAAACAGTTATGATTGAGCAGTTTCCTGATAAGAAAAACTTAGATATGAAATATGACATCTCAGAAGAAAAAATGAATGTTGCTATAGCGAAAGTAATTGAGGAATTTGAAAACCAAATTAAAGAATAAATAGTAGCTTACTTTTGCTTTAAAATTTCTTCTAGAATGTATTCAACACCATTTTCATCGTTACTTTTTGTTTCGTAATTGGCAATTGCTTTCACATTTGGATGTGCGTTTTTCATGGCGTAACTAAAATCTGCTAACTCAAGCATTTTTAAATCGTTGTTATAGTCACCAAAAACCATAGTTTCCGATTTTGAAATACCTAGCTTTTCTTGTAAGTAGCTAATTGCTTTTCCTTTATTAGCATCGAAATGAGAAATGTCTAACCAGTTTTTCCCTGAAACAATTACTTGTAGTTCCTCCGAGAGGTGTTCTACAAAAGGTAAGATATTAGTTTCTGAACATTCTTTGTCATAAATTGCTACTTTGAAAAAGGTGTCTTTAACTTTTGTCAGGTCTTCTACAACTTTAAAACTAGTGTAAAATTGACTAAAAGTAGTGACAAACTCTTTGTCTTTTGATTCAACATAAGCAGCGTTCATACCGCATAAAACAATGTATGGGTTTTTTAATTTTCTGGCAGCGAATATAGTTTCATTAACTTTTTCTGAATCTAAATCGCAACTAAAAAGAATAGTATCTCCTTGTTTTCCAAAACCGCCGTTTTCTGCTACAATTGAAATGTTATTTTTAATACTTTCAAGTTTTCCTAAAATGCTATCGTATTGTCTTCCGCTGGCGGCAACAAATTGAATGTTTTTTTCAAGTAAGTAAGGGAATAGTTTGAAAAATTTTTCACTTACTTCATGGTTAGAATTTAATAATGTTCCATCCATATCGGTCACTATCAATTTTACTTTAGAATAATCCATTTTCTAGTTTTTAGCAAAAGTAATATACTTGTGTTAGATAAATATAAATTCTATACAAACATTTTGTATATTTGCATTGATGAAAATAAAGTGTTTACATAAAACAATAAGGAAAAGCCGCTGTGTTAAGCGCTGTCGCTCTATGCGAATATCTTGCTAATATCTCCTCTTTTGAGAATAGCAAAACCTTAATTTAATGTTTTATTGAAACTATTTTTATCAAAATCAAAATGCAATCCCTTTTACGTTTTTTTAGCAAAAATTTTCAGCCTATATTTGCAGCTATTTTAGTAGCTGTTTGTGTAATGGTTTTTCGACGCCCTTTGGGCGTTAATTAGATGAAAGATAGGTGTGTCCATCTTTAATAAAGGAAATGAAAAACAAGCAATAAAAATTAATTTAAGTCAAGGAATAAAGTGAAAATTGTAACAGCAAACAGTTCGCATAGTAAATATGCCGATGTCATTTGTAAAACCATTGAAGACTCTGCAAAAGATAGAGGAACCGGTATTGCAAAAAGATCTCCTGAATACATTGTTTCTAAAATAGAAAGCGGAAATGCTGTGATTGCTCTAGAGGGCGATAAATTTGCAGGATTTTGTTATATAGAAACATGGAGTAATAAAACCTATGTTGTACACTCTGGTTTGATAGTGCATCCCGATTTTAGAAATTTGGGCTTGGCAAAAAAAATCAAAAAGAAAGTCTTCGATCACTCTAAGGAAATGTATCCAGATGCCAAGATATTTGGAATAACAACAGGATTGGCGGTAATGAAGATAAATGCAGATCTAGGCTATAAGCCAGTTACATTTTCTGAACTAACAACAGATGAAGCATTTTGGAACGGCTGTAAGGCTTGTCGAAATTACGACATCTTAACAAGAAATGATCGTAAAATGTGTTTGTGTACAGGAATGTTGCATGATCCTAAAGAGAAAAAAGGTTGGAAAACGGGCTTCAATAAAAAGGTGTCAGCTCGATTGAAAAGAATCAAGCAGGCTTTGTTTTTAAAGAAAAAGAATCAATAGAATTAAAGCCGCGTTGGCTTACAAAAAAGTAATAGAATGGAAAAAGTAGTTTTAGCATACAGTGGAGGTTTAGATACTTCGTACTGTGTAAAATATTTAATTAACGAATTGGGACTTGAAGTTCATGGTATTTTAGTAAATACAGGAGGATTTAGTGAAGAGGAGTTAAAAGTTGTTGAAAAGAAAGCCTATGAAATGGGGGTGACTTCTCATACCAACAAAAATATTTTAGAAGATTATTATACAAAGGCCATTAAATATATGGTTTATGGAAATGTTCTAAAAAACAATACATATCCCTTATCAGTAAGTGCTGAACGTGTATTCCAATCTATTGAAGTTGTGAAATATGCAAAAAGTATTGGTGCAAAATATATTGCACACGGTTCTACCGGAGCAGGAAATGATCAAGTTCGTTTTGACATGATTTTTCAAACAATTGCTCCAGAAATTGAGATTTTAACTCCAATTCGTGATTTAAAATTATCTCGTCAAGTTGAGATTGATTATTTGGTAAAGCATGGTGTGGATATGAATTGGGAAAAATCAAAATACTCTATTAATAAAGGTATTTGGGGAACTTCAGTTGGTGGTGTTGAGACCTTGTCTTCTCAAAAAGCACTTCCTGAATCTGCCTATCCAAGTCAATTAAAAAGAAATGATGAAGAGGCGGTTACTTTAACTTTTGAAAAAGGACAGTTTGTAGCTTTCAACGGAGAAAAAGATACACCCGTGAATAATATCTTAAAATTAGAAGCAATTGCATCTGAATTTGCAATAGGAAGAGATACACATGTAGGAGATACCATTGTTGGAATCAAAGGTAGAGTTGGATTTGAAGCTGCTGCGGCAACGGTTATAATCAAAGCCCACCACTTGTTAGAAAAACATACTTTGTCTAAAGCACAGCAATTAACAAAAGAGCCTTTGGCAAATACCTATGGAACTTATTTCCATGATGGCCAATATTTAGAGCCATTAATGCGTAATATTGAGAAATTTTTAGAAGATTCTCAAAAAACGGTAACTGGTGATGTGTATGTGACTTTACGTCCTTATCATTTTATGGTTACAGGAATCGATTCTGAATTTGATTTAATGGGGTCTGGTTTCGCTGATTATGGTGAAGAAAATAATGCTTGGACTTCAGATGATGCAAAAGGATTTATTAAAATTTACGGAATGCAAAATAAGATTTTCTATCACGTAAATAAAGACTTGCTAGACGCATAATATATAGGAACCCGGAGCATTTCGAAGGGTGGTGATTTGATTATGAGTTTTAGGGTTGAGTTGTGAGTTCACACTTACATTATTCAGCAAATACACTTTTAAAGAATTAAAAATGATTACAACAGGAATAGTAGGAGGAGCAGGGTATACTGCAGGAGAATTGATCAGGTTGATATTAAATCACCCGGGTTTAACTTTAGACTTTGTGTACAGTACATCCAATGCAGGAAATAAATTGTATGCGGTACATGCCGATTTGTTAGGAGATACCGAGCAAAGTTTTACCGATACGGTAAATACTGAGGTTGATGTTTTATTCTTGTGTTTAGGACATGGGAATTCTACAGCTTTCTTAAGAAACAATTCTTTTTCAGAAAACACAAAAATTATTGACTTGTCAAACGATTTCCGTTTGAATGCAGATATGAATTTTGAAGGAAAAGAATTTATTTACGGTTTGCCAGAAGTTAGTAGAGAAAAAATAGGTTCTGCAAAATATATAGCAAATCCAGGTTGTTTTGCTACCTGTATTCAGTTTGGTTTATTGCCTTTAGCGAAAGCTAAAAAATTGAAAAATGATATTCATATCAATGCTACCACAGGAGCAACTGGAGCAGGAGTTTCACCTTCTGCAACATCTCATTTTCCTTGGCGTGATAATAATTTTTCTGTGTACAAACCTTTTACACACCAACATTTAGGTGAAATAGGGGAAACTTTAGAATTGTTGCAGGGGGAAAAAGCAGGTGAGTTATTCTTTATTCCAAATCGCGGTAATTTTAGTCGTGGAATCTTTGCTTCGATTTATACCAGATTTGATGGTACAATTGAAGAAGCCAAAGCGTTATTTAAAGACTATTATGTGAACGAGCCATTTGTGAATATTACAGATGTACCCGTAAGCATGAAGCAAGTAGTAAACACTAATAAATGTGCTATTTCCTTAATTAAACATGGAGATCACTTGTTGATTTATTCTGCAATTGATAATCTTTTAAAAGGAGCATCAGGACAAGCTATTCAAAATTTAAACTTAATGTACGGTTTTGAAGAAACTTTAGGATTGAATTTAAAAGGAACAGCATTTTAAATCGCATTGCGATTGATAAAAAATACAAGCCGTTCAGAAAATTTTATTTTTGTACGGCTTTTTTAATAATATTGAATTTCGAATTTTAGGTTCGTAATTCGCAAAAAATAAAAAAATGAAACTATTTGATGTATATCCATTATATAATGTAACTCCTGTAAAAGCAGAAGGATGTTATGTTTGGGACGAAAAAAATGAAAAATATTTAGATTTATATGGTGGACATGGTGTGATTTCTATAGGACACACACATCCACATTATAAGGCAATATTAGAAAATCAATTAAGTAAAATTGGTTTTTATTCAAATGCTATTCAGAATCCGTTACAACAAGAATTGTCTAATAAATTAGGTGAATTGTCAGGATGTGGAGAAGATTATGAATTGTTTTTGTGCTCTACAGGGGCAGAAGCAAATGAAAATGCTATTAAAGTAGCTTCTTTTGTAAATCAAAAATCAAGAGTTATTGCTTTTCAAAACGGATTTCATGGACGTACTTCCGCAGCAGTTTCTGTAACAGACAATAAAAAAATTATTGCTCCAGTAAATGCTCATAACCCAGTTACAATATTACCTTTAAATGCTATTGAAGCTGTTAAAGTTGAAATTGCAAAAGGTGATGTTTCTTCTGTGATTATTGAACCTATCCAAGGAGTTGGAGGATTGGATGAGCCAACAACAGAATTTTTACAAGAATTAAGAAAAATCACTACGGAAAATAATGTGTGCTTGATTTTAGATGAAGTACAGTCTGGGTATGGAAGAAGTGGGAAATTTTTTGCACATCAATTACATGATGTCAAACCAGATATTATTTCTATGGCAAAAGGAATGGGAAATGGTTTTCCAATTGGAGGAGTATTAATTGCAAAGCATATAGAATCTTGGTACGGTATGTTAGGAACAACTTTTGGTGGTTCTCATTTGGCTTGTGCGGCGGGTATTGCTGTTTTAGATGTGATAAAAAAGGAAGATTTATTACAAAATGTTCAGGAAATCAATACTTATTTTAAAGAACAGGTAAAAGTCTTGCCAGGAGTAAAGCAAATCAAAGGAAAAGGTTTGATGCTAGGTTTAGAATTCGATTTTGAAGTAGGGGACTTACGCAAGAAATTAATTTACGATGAGAAAATATTTACAGGAGGTGCGATGAATAAAAATTTATTGAGAATTTTACCTCCTTTAAATGTTACAAAACAAGATATTGATGTATTTGTAAATGCATTGAAGAAATTATTATAACAACAATATAATTAGTAGTTTTACAGAGTTCTTGTGTATGCAAGAACTCTTTCTGTATAACAGAAAGAGAAGCCAAAAGAAATAATAAGATTAAACGTTTATACGCTTTTATAATTACACAACAAAATGAAGCATTATTTATCCATTCACGATTTACCAAGTATAAAGAATACGGTAAAAGAAGCTATAGAGCTAAAGAAAAATCCATTACAATTTCAAGAGTTAGGAAAAAATAAAACCATTGGTTTGTTGTTTTTTAATAACAGTTTGCGTACGCGTTTGAGTACTCAAAAGGCGGCTTTGAATTTAGGAATGGAACCCATTGTAATGAATTTTGGTGCTGAAGGTTGGCAATTGGAATTTGAAGATGGTCGTATCATGGATCAAGGAAAGTCAGAACATGTAAAAGAAGCTGCGGAAGTAATTTCTCAATATTGTGATGTCATTGCAATTCGTGCTTTTGCTGGTTTGGAGGATAAAGAAAAAGACGAAGCAGAAGAAGTGTTATCTGCCTTTGTTAAATATGCTACAGTTCCTATTTTAAATATGGAATCTTCAGTAGGGCATCCCCTACAAGCATTGGCTGATGCAATTACTATTGAAGAGCACAAGCCAGAGAAGAAAAAATTAAAAGTTGTACTTTCATGGGCACCACATCCACGAGCATTACCTCATGCTGTGGGTAATTCATTTGCTGAAATGGCATTGGCACACGAAGATGATTTTGAAGTTGTAATTACACATCCGAAAGGATATGAATTGAATCCTGAAAAAACAAAAGGAGCTACGATAGAATATGATCAAAAGAAAGCTTTTGAAGGAGCAGATTTTATTTACACTAAAAACTGGTCGTCTTATGGGAATTACGGGCAAGTGGCTTGTAAAGATGCGTCCTGGACGATAGATGGAGAAAAAATGGCAGTTACAGATAATGCGAAGTTTATGCATTGTTTGCCTGTTCGTAGAAACGTAGTTGTGGCGGATGAGGTAATCGATTCTGAAAACTCTATTGTGATAAAACAGGCGAATAACAGAACCTATTCTGCTCAAATTGTTTTAAAGAAAATTTTAGAAGGATTGAAATAAAATTGTCAGTTCGAGTGATTTCGACAAAGGAGAAATTGTATCGAGAACTACTTGAATATATAATAGAATGAAACAAAAATTAACAATAGTAAAAGTTGGAGGTAACGTAATAAACAATCCTGAAGCTTTAGAGAATTTTTTAACAGATTTCGCAAAAGTAGCAGGGAATAAAATATTAGTACATGGAGGAGGGAACCGAGCTACACAATTGGCTGCGGATCTTGGCATAGAGGCTACAATGATCAATGGAAGAAGAGTTACAGATGAAACTACTTTGGAAATTGTAACCATGGTGTATGCAGGTTTGTTAAATAAAAATATCACCGCAACTTTACAAAAGTTCCATTGCAATGCATTAGGATTGTCTGGTGCTGATGGAAATTCTATTCAAGCCCATAAGCGTATTGTAAAAGATGTAGATTATGGTTTTGCAGGAGATGTGGATGGCATCAACGCAAACAACATTGCTACCTTTATTGAAGGTGGGATGACACCTGTTTTTTGTGCCATAACTCATGATACAAAAGGACAATTATTAAATACAAATGCAGATACAATCGCCTCTACTATTGCAGTGGGAATGTCTGATAAGTATGAGGTTTCATTAATTTATACTTTTGAAAAGAATGGTGTGCTGACATCAATTGATGATGATAATTCTGTAATTACAGACATCAATAGTTTCAAGTATGCAAAACTAAAAGAAGAAGGTGTTATCGCAGATGGAATGTTGCCAAAAATGGAAAACTGCTTTGATGCTTTGCAAAAAGGAGTTTCTGAAGTTATTATTGGTAACCCATCAGTAGTACTAAACAAGGAACAATTATTTACAACATTGACTTTGTAAATAAATTTGTACACTGAGCTATTCGAAATGCACACAACAAAAATAGTATCGAGAAATAGGATTAGTTCTCGATACAAATTTAAATCACTACGTTTTTTTAATTTACTCGAACTAACAAAACCATGATAGAAAAATTACAAGACGAAGCCCTAGAGCTTTTAAAAGAACTGATACGAACGCAATCTTTTTCAAAAGAAGAACAGCCAACGGCTGATTTATTATTTCGCTGGTTTGAAAACAAAGGAGTGAAAGTGAAAAAGGATTTGTACAATGTTTGGGCAGTCAATAAATATTTTGATGAGTCGAAACCAACAATTTTGCTGAATTCTCATCATGATACTGTCAAACCAAATGCGGCTTACACGAGAGATCCTTTTGAAGCAAAAATTGAAGATGGAAAATTATTTGGTCTTGGTTCAAATGATGCAGGGGGATGTTTGGTTGGTTTGATTGCTGCTTTTGTTCATTTTTATGAGAAGCAAGATTTAAAATACAATTTTGTAATTGCTGCAACTGCAGAAGAAGAAATCTCAGGTGAAAATGGAATTGCTTATATGCAACCAATCTTACCAAAAATAGATTTTGCTATTGTAGGAGAACCTACCTTATTAGATTTGGCCATTGCTGAAAAAGGATTGGTTGTTTTTGATGGGAAGGTTATAGGTACTCCAGGACATGCAGCCCATATTCCAAATAATCAGAATCCAGTTTTTATGGCTTTAAAAGATTTGAATTGGTTCAATACCTATGAATTTCCAAAAGTTTCAGAATCTTTAGGGAAGGTAAAAATGACCGTTTCTCAAATCAATGCAGGAAAACAACACAATGTGGTTCCTTCAGAATTAGATTTTGTGGTAGATTGTAGGGTAACAGATGCATATTCTAATAAAGAAATTGCTGAAATTATTTCTAAAAATACAGAATGTGAAGTAACACCAAGATCACTTCGATTGAATTCTTCTCGCATTGATCCTAATCACGAATTTGTAAAAGCAGGTTTGAGTTTAGGAAAGAAAACTTATGGGTCTCCAACACTTTCTGATCAATGTAGATTAGATTGTCAAAGTGTAAAATTAGGACCAGGAGATTCTTTAAGATCACATTCGGCGGATGAATTTATTTATGTGCAAGAAGTAAAAGATGGAGTTAAATTTTACATAGATATATTAAGCGAAATAGTTTAAAAAGAAAAGCCTGAGTCACTAGTTCAGGCTTTTTTATTTTAGAGAAGTTCTATGGTTTAATAATTAAGTTTCAGCTTTTCTCTTTAGCATTGAAATGAGTATCTTTGCCGTCATACAAAAAGTACAGATATGAAACTTTGGGACAAAGGATACGCTACTGATAAAAAAATTGACATTTTTACAGTTGGAAACGATAGAGAGTTAGATTTGCAATTGGCTAAGTATGATGTTTTGGGTAACATTGCTCAGACTAGGATGTTGAATTCAATAGGAACCATTACCGATGAAGAATTGGAAGGTTTGGTTGACGAATTGAACAATATTATGAAAACAGTTGAAGATGGAACTTTCACGATCGAAGATTCTTTTGAAGATGTTCACTCTAAGGTAGAGTGGTTGTTGACAGAGAAATTGGGTGATGCAGGAAAGAAAATTCATACAGCACGCTCTCGTAATGATCAAGTTTTGTTAGATGTGCATTTGTACTCTAAAGATGCTATTTTAGAATTGAAAGATTGGGCAAAAAAATTGTTTGATTTATTAATTGAATTGGCCGAAAAATATAAAAATCATTTATTACCAGGGTACACACATTTACAAGTTGCGATGCCTTCTTCTTTCGGAATGTGGTTTTCTGCATATGCGGAGAGTTTAATTGATGATGTATACTTTTTAGATGCTGCTTATAAAGTAGCAGATCAGAATCCTTTGGGTTCTGCAGCAGGTTACGGATCTTCTTTTCCAATTGACCGAGAGATGACGACAAAAGAGTTAGGTTTTGCTAACTTAAAAGTAAATTCTGTTGCAGCTCAAATGGGGAGAGGAAAATTAGAGAAGTCAATTTCTTTTGCTATTGCTAGTGTATCCGCAACTTTGGCAAAAATGAGTATGGACATTTGTTTGTATATGAGTCAAAATTTTGGATTTGTAACATTTCCAGATGAATTAACTACAGGATCTAGTATCATGCCTCATAAAAAAAATCCAGATGTTTTTGAATTGATTCGTGGAAAATGTAACAAGTTACAAGCCTTGCCTTACGAATTGACATTGATTACAAATAATTTACCTAGCGGATATCATAGAGATTTACAATTGGTAAAAGAAGGATTGATTCCTTCTGTTTCTACTTTAAAATCATGTTTAGACATGATGGTGTTTTCTTTAGAGAATATAATCATCACAGAAAATATTGTTGAAGATGACAAGTACAAATATATTTTTAGTGTGGAGGAAGTAAATGCTTTGGTACAAGCAGGAACACCTTTTAGAGATGCTTATAAAATTGTTGGTGCAAAAATTCAGAAGGGTGAATTTAAGCCGGACTTAAATGTAAAACACACCCATATAGGTAGTGTAGGGAATTTAGGATTGGATAAAATAGTACAAAAAATGGAAGCTCTTTATTAAGAGATTCCATTATGATTTATATGAAAAAAGCATCCTTCATTATGATAGGGTGCTTTTTTATTTATCCGTTATGGCTTCCATCACAATAAGGCTTATTCTTGCTTTTTCCGCAGCCGCATAATGCGATATCTCCAGATTTTTCAGCTTTAAATCGAAGCGGTGGCCCTCCTCCTTTTTCTTTATGAGTACCATCACAAAAAGGCATTGTTTCTGTATGACCACACGTACAATATGAATAATTTCTTCCTTCTTTTAATTCTACTACAGGCATATGTTTTTATTTGAATTTTAAGCAAAAATAGGGGTTTTATCTTTTATTAAGATTCAGAGTAATAATATTTCTTCAGTTTTAGTGACGTAAAATTCTATTTACAGGTAAAATAAAGTTCTTTTTTTAATGATTATTACATGAAAAAAAAGTTCAACTTAAAATAAGAGTATAAAAAATGGTAGAACATATTGATATAAGTCATGCCAGTTTTTAGAAAATTTTCTTACCTTATTGGATACTTATATCTTAAAAATATTTTATGCTGTACATCAATATTATAGCGATGCTACAAACTTTTTTATTTGCAACCTTGTTGTATAAAAAGAGTAGTAGCAATATGTTCAATACACTGTTAAGTGTGTTGTTGTTGGTGCTGGGGGTTATTTTACTTGGAAATACAGTAGTTTTATTTGAAGGAATCTCTCCTGTTGCAGGGGTTTTGTTTTTTTTTACTCAGGCTGGGAGTTTGTTTGTCGGTCCAATTATTTACTGTTATTTAAGTTTATTGTCAGGTAAAAAAATAAAAATTTTGAATTATTTTTTTGTGGCTACTTTTTTAGGTTTGGTTTATGTTTTTTATTTAGCGTTGCAGTTTCTTCTATTATCCCCAGAAGGTAAACTTAGTTATATAGAGCAATTAAACTCTCTAAATTATCCAAAAGGTATGTATTTGTTTAGCTGGTTGTATGTTGGGTTACAACAAGTTTATTTTACAGTATCATGGATTAGAATCAATAAGTTTAGTGAGAGTATTAAAAATATATTTTCAACAAGGAGTAGAACCCGTAATGTTTTTGCTTATAAATTCATAACGCTTATTTTTATTTTGGATGTATTATTAATAGTTGCAATGTTAATGATTCCAATGTATCAAATTCAATTTGTAGTTTTTCCAATAAAAATAGTCATCGCTTTTAGTATTATTATTTATTATATGTTTGATCAAAATCCAATCTTTGATAATAAAAGTTATCTTGAGTATAGAACAGATATTGAGTTGTTAAAAAAGGCAAATCTTGATGGTTTTACTGATTTTGACAATGAGCAAATAAATCCAGAATCAATAAGAAATATTTTAATTGAGAAGAAGCTGTTTCTAAACCCATCACTCACAATCTTTGATTTGGCAAAAGAATTAGGTTGTAATCCTAGAGTTCTTTCAACCGCCATCAATCAAAAGTTAAATACTACGTTTTTAAGTTTGATAAATGAGCTAAGAGTTAAACAAGCAAAGAAAATTTTAGAGAATAATCCTGAAAATTTGACAATGGAAGGAGTTGGTTTAGAATCTGGATTTAACAGCAGGTCTTCGTTTTATCGTGTTTTTAAAAAAATAACCAAACAGACGCCAATTCAGTATATGTCTAATAATTAGGAGGTTTTGTTTCTTGATATTATAAACATTGTCTCAATACTTGTTTTGAGACAGACTTTTTTGTTTTTATTGAAATAGCACTTGTATATTTATACTAGCAATTTATAGAAAGAGAACTATTTAATTGGTTATACAGGTTATTTTTTAAAGAATAGAGCTAGAAGTACGAAAATGTTTTTTGGGGGAAATATATTTATTGTATATTTTATTTTTGATGAAGTAACCTGTTTTTTAGCAAAAAATAGAGAGTATAGTTATTTTAATGTGATCCATCACAATAAGGTTTGTTTTTCGAGTCTCCACAAGTACATAAAAAAGCTTTTTCATTTTCAGGAACCTTAAACAATAAGGGTTTTACTCCTGAATTTAAATTTTTGTGATTACCATCACAGAAAGGCATTTCTTGGGATTTATTGCAAGTGCAATATGCGTAAGCTTTGTCTTTTATTAGATAGCAAGCTCTAGGTGTAGGAATTGGTTTTTTCATAAGATAATATAAATAAAAAAACCACCCTTAAAAGGATGGTTTTTGTTTCTAAAAAAATATTTTTAAGCATGAATAGCTCTATCATCAGTAGCGGCTAAACAAGCTTCTTTAATTGCTTCTGTGTAGGTTGGATGTGCATGAGACATTCTAGAAACATCTTCAGCAGAAGCTCTAAATTCCATAGCTACAACTGCTTCAGCAATCATATCTGCTGCACGGGCACCAATCATATGAACTCCTAAAATTTCATCAGTTGTTGCGTCTGCTAGAACTTTTACTTGTCCATCTATATCCATACTAGCTCTTGCTCTACCTAATGCTCTCATAGAAAAACTTCCTGCTTTGTAAGCAACACCTTCTTCTTTCAATTGCTCTTCGGTTTTACCAACAGCTGCTACTTCAGGCCAAGTGTAAACTACACCAGGAATTAGGTTGTAGTTGATGTGTGGTTTTTCTCCAGCAATAAATTCAGCAACCATAGTTCCTTCTTCTTCTGCTTTATGTGCCAACATAGCACCTTTTACCACATCGCCAATAGCATAAATATTAGGAATGTTTGTTTGCAGGTGGTCATTTGTTTCTATTTGACCTCTTTCTGTAGTTTTTATTCCAACAGCATCTAATCCAAGTCCATCTGTATAAGGACGACGACCAACAGATACTAGTGTGTAGTCTCCTTTAAATTCAACTGATTTTCCTTTTTTATCATCTGCGGTTACAATTACTTCGTCGCCAGAATTAGTAACTGAAGTTACTTTGTGACTTGTATAGAATTTAAATCCTTGTTTCTTTAGTGATCGTTGTAGTTCTTTAGAAAGCATATCATCCATTCCTGGAATGATTTTAGGCATAAATTCTATTACAGATACTTGTGCACCTAGTCTAGAGTATACTTGTCCTAATTCCAATCCAATTACACCACCACCAATAACTATTAAATGTTTAGGAACTTCTTTTAAGCTTAGTGCTTCAGTAGAAGTGATGACACGTTTTTTATCTAAAGAAATAAATGGTAAAGTTGATGGTTTTGATCCTGTAGCAATAATGGTTTTTGCTGCTTCAATTTTTTCAACTGAACCGTCTGGTTTAGAAATATTAATATGTGTAGTGTCAAAAAAAGTACCAGTACCTTCGTATAAGTCAATACCATTTTTATCCATTAAATAATTAATTCCTCCTGAAGTTTGACTAACAACTTCTCCTTTACGAGCAATCATTTGTTCAAAATTAAGACTTAGTCCTTCTACTCCGATACCATGTTTTTCAAAATGCTTTTTAGCATCATGATAATGATGAGAAGAATCTAATAAAGCTTTTGAAGGAATACATCCAACATTTAAACAAGTTCCTCCAAGGGTAGAATATTTTTCAATAATTGCAGTTTTTAAACCTAATTGTGCGCATCTAATTGCTGCAACATATCCTCCAGGTCCTGAGCCAATAACGGCTACATCATACTTACTCATAGTGTTCGTCTTAAAATTTTGTAAAGCAAATTTAGGTAAATCGTTTTAAGTGACCCGTGATTATTTAGTAATAATTGGTTGGTTTTTCTGTAAATCTGTTAGAAATAAAACAAGAGGATTTTTATATTCTTAACTAGGGAACCCTAAGAGATCTCCCATTCCAACTGTGAATAACCAACAACCATAGATAATGTGTTCAATTGTTACCAATACGAGTGATTTTGATTTGTAAAAGGTAAATGCAAATAAGAATCCACCTACAAAAGTTAGCATAGTAACTAACAAGTCGTGAAAAAATAAATGACCCATTGAAAATACAATTGCATTGATAAAAAGGAAAAGAATTTTATTTGGAAAGAGATTGGAGTAACGATGAAAGAAAAAACTTCGATAAATAATTTCTTGTGGTAAAACAGAAAGGAGACTATAAACTACAAGTATGGCAAGCCATAATTTTGGTTTTTGAAGTACCACATAAAACAATTTTTCTGGAGTAGTTGCATATAAAAAACCACTGGTAATAATAATAAGTCCACAAAAAAGTAGGGCTATCCTTTTTAAGTGTTGTTCCCAATTTATTTGGATAGACTTGAATAATTTTATTTTGGTTTTATGAATAATAAAACCAACGTAAAAGATAGCTAGAAGGCTTATTATTAATTTAACAGCAATAAATATTTTTAAGGTTAGAATTATAGGGAAAAGTATAAATAATAAGAAAAATTCTAGGGATAATTTTTTAATTTTTGAAAGTGTCATTTTGTTTTTTTAGATTGCATTGAAAGTCTCAATATTCTTGAGTACATTTATAAGAACAGTTTTAATCCTCTTTTTTGTCAGTTCATGTATAAATATATTACATCTCTAGTAATTTCATTTTTTTTATTTATTAGTTTTTTAAGTGGCCAAGAAATTGCTGAATTCGAAAGGTTGCCTTTAGAAAAGGGATTAACGCAAAGTGTAATTTATGGTATTGCTCAAGACAAAATTGGAAATATTTGGATGGCTACCGAAGATGGCGTGGTAAAATACAATTCAAATTATGCAATTGTTTATAACAATTACAAAGGACTACCCAGTGATATAGGAAACAGAATTAACAAATTATTTATTTCAAAGCGGGGTGAAATTTATTTGGGTGTAAACAATGGTGTATGTGTATATAATGAAGTTTTAGATAAATTTATTAAACTAGGTACTCAAAGTTCTGTCCAACCTTCTTTGGTAAAATCATTTACAGAGGATATTTATGGAAATCTTTGGGTTGGAGCTTACAATGGTTTATGGGTCTTTGATAAAAAGGCTTCAACTTTTGAGCTCATTGAAAACAAGTCGTCAAAATCTAAATTGAGAATTCAAAGCATTTTGGCGGGTCCCAAAAATAAATTGGTTATTGGAGCTGAAAGTGGGTTGGTTATTTATGATTATGATAAAAATTCTTTTTCCTCTATTCCATATAAAAAAAATATCCTAAGAATTTTATCCATCTGTAGAAACAAGAGTGATTATTTATTAGGTACTTTAAATAGTGGGCTTCTAAAAGTTGATAATGCATTTAAAGAAATTAAAACAATAAAAATTTCAGAAAATTATTCAAAGAACAATGCCATAAGATCAATTTTAAAAGATGAGGATGGTGAATTTTATATTGGAACCGATGGTGATGGGGTTTATCATTTGAATAATGACTACCAGGAAATAAATCATTTCAGCCATAATGTAGATAATAACGGAAGTATAAGTAGCAATGGAGTTTACGATATTTTAATAGATCAAGAAGAAATACTTTGGGTTGCTACGTATGGAGGTGGGATTAATTTTTTAGATAAAAGTAAATCGGTTTTTAAAAAAATAAAACACAAACTGAATGTTTCAAATAGTATTAAAAATAATTTTTCTAGGTCTATTGAAATTGATAAAACAGGAAGAATATGGTTTGGTACCAAAAATGGAGTTAGTATTTGGGAACCCAAAAAAAATATATGGAAACACATACCATGGAATTTAGGGATTGTTTTGGCATTGCAAAGCGATGGTGATTTTATGTGGGTAGGATCCTATAATCGAGGGGTTTTTAAAATAAATATCAATTCATTAAAAGTTAAAAGGTTAAATAAAAATTTAGAGTATGGAGTGCCATTTCCTAGTGTTTACAGCATATTTAAAGATAGTAAACGTAATATCTGGATTGGAGGAATTCGTAAGGACTTGGTGAAAATTTCTGCGAACAAAAAAGTAACTACTTATCCGATTAAAGATGTGAAATCAATTGTTGAAAGAAATTCTGGAGAAATTTTAATTTCTGGTAGATATGGAGTGCAAATTATTGATAAGCAAAATGATTCTATAAAATCAATAGAAGCTTTAGATAATGGGCAAAATAAATTAAAATATTTTAGAATAAATGCAGCTTCATTTTTGGATGCTAATAAATTATTGTTAGCTACCAATGGATCAGGATTGCTGTTTTATGATTTTCAGACCGAAAAAGTATCGAAATTAAATATGAATAGTGGAATGCCTTCTGATATAGTTCAAGGAATTATTCCAATTGATAAAAATGAAATTTGGACAAGTACTACTAATGGTCTAGCACGAATTAAAGTTACAAATACGGATACTATTATTCATGTATTCGATAAAAATGATGGTTTGGCAAGTACCGAATTTAATTATGGTAGTTTTAAAAAAATTGATGAAAACACAATCGCCTTTGGTGGTACTGAAGGTTTAACTTTTTTAGATCCAGACAAAGTAAAAGCGAACAATACAACCCCAAAAATTGTATTTGACGAGTTTAGTATTTACAATAAAGTAGTTGCTCCAAACGACAAACGGTTAAATGGACATATAAATACGAAAAAGGAGCTTGAATTGGCGTATGAAGACAACTCCATTACGCTTAATTATATTGGCGTATTGCATAATTCTTCTTCAAAAATAAAATATACTTGGAAGTTGGATGGTTTAACTGAAACTTGGTCTCATCCCAGTAAAAGCACGCAGGTAAATTTTACAAATTTAGATGCGGGTGATTATGTTTTTCGAGTGAAAGCAGCCAATAAATTTGAACAATGGGGTGAAGAAAGAATTATGAAATTGAAAATTCTGAATCCTTGGTGGGCAACAACTACGGCCTATATTATCTATTTTATTTTCATTGTAGGGCTTTTTATTGTGACAATTTATTTTACCCAATTGATTGTTAACAAAAAAAGTTCGGATGAACAGATTGAGTTCTTTAACAATTTAACCCATGAAATAAGAACACCACTTACAATATTACTTTCTTCATTGGAAAGTGTAGAGTCTAATATAGAATCAGATTCTCAAAACCAGGTTAAAAAAACAATTATGCGTTTGAATGCTTTGTTTGAACAAATGTTGAATTTCAGAAAAGCAACTTCTGCTTCTAATTTACTAAAAAATATTAGTAAAATTAATATAGAAAAACACGTAAGAGAACTGGCTAGAAATTTTAAACCTTTATACTCCGAAAAAGAAATTAATTTGACCATAACTAATAATTGGAAGGATGAAGTTTTTTATTTTGACAAAGAAACTTTAAATAAAATCCTATTTAATTTGATATCTAATGCTATAAAATACACTCAAAAGGGAGGTGTAATAAAAATTTATTTAAATAAAACGAAGCATCCTAATGAGTTGCTCATTCAAGTCACCGATACAGGAATAGGAATACCAAAGGATCAACAGAAATTTATTTTAAAACGATTTTATAGAGCTCGAAATGTAATTAACAGTCAAAAACCAGGAACAGGATTGGGGTTGATGATGGTGAAATCATTGGTAGAGAAATCTAACGGATCAATTTCCTTTGTTAGTGAAGAAAATAAAGGAACCACGTTTAGCGTAGTAATTCCAAATCAAATTAAATATTATAAGAAATCTGTTGTGTTGGATGAAAAATTTCAGCAAGAATTTGTTATCCATGAGCAATCAGATATTGAGGAGTATAGTGATCGTAAAATATTAATTGTTGAAGATAACAATGAATTAAGAGCATTACTTTCTAAAAGTTTAGGAACTTATTTACAAGTTTATGAAGCTTCTAATGGAAAAGAAGGTTTGGAAATGGCGAGTCAAATTTTCCCCGATATTATTTTAACAGATTTAATTATGCCAGAAATGGATGGTATGCAAATGTCCAAAGCACTGCTAGAAGATATCAACTTGAATCATATTCCTGTTTTTATGATGACGGTTTTAAACAATTCTGAATTGAAAATTGAAAGTATTGAAAGTGGTATCTCAGAATATATAGAAAAACCTTTGGATATAAATTTGTTGTTGGCAAAAATTACCAACACTTTAAGTTGGCAAAGCAAACTTCGAAAAAAGTACATACACCAGTCAGAGAAAGATGAAGCTGTCAAATATAGAAATTCAAAAGACGAGCAATTTGTGACCAATTTGGAAAATATATTGTTTGGAAATATTGAAAACACTTCTTTTTCTGTTCATGAATTATGTGAGGCTGTAGGTATGAGTAGAACTTCCTTATACATGAAATTAAAAAACTTAATAGATCTTTCACCACAAGATTTTATCATTCATACCAAACTAAAATTTTCTAAAAATTTGTTGATAAAAGGAGGAGTTACAATTAAGGAAGTAGCCTATCAATCTGGGTTTTCAAACCCTAAGTATTTCAGTACATCTTTCAAGAAATTCTATGGTGTTTCACCTAGTTCTTTTGTTGATAGTCTTAAAAATTCGGAAAAATAAAGGGTTCAAAATACGTCGGTTTTAGTAAATAAATAGCATTTAAAGCCCTGTAGATCCTTTGATTTGTAGGGGTTTGACGATTATTGTACCCTTTGTGATTATGAGGATACCTTAAAATCTTGTTGTAGAACTAATTTAGCAACACAAACAAACTTAAACCAGTATTATGAAAAAATTCACAATCATTGTTCTATTGCTTTTTAGCACCATTTCTTTGGTCGCTCAAAAAACAGTTGAGGGAATTGTAAAAGATATTTCCGGAATTCCTTTAATGGGTGTAACCGTAATTGTTGAAGGAACTAACAAAGGAACTACAACTGATTTCAATGGGAATTATTCTGTAAAAGTTCCGAATGAAAATTCTGTTTTAACCTTTAGCTTTTTAGGTTTTTCAACTAAAAAAGCAAAAGTAGGAATAAAAAAATCTTTAAATATTATTTTACAATATAGTACAGAAGAAATAGAAGAAGTGATTGTTGTTGGTTATGGTAGTTCTACAAAATCCGATGTTACAGCTTCAATTACCACAGTAAATCCTAACCCCGAAAATAAAGCTGGTGTTGTAGCAGTTGAATCAATTCTAAAAGGAACTTCTGGTTTAAATGTAACTTCTAACGGAGAGCCAGGAGCGGCAGTTTCAATTAACATTCGAGGAGTTTCTAGTTTGAGTGGCTCCAACCAACCTTTATATGTAATTGATGGAATTGTAATGGATAGCTCACAAGAATTTTTAACGGATCCTACCAATTTTCAAACAACCAGTAAAAGTGGTATTGGTGGTGTTGCACCAGAAGATATTGAATCTATCCAAGTTTTAAAAGACGCTTCAGCAACTGCAATTTACGGTTCTTTGGGTGCTAACGGAGTAATATTAATAACAACAAAAAAAGGTAGTGTTGGCGCACCTAAGATTAAATTTTCAAGTTCTTCATCAATTGGAAGCGCCATTTTACCTTATTCCATGTTGAATACGGAAGATTTTGTAACGCATATTAATGATAAATACAAAGAAGATCCAAATTCAATTGCGGGTCCTGAATATCAATTTCCTGTTGGTCAAAGTCCTTTTGTGTTAAGATCAGATGGTTTGTATAATTTTATGTCTAGAAATGATGATGACAATGATGGGAATCCGGATGTGAAAGGAGTTTATGAGCCAAGAAATTGGTCAAGTTTGTTCAGAGCAACCTATTCTACAAACACAAGGTTGACTATTTCAGGAGGGAATGAAAAAACAAAATATTATTCTTCCTTTGGTCATTTGTCGAAAGAAGGAATTGTTTCCAATGTTTATTTAGATAGATTTGATTGGAATGCCAATGTGAATCATAGAGTTAATGATAAATTAAAATTAGGAGCAAAGCTTTCCTTCATGCACTCAAAAAATTCTTTGACAGGAGGAAGTAGTGCCAATGCAGGTGAGGATAAATCGGTATATCGACATGTAAATGATGCTTTTCCATTTGAGTTAAGAGAAGATATTGCACCACTTGAAGATGAAAGTTTTCGTCTAAGTCCAAGAGGATGGTTTGATGAATATGATAATATTTCAACAGAAAATAGATTGATCGGAAATTTTTCTGTAGAGTATAAATTCACAAAATCATTGATTTACAATTTAAAATTTGGAGGAGATTATAGAAAAGGAGAATTAGATATTTGGCAAGGAGTTGGAACTAATGCTGGTTTTTCTAGAGACGGTCGTTATGCTTTTTCTGAATTGGATAGGTTCACTTATAATATAGACCAAACAATTCTTTTCAGACCAAAAAGAAAAGGAAATCATAGGTATACTTTACTAGGAGGTGTGGTTTATTCCAATTCTAATTCTGAAAAAAATTACACAAGGGCTTCTAATTATACTCAAGAAGGTCAGTTAAAAAGAGGTAGAGACTTTTATGGAGCTACCATCATAGAAGCTACAGTTTACAATTACAGTCCTGAAAGATTATTGTCTTTCTTAGGAAGAGCAACCTATGCTTATAAAGACAGGTACAAAGCATCTGGGTCTTTAAGATATGATGGGTCTAGCAAGTTTATTGGAGACAATAGATTTGGATTATTTCCTGCCTTAAGTTTGGCTTGGGAAATTCATAAAGAGCCTTTTTTCAATTCAAGTAAATTGAAAATAGATCAGTTAAAACTACGATTGGGTTATGGAGAAACAGGAAATCAACGTGTTGGAAATAATTTAACTGCGGTTAATTATAGAATTTCTCCAGAGGGTTACGCAACAAACGGGGCTTTACAACAAGCATTTGAAAAAACAAATATTGCGAGTGTAGATTTGACTTGGGAAACTCAAAAACAATTCAACATTGGTTTGGATAGTGAAATGTTTGATAGTCGTTTTTCTATGAATATTGATGCCTACAGTAAAACGTCCGATGACTTATTAAACACCTTAAGTATTGGTGGTAGCTCAGGAGACGATAACATTGTTGTAAATCAAGGTTCTATTTCTAATGAAGGTTTTGAGATTGCAATGAGCGGTGATATTTTAAAAACCAATGATTTTACATGGAATGTATTTGGAACTTATTCTTACAATGAGCCGATTATTAAAAGATTAGGTTTAGAAAAAGGACAGTTCGGGTCTGAAGGTGAATTTGTAGGTTATTATGGAAGACCTATTCAGGTATCCAATACCAATACTGTTCCAATGAATTTATATTTAGAAGGAAGAGCACCAGGATTGTTGTTTGGTTTCGAAACGGATGGAATTTTAACAGAAACTGATATCATTGCAGGAGCACCAACCGTTAATGGAGATATAGCTGTTGAAGGTTTTTATAATATAGTAGATAAAAGTGGTGATGGAAATATCACCAATGAAGACAAGGTGGTAATTGGAAATCCAAACCCTGATTTTATTTATTCCTTCGGAACAAATTTTAATTATAAATCATGGACTTTAAATGCCAATTTCTACGGAGTTCAAGGAAATGATATTTACAATGCCAATTTTTTAACAGAACACTATAGTGGAGAAAACAGGTATAACAATGTAAGAATAGCTTACGAACAAAATAGGTATTCAAGAGTCAATCCAAATGGGATTTATCCAGCAGTTAATTTGGAAAAAGCCATGCTTAATGAAGTTGGAGTATTGGATGTAGCCGTTGCAGATGGGAGTTATTTAAGATTACAATCACTTAGTTTAGGATATGCAGTTCCTATAAAAAACAAAAGTAAAATTTCAGAATTCAAAGTCTTTGCCTCTATGAGTAACGTGTACACATGGACAAAGTATACTGGTGTTGATCCAGAGATTTCATCCTTAAGATTTACGCCAGGTGTAGCAGGTGTAGATATTGCATCGCCACCTACACAAAGAACAATAACTATTGGTGGAGCCGTAACTTTTTAAAATTAGTATTATGAAATATATATATATAATAGTATTCGTTTGTACACAGTTTTTAGTTTCATGTGATGAAATTTTAGAAGTAAATGACGATTTAGCGGAATTAGGTGCTTTGAATAGAGAACTTTTGTATGCTTCAGAAGAATCTATTGAAGAAGTAGTAAATGGAGTGTATGCTAAATATGCTTCTGAGTTTTATCAAGGAGGAAATTTTCTGCAAATGACAACAGCTCACAATCCTTATTTTTCTAGTACAGGAGCCAAAGGTTTGGAGTTCGGGCAATTTGATATTTCTCCTTCTTCAAAATCACTTTATGATACTTGGGTAGAGATTTACAGTGCCATAGATCATGCCAATCATTTGATTAAAAATTTGAATGAAATTGGAGGAGGTTTTGGAACTACAGAAAGAAATTTAGGGCAAGGGCATTTTTTAAGAGCGCTAACTTATTTTGATTTGGTAAGGGTTTGGGGTGAAGTTCCCTTAAGAACGGAGCCTGCTGTACAAGCTACTTTGTTTTTGGCAAAAGCTTCAAAGCAAGAATTGTACGATCAAATTATAGCTGATTTAACTGCTGCATCTACAGAACTACCTAGTCAAACTTATATTGTTGGTAGACCTATCTCCTATGCAGCGCATGCCTATTTAGCAAAGGTTTATATGAACATGGCAACTGAAACAGGTTTGTCTGGTTCGGCAAGTGAGTATTGGGATTTGGCTTACAATCATGCCAAATTGGTGTTTGATGCAGATGCTTACTCATTACTGCCAAATTATGCTGATTTATTTGCAGAAGGTAACGAGAATACTGCAGAAGCAATTTTCGAACTGCAATATACCTCTGGAGGTACTTCTACAAAAAGTGGACAGCATTCAACAATCATGTCTCCAGCAAAGTCAATTTACAATCAAAGAAATCAAGGAGGGCAGGTTCGAATTAATCGTTTGGCATTACATGATCATTATTTGGATTATGGAGTTGGAATAAATGCAACACATCCAGATCCTAGAATTGAGGCAACTTATATAAAAGATGAGTATACTGAAATTGTTGCTCCTTTCAAAAAAAGAAAATTATATCCTGTTCAATTTCCAGGAGGTTTTGCCATCAATTACTTGAAAAAATACCAAGAATCGGATAATACTAAAATCAACTCGGAACGAAACAGAATTGTTTTTCGTTATGCAGATTTGTTGTTGATGTTGGCTGAAATTGAAAATGAAAGAAGTAATTATACGGAAGCAAAATCTTATGTGAAATTAGTTTTAGATAGGGCAGATGTAAGTTTGTATGCCGCTTCTGGAATTGATGCAATGGCAGGTGGGGATGATCTAAGAAATCGAATTTTAAAAGAAAGAATTTACGAATTACTTGGTGAAGGACACGAGTGGTTCGATTTGAGAAGACAGCAGTCTGGAGGTAAGAGTTTCTTGGAAATCAGATTGGAAAGAAGGCATGCTTTGATGACTGGCTCCGATTTGTTCGACACAAAAAACAAAACAAAATTTCACAATATATGGAACCCAGACTTGTCTTTTGTTACTGGAGAACAAATAGAAAAAAATAAATATTTCCCAATCCCTACAAATGAAATTATTGGGAATAATAACATGTCTAATTCCGATCAAAATACAGGATATTAAAATTTATAAAATGAGAAAAACATCCATTAAAATTGTTGCAATAGCAGCCCTAACCGTAATGAACTTGGTTTCTTGTGAAAAAGAAAATTCAAAGTTAGACTATACTTCTACAAAATTGTCTGCAAAAGAGCGTGTGACAGATTTGATGTCTCGCATGACCTTGGAAGAAAAAGTAGCGCAAATGTGTCAATATGTTGGTTTGGAACACATCAAAGCAGCACAAAAAGATTTAACTGAAGAAGAACTAGATAAAAATGATGCACGTGGGTTTTATCCAAATTTAGGAGTTTCCGATTTGGAGAGAATGACAACAGAAGGGAAAATAGGTTCCTTCTTACATGTGGTTACTGTGGAAGAAGCAAATTATTTACAGTCTTTGGCACAGAAATCTCGTTTTAAAATTCCATTATTAATTGGTATCGATGCCATCCACGGAAATGGTTTGTTTAGTGGATCAACAATTTATCCTTCGCCAATCACACAAGCGGCAACTTGGGATGATGCTTTGTTAGAAAAAGTAAGTGCGCAAACTGCAGCAGAAATGCGTGCAACAGGTTCTCATTGGGCTTTTACACCAAATATTGACGTACTGAGAGATCCACGTTGGGGACGAACCGGAGAAACTTTTGGTGAAGATCCATTTTTAGTTGGAAATATGGGAGTAGCTACTATTAAAGGAATGCAGTCGAATGATTTCTCTGGAAATAAAAATGTGATTGCTTGTGTAAAACATTTGGTAGCTGGAAGTCAATCTTTGAATGGATTGAATGCTTCTCCTACAGATGTTTCTTACAGAACATTAATGGGAATATTTTTACCTCCATTCAAACGTGCGGTTAAAGAAGCAAATATTTTTTCAATCATGGCTGCTCATAATGAAGTAAACGGAATTCCTGCACATATGGACAAACATATGATGACAGAATTGTTAAGAGATCGTTGGGGTTTTGACGGTTTTTATGTGAGTGACTGGAATGATGTTTCTAGAATTGACACTTGGCATCATGTGGCAAATAATTTTAAAGAAGCAACGCAATTATCTGTTGGCGCTGGATTGGATATGCACATGCACGGACCTCATTTTGCAGAATATGTTGTTGAATTGGTAAATGAAGGAAAATTACCGGAAGCTAGAGTTGATTTGGCTTGTGCAAAAATTTTAGAGGCAAAATTCAGAATGGGATTGTTTGAAAACCCATTTATAGAAGAAGGTTCTCATCAAGATGTTTTGTTCAATAAAGAACATCAAGAATCTTCATTAGAGCAATCTAGAAAAGGAATCGTTTTATTAAAAAATTCAGGAATTCTACCCCTAAAATCGAATACAAAAAAATCAATTTTTATAACAGGACCAAATGCCAATAACCAAACTACTTTGGGAGATTGGGTATCACCGCAACCTGAAAAAAACATTATTACCATGTACGAGGGAATTAAAAAATTGGGTGAGGAAAAAGGTTACAAAGTTTCTTATTTCGATTCTGGAGATCGATCTAGAAAAATGAAAGAAGAAGCTATAAACAAAGCAACGGCTTTGGCTAAAAAGGCAGACATCACTGTTTTGGTTTTGGGTGAGAATTCTTTTCGTCATGATTGGCCAAATAAAACTACGGGAGAAAATATTGATAGAGCAACGTTGAAATTATCTGGCAAACAAATGAAGCTAGCTGATAAAATATTGGCTTTAGGAAAACCAGTAATTGTTGTCTATGTAAGTGGAAGTCCAATTGCAGAACCTTGGTTGGAACAAAGAGCAAAAGCAGTTTTGAATACTTGGGAACCAGGAGCATTTGGAGGACAAGCAACGGCTGAAATATTATTCGGAGAGGTAAATCCTAGTGGGAAATTACCATTAACAATTCCAAGATCGGTTGGGCAATTACAAATGGTTTACAACCACAAACCAACCATGTATATCCATAAATACAATACAGAAAAGAAAACACCATTACATCCATTTGGATTTGGGTTGACGTATTCGAAATTTAAAATCTCAAAACCAAAAGTATCAGCAACAACATTGACTCCTAACGGAACCGTAGAAGTTTCTGTTGAGGTTTCTAACAAAAGTAAAATAGCTGGAGATGAAGTTGTGCAATTGTACATCAGAGATAAAGTAAGCAGTGTAACTCGACCAGTTAAAGAATTGAAAGCTTACCAACGAGTTTCGTTAAAAGGAGGAGAGACTAAAATGGTTACCATGTCTATCAATGCTGAAAGTTTGGCATTTTATGATATCAATATGGAATACTGTGTAGAACCAGGTGATTTTACCATTATGGTTGGGAATTCATCAGCGGATAAAAGTTTGAAATCTATTGATATCAATGTAAAAGAAAGAATAATTTTAAAAGATTAATTATGAAAAATCTTAGAAAAATAAGTACTGCGATAATTTTCGCATTGACTGTTTCTTTAACAGCAACTTCTTGTGGAGAAGCTAAAAAAGAAACTCTAAAAAAGCCCAATGTAATTTATATCATGGCTGATGATTTAACAACTCAGGCAATTAGTGCCTACGGTGGGATTTATAAAGAAATTGCACCTACCCCTAATATTGATAAAATTGCAGCCGAAGGAATGCTTTTTCAAGATGTATTGTGTACCAATGCTATTTGTGGTCCAAGTCGTTCTGCGATATTAACAGGTGATTACAGTCATGTGAATGGGTATTATAAAAACGAAAGCGGTGGCCGATTTGATCAAAACAAATGGACATTCCCTCAAGAATTTCAAAAAAATGGCTATGACACCAGTTTGTTTGGAAAATGGCATTTAGGTTCAGAACCAAAAGGTTTCGATTCTTATAAATATCATGCAGCAGCGGGGCAACAAGGTCATTATTGGAACCCGGTTTACAATGAAAACGGAACAGAAGTAAAAGAATCAGGTTACGCAACGAACATCAGTACCAATTTTGCTATTGATTGGTTGGAAGAAAATAAAACTTCTGAAAAACCTTTTATGATGCTATTGCAATACAAAGCGCCACACAGACCTTGGGAACCAGATAGAAAATACGAGCAGTTATGGGAAGATATTGATATGCCTTATCCAGCAACATTCAATGATA
The DNA here is from genome assembly GCA_042584125.1 of Bacteroidota bacterium. Taxonomy (GTDB): domain Bacteria; phylum Bacteroidota; class Bacteroidia; order Flavobacteriales; family Flavobacteriaceae; genus Flavicella. The sequence continues at coordinate 144,968 of JBHOTE010000002.1, forward strand.
CTTATGAAGGAAGAGAGTTAACGGCTGGTGACTCAGAAATGACAATGGAATATTTTAGTAGAAGAGATATGAAATTGAAAAGACCGGAAGGTTTGAAAGGAAAAGAAAAAGTAAAATGGGATTTTTACGGAGCAAAACCAGGTGAAATTGTTTCGCCAGAAGGAATGTCACCAGAGGATGCTAGAAAATGGCGTTACCAAACGTATATTAAAGATTATCTGGCTTGTGTAAAATCAGTTGATGATAATATTGGAAAGGTATTGCGTTATTTGAAAGAAAATAATTTAGAAGAAAATACAATTGTTGTTTTAACTTCTGATCAAGGATTTTATTTAGGGGATCATGGCTTTTTTGACAAGAGATTTATTTATGAGGAATCTTTAAGAATGCCTTTTATGGTACGTTACCCTAAAAAAGTAAAAGCAGGATCTGTAAATGAAGATATCATTACGAATGTTGATTTTGCTCCAACATTATTAGAGTTGGCGGGTATAAAAAATGAACAAAAAATGCATGGGAAAAGTTTTGCTTCGGTATTGGAAGGAAATACACCGAAAGATTGGGAGCAAGCAATGTATTATCATTATTATGAGTTTCCATTTTGGCATCACGTACAACCACATTATGGTATCAGAACTCAAAAATATACTTTAGCACACTTTTACTACAATATTGATGTTTGGGAATTGTACGATTTGGAAAAAGATCCTTCTCAAATGAATAATATCATCAACGACCCAAATTACAAAGAAGTAATCGTTGATTTAAAAAGTCAATTGAGTAATTTGATGAAAAAACATGGAAATGATCAAAGTTTGGTGGAATTCAGAAAAATTACGGATACTGATTTTGGAAGTATCGTAGACCACAAAGGAGAAGCATCAGTTCAGGATTTATTAACGAAAAAATAAACAGAATGAAAATATTAAAAATAATACTTGTTTTTGCCTTGAGCCTAACGGCATGTAAGGCACAGAATCCAATAAAAAAGGAAAAAACGGCAAAAAACATTTTGTTCATTGCAGTGGATGATTTGAAACCATTGATTGCTGCGTATGGAGAAAAGCAAATGTATACACCAAATATTGACCGTTTGGCAAAAATGGGTGTTTTGTTTCAAAATGCAAATGTACAACAAGCTGTTTGTGGGCCTTCAAGAGCGAGTATCATGACGGCAATGTATCCTGACAATACAAAGGTGTGGGATTTACATACAAATTTTAGAGAATCGGCGCCAAATTTATTGTCCATGCCAGAGTATTTAATTTCTCAAGGTTACGAAACTACTGCGGTTGGTAAAATTTACCACAAAGGTTCCTCTTCAAAAGGACACGATGGGAAAAGTTGGTCTGTACCACATACTTTACCAGAGAATTATCCTTCGAAATATGGAAAGCCGATGTTTGCGTTTTATCAAAATCCAGAGACAAAAAGTACCATGACTGAATTAAAAAAAGAGGCCATTGCAAAAGGGTTAAAACGTTATGGGAAGCAAAGTCAATATGTGTTTAAAAAATTAAAACCGAGTACTGAATGTATCGAAGGTCCAGATGAAATGTACCAAGACGGTTTGTATACTTTGGATGCAATAAAGAAATTGAAAAAATTAAACAAATCTAACAAACCATTTTTCTTAGGAGTTGGTTTTCAAAAACCACATTTACCGTTTGTAGCACCAAAAAAATATTGGGATTTATATAAAAGAGAAGATATCAAATTGGCTGCTTTCCAAAGTTTGGCGGAAGGAACACCAAAAATTGCGTACCATTCTTTCGGAGAATTAAGAGCTTTTTCAGATATCGATAGTAAACTTGGAGTAGGTGATTTATTACCAGAAGCAAAACAGCGTGAATTGATTCATGGGTATATGGCTTGTGTTTCGTATGCCGATGCTCAAGTAGGAAAATTATTAGATGCTTTATCAAAAGAAAATATTTTAGACGAAACACTAATTGTTTTGTGGGGAGATCATGGTTACCATTTAGGAGATCATACAGAATGGTGTAAACATTCAAACTTTGAACAGGCTACTAGAATTCCTTTATTATTTGCAGGGCCTGGTGTACAGAAAAACAAAAAAGTGGCTACTCCAGTAGAGTTGGTTGATGTTTTTCCAACACTTTTTGATTTGGCAGGGGTTAAAATTCCAAATGTTGATGGGAAATCATTGGTTCCATTGTTGGATAAAAGTTCAAAAACCACAATTGATGTGGATTATGCTGTGAGTCAGTATCATAGAATGAAAGATAAAATGGGCTATAGCTTGAGGACAGAGCGTTACCGTTATACCGAATGGCATGGAGCATCATACAGAAGTTATAAAAAATACAATACAAAAAATATTGTTGGACGTGAATTGTATGACTATGAAACAGATCCTAACGAAACTAAAAATTTGGTTGATGATAAATCATACAGTGCAATTGTAACTGAGTTGAAATCGAAATTAATGACACATTTAACTTCAATAGATAAAAGATGAGAATTCTAAAATTTATTGCAGCAGTACTATTGTTTTCTGGAACAATTAGTGCTCAAGAAAAACCAAATATTGTCATGATTATAGTCGATGATTTTGGTTACCATGATATTGGTTATCATGGTTCTAAAATTCATCAAACTCCTGCCATTGATAATTTGGCAAAAACAGGTGTGGTGTTTAAAAATGGATACAGCAGTTATCCACGTTGTACACCCTCACGTTATGGAATGTTCACTGGGACCTACCCTGTAAATGAAAGCAAAGGTTATTTGGGTGGAGTCCCTGACGAAAAGAATTTTATCAAACAGTTCAATAGGGCGGGATACAATACTTCTTATGTAGGGAAATGGCATATTGGAGGAGATGAAAGCAGTCCAAAAGGTTTTGGTTTTCAGCATTCTTTTGCTGCAGGTCATGCAGGTGGAGTAGATACAAGACATTATCCTTTCAATACAAAAACCTTGGAAAAAGCCAAAAGCAAACAACAAGGGGAGAAGAAAAAAGGACATGGTGAAAAATATCCTGTGAGAGATGTGACTGAAACTGGAAAAAAAGGAGATTATTTATCTGATGTTTTGACAGATGCTACCATAGATTTTATAAAATCTAATGATCAAAAAAAACCGTTTATGGCGGTGTTGTCTTATTATGCTGTTCATACACCCATTGAAGCGAAAAAGGAAGATGAAGCTCGAAATGCCAAAGAAATAAAAGCATTCGATTACGGAAATGGTCCAGAATATATTAAGGAAGGAACTGGAAGAAGAAAGATGAGACAAGACAATCCTGCATATGCTGGGATGGTTGAAAATGTAGATGAAAATATCGCTAGAGTAGTTGCTGCTTTGAAAAAACAAGGGTTGGACAAAAACACCATTATTGTTGTTACTTCTGATCACGGTGGATTGTCAAATGGTGGGTTCAAGGGACAGCGTTTGTTGGCTACCACAAATTTACCTTTCAAAGCTGGTAAAGGTTGGTTGTATGAAGGAGGTATTCGTGTACCTTATATCGTAAATTGGAAAGGCCATATAAAACCAAAATTCGATAAAGAATCTATTGTATTGGGAATGGACTTGATTCCAACTTTATTGGATTTGGCAATTGATAAAAAAGTAGCTGGAATTGATGGAAAAAGTTTTAAGTCGGTTTTAGAATGCAAAGAAAAATGGGACGATAGAACTGTTTTTTGGCGCTCTATAAAAGCAAGACCTCACAGTACTGGAGATGGTAAAACGGAAGTTGTAAGATCAGGAGATTACAAACTATTGTATTTCAAAGATACCGATAAAGTTGAGTTGTATAACCTTGAAAAAGATGAAGGTGAACTAAACGATTTAGCTAGCACAGATCCTAAGAAGAAGAGTGAACTTTTAGAATTGCTAAAAGCTTGGAAGAAAGAGTACTTGATTCCGTCGAAATTAAAAATATTTTCACCTAAAAAATAAGTAGATGCAGAAAATAATAATTTCATTAGCATGTGTTTTATTTATGGGAGCAGGAGTATACGGTCAAAAAACGAAAAAAGTTTTCTTTTTGGCCGGACAATCTAATATGGAAGGTAGGGCAGACGCTGATAAAATTTCTTCGAAAGATTTGGCAAGATTGGATGCTGTTAAAGATAGAGTGCAGTTTTATTATAACAATAAAAAAGTAAGCTCTTTGCAGACTACCATCCCTCCAAAATACATTCAAAAAAAATTTAGTTTGAAAAAAGTTTTTGGACCGGAATTGTTTTTTGGAATAGCCTTGGCTGAGAAATTTCCTAATGAAGAGTTTATTTTCATTAAAAGATCCCGAGGAGGAACCTCCCTTTACGGATGTTGGAATCCGGAATGGACAAAAGAAAAAGCAGCTTTGATGAATGAGTTAAAGCAACCAAAACTGTATTTTGAATTTTTAGATTTGGTTCATAAAACACTAGATCCATTACCTGCTTCAAGTTATAAAATTTGTGGGATGTTATGGGTTCAAGGTGAATCAGATAGTGGTGAGAAAAGAGGACCTTTACCAAGTGAAACTTACGGTAACAATCTTAGCAAATTAATAAAAGGGATTCGACAAGAATTTCAAATAATGGAGATGCCATTTTTACTATTTCAAGTTGGAGGAGGAAAAGTACTGAAATCAATGAAAACTGTTGCAATGGCTGATGCCAATGTTAAAATGATTCCACAATCTCAAGACAAAAAATCGAAAGATTATTATCAAAAAAATCCAAAACCATTGGGGCATTATGTTACTGCTTCTATGAAAAAAATTGGATTGGAGTTTTTTAATTTTTATGAAACGAATTTTGCTTCTAATTATTTCAAATAAAAAAAATGAACATAGAATTTAAGTATTTTTTAAGTCTTACTATTTTACTTTGCTCAATATCATGTAAACCACAAGTAGAAATTACAGAGGTTGAAAAAGAAGCTGAAATGTCTCATAAGATAATTGTTGGGGCGGCTTTAAATTATGATGAATTAGAAACGACCAAAGGAAGTTTGTTTTTAAAGCATTTCAACTATTTAACACCGGCAAATGCAGCCAAGCAAACAAAAATTCACCCAGAGCCAAATAAATGGAATTGGACAAATATTGATGATTTTATTGATTATGCGATTGAAAATAAATTGGTAGTTCGTTTGCATGGGCCTATTAGTCCGCAAGCTTCTAAATGGGCAAAAACAGATATCCGAACAGCAGCGGAATTGGAAACCAATATGACGGAATTTGCAACGGCTTTTGCAAAAAAGTTCAATGAACAACCCGTTGTCAAATGGATGGATGTGGTAAATGAAACGATATTGAAAAATGGTTCTTGGTTTGGTCCAAAAGAAGGGGTTGACAAATGGGAAAATCCTTGGTTAAAAATGGGTTTGGATGAAAATGGATTTCCAAAATATATTTTAAAAGCTTTTGAAATAGCTACAAAGCATGCACCAAACTTAAAGTTGGTATACAACCAGAATTCAGGAATGGAAACTGTAATGTGGGATAAGGTAAAAGAAACTATTTTATATATTCGATCCAAAGGTTTTCGTGTTGATGGGATTGGTTGGCAAGCGCATTTGCTTTTAGGAGCAAAAAGAGTAGATTTTGTTGAGAATACGGAAGAAACCATGAAAAAACTAAGCGATTTAATTGATTGGGCTCATGCCAATGACTTGGCTTTTCATATCACGGAATTGGATTATTTGGTGAAAGAAGGATTGGATCTAAATACTGAAAGAGCACATCAGAAAAATGTGTATCAAGCAATAGTAAATGTATTAAAAGAAAAAAGTTTGAACGGAGAGGTAACTCTAAATTTATGGGATGTTGGTGAACGATATAAATCTGGAACTGGATATTTTCAATCTATTTATGATGCAGATTTTAATCCAACTCCAGCATTTGAAGTAATTGAGGAAATAATGAATTAAAAAAAATAAATAATGAAAAATTCTAAACTTATTCTGATTGTTGTATTATTCTTGAACTGTCATTTGTTTTTTGGGCAAAGCATTCTTGAAAAGGGTACGAACATTGTCAACTACCAAAAATTAAAATATGCACGAACCAATCAAGAATTTGGGAAAATTTCTTTGATTGAAAATCCGAATTCTGAATTCGGTACTTTGCAAATAGAGACAAAAAAAAGACCCAAATTTATTTACAATGCTTCTACGTCAATTCCTTTAAAAAAACAAAAACTTAAAAAGGGTCAGGTTGTTTTATTTTCTTTCAAAGGAATAACCATAAAATCTGGTTTAGAAACAGGTGAAGCTCGGTTTTTATGTGTGTTGCGCCAATCCAATAGCTATAAAGGAAACATTGAGGAAACAGTAAGTTTGGCAACAGAATGGAAAACGTATTACATTCCGTTTGAATTGACTCAAGATATTTCAGCTGATGATTTGGGGATGGCTTTGCAGTTTGGTTTTCAACCACAAATAGCGTTGTTTGATGATGTGAATTTTTTAGTTTTTAAGAAAGGTACAGCCTTGGCTGATTTGCCAAAAACAAAGATTAAATATGTAGGTATGGAGGAAAATGCTCCTTGGCGAAAATTGGCCGAAAAGAGAATAGCTACGCATAGAAAAACAGATTTTAAGGTGAACTTTGTTAAGGATGGAAAACCATTGAAAAACAAAATGGTTCAACTAAAATTAGTCAATCACGAATTTTCTTGGGGAGTGACTTTAAATGCAAATGATGTATTGAAAGATGACAATCAATTGAAATATGCTTCCAAAGGTTTTAACGAGGTCGTGTTTGCCAATGATTTAAAAATTAAGAATTGGAAAAGACCAAAAAATAGAGAAAGAACAATTGCTGCAATTCAAAAAATAATAGAAAAGAACTTACAATTGAAAGGTCATGTGTTGATTTGGCCGGGATTTCAATATCAAAACCAAGAAATTAGAAACCTGGAAGGGAAACCGGAATTATTGTCCAAGAAAATTAAGCAGCATGTTTTAGATATTTCAAAACAAACCAAAGGGAAAATAAGTCATTGGGATGTTGTGAATGAAGCTTATACCAATACCGATTTTCAAAGAATTACGGGTTCTGAAGAAATTCTATACGAAGGTTTTCGAACCATGAGAAAACAACAACCCAATGTGGGAAGATTTACCAACGAATACGGAATAATTAGCAAAGGAGGTATTGATACGCAAAAGCAGCAATGGTATTATGATTATATCAAAAGAATAGATGCCAATACCAATAACGCTGTGGATGGAATAGGGATTCAATGTCATATAGGTTCCGATTTAACTCCACCAGCTAGGGTTGTTGAAATATTGGATTTTTATGGTAGGTTGAAAAAGAAAATTTCTATTTCTGAATTCACAATGGAAACAAGAGATGACGAAATTCGAGAAAAATATACTGCTGATTTTATAACAGCCGTTTTTAGTCATCCGAATGTGAGTGAGTTTTTATTTTGGGGGTTTCATGAATCGGGAAATCCTAAAGCGATTATTCATAATAAAGACTGGTCGTTAGCACCAATGGGGAAAGCTTTTTATGATTTGGTGCATTCGAAATGGAAAACAAATTTCAATCAAAAAACTTCAAATACAGGGAATGTCAAAGGAAATGGTTTTTATGGAACTTATGAATATTCCTTTTTAGATGGTAAAACCTTGAAAAAAGGAAAATTCAAAATTTTGAAAGGAAGAGTGACAAATATGAAAATTCAAATAAAATGAAAAAACTTGTTTTGTGGAAGTTTTTAATTCTAGGATTATTAGTAAATGCACAAAACGAACAACCAAATATTCTTTGGATTGTTTGTGAAGACATTAGTCCAACCTTATCTTTTTATGGTGATAGCACTGCTAAAACACCAAATCTTGATGCCTTGGCCAAAGAAAGTTTGATATTCGACAATGCCTTCACTCCTGTTGGGGTTTGCGCTCCTTCTCGTTCTTCAATTATTACAGGAATGCATCCTACGAGTATCGGAACCATGCATATGCGAACAGGAAAAGATGTGATGTCTTGGGGAAAAAGGACTTATAATAGAGATATTGAAGTTAAAGATTTAAAAGGAAATGCTATACGACAATATGCTGTTGTTGTACCTGCAGAGGTAAAATGTTTTCCGGAATATTTACGAGCGAATGGTTATTTCTGTACCAACAATCAGAAAACAGATTATCAGTTTGCGGCACCAGTAACAGCCTGGGATCAGAATTATGGAAGGGCTCATTGGAGAAACTCACCCAAAAACAAACCTTTCTTTTCGGTTTTCAATATTGATTTAACACATGAAAGTAAACTTTGGAAACATGAAAAACTTCCTTTAACTGTTGCAAAAAAATCGGTACCCGTACCTCCATATTTGCCAAATACTGAAATTTCAAGAAAAACAATTGCTAAAAATTATAGCAATATTGAATTGATGGATAAAAAAGTGGGTTCTATTTTACGTCAATTAAAAGAAGATGGCTTGTATGATAATACTATTGTGTTTTTTTACAGCGATCATGGTGGCCCGCTACCAAGACAAAAAAGAGAAATTTTGGATTCGGGCCTAAAAGTTCCATTTATGATTAAGTTTTTGAATTCAACAAAAAAAGGAAGAACTGATCGATTGATTTCTTTTGTGGATTTAGCTCCAACAATATTGAGTTTGGCAAAAATAAAACCTTCAAAATATTTTGAAGGGGAAGCGTTTTTAGGAAACTATGAAGGTAAAGAAAGAGAATATGTATACGGTAGTTCGGATCGGTTTGATGAATATTCTGATAGAATTCGTTCTGTAAGGAACAAGCGATACCTGTATTTAAAAAATGATTATCCAAAATTAACCAAATACAAAGATGTTGGCTACAGAAAAAGTGTGCCCATGATGCAGAATATTTTGGATTTAAAAAACAAAGGAACTCTTGATAGTATTCAAAATAAATGGTTTGCAACCAAAGATGTTGAAGAACTATACGATTGTGTTGAAGACCCTCATAATTTGCACAACTTAGCTAAAGATTCGAATTACGAAAT
>JBHOTE010000003.1:0-97095 GCA_042584125.1 Bacteroidota bacterium
CAGATAAGGCAGTACTTTTACTATTCTTAATTTTTATTTCTTTTAAACCAATACTTGACAAATCAAAATCTGTATTGTTCCAGTATACAGTTTCTAATTTATTAAGTTCTCCAACATCATTAAATTTTGTAAAAGCAAAATTCCTAAGGCCAACACCATCAGGTAAAAAAACAAATATTTTTTTCATACTATAAATCTATAAATCGTTTTTGAACCGCTTTATTAAAAATTAATTTCTCCAAAGATTTTATAAATAATTCTGCACTATTTCCTTTTCCAAAAGTAGTGTTTACAACTTCAAAAGTTACTTTATGACAATTATTTATTGCTTGTAAAATAGAATTTATTTCATAATCTGTATGAATTATATGACTATGCAATGCTCTGTTTTCTTGTCTTGTTCCAATATTTATAGTAGGTATATTATAATAAGGTGCTTCTCTAATTCCTGCACTTGAGTTCCCAATTACAAAGGCACTCTTTTTTAATAATGTTAAAAAATATTCAAACCTTACAGAAGGAAATATTCTAAATCTACTGTTGTTTTCTAACCTTTTATATGCTTTTAATATTTTAGCAGAACCCAAATCGTTATTTGGATAAATTACTATATAATTTTTATCATCTTTTAAAAGAGCTTCTACTAAATTATTTGCATGAGCTTCTAAATCATCAACTTCTGTAGTTACAGGATGATACATTACAACTGCATATTCATTAAAGGGTATTTTATAATATTGTTTTACCACTTGTAATGAAGGCAATGTATTAGAAAACATAATATCCACATCAGGTGAGCCAATGACAAAAATAGACGAAGGATCTTCCCCCATTTGTATCAATCTTTTTTCCGCCATTTTATTAGCCACATAATGTAAGTGACTCATTTTGGATACCGAATGTCTTAACAATTCATCTATTGTACCTGAAACTTCTCCTCCTTCTATATGAGCAACTAAAATATTATTTAAACTTCCAACAATTGCTCCAGCCAAAGCCTCAACTCGATCTCCATGAACAACTATTAAATCGGGTTTTATATTTTTTACGTAGGCAGAAAAACCTTCTATCGTTTTAGCTAAGGTCAAATCCATAGTAGCTTCATGCGTATGATTTTCAAAAGTATGAATATTTGTAAAACCGTTTCTTTCGACTTCTATTAGGGTATACCCATATTGTTCCATTAAATGCATGCCTGTAACAAACACATATGGAGTGTACTCTTTATGTTTTTCTAAGGCAAGAATCAATGATTTTATTTTACCAAAATCGGCTCTTGTACCTGTTAAAAAAGCTACTTTTTTCATTAATTAATTTTTTGCTTTTTCAATTCTTGATTGATGACTAATTTGGTTTTGAACATTAAAAAGTCATCTTTTATTGTTGAAAAATATATTTTCTGATTCGTGTATAAAATTTTCTTTACAAACGAAACTACTATTCTAAGTTTACTATGAAACTTTTCATCTTCTAAAATAGATTGTGTAAAGGTTTGTCTTTTAAATCTTTCTAAACTAGACTTCTTGCATCTGTTCAAAAAATAAAAAAAAGTTTGATTGACCTCTAAGATACGATAACCTTTATTTGAAACTCTTCTTGACCACTCCTTATCTTCAATAGCTATTAACTTTTCATCAAACTTAAATTCTTCCCAAACTTTTTTATTCACAACTCCACATGCGGCCATCAATCCAAATTTTAAAGGATTTTTAATCTCAAAATTATTGTCAAAAGCCCTCATATAATTTTCAAAATTATATATGTATCGAATACCTGCCACTTTTGTGTTTTCATTAAAAGCCTTTATTGTCGCCTTAAAAAAATTTTCTCCTATGGGCACTGCATGTGAACTTAGTAATAATACATAATTATTTTTACTCGATTCAATTCCTAAATTGGTAGCTTTCCCGTAAGAAAATTCTTCGATCATTACTATCTTACAAGCATACTTTTTAACAATAAGTAAACTATCATCTGTAGAATAATTATCTACTATAATAATTTCATCTATGTCTTCTTTATAAATAGAAGTTAGAATTGACAAAGTCTTATCTAGAGCTTTGGATTCATTTTTATTTCTTATAACTACTGAAAACATCATTATTCTATTAACCTCCTAGTTAATTGTATGTCATTGTCTATATCTGACTTTGCCACTTTTCCCAAAACATCATTAAAATGTTCCGCTAAAATTTCTCCAGTACCAGGTCTTTTTACCCAAATATTTTCTTTGGTAAATAGTTCTCCTTTTTTAATTGGCTGAATGGTACATACCGTTGCAAAAGCAAAGTCTATAGTCACTTGTTCTTCTTTTGCTGGTTCCTTTTCACCACCTCTCATTTGCCACATTAAATTAGAACCTTGTATCAACTCTTTGGTAGCCACTTCGTCCATAGAGCATAAAATATCTGGTCCTGTTCGATTCATATGATCTGTAAAATGTCTTTCCAAAATACTAGCACCTAAGGCCACTGCCCCTAAACAAGCATGATTAGTTATTGTATGATCTGATAAACCAAAAACTCTATTAGGAAATGCTTCATGCATTTTTGTCATGGCACCTAACCGTACTAAATTTGGTGGTGTAGGATATAAATTTGTGGTATGCAAAATAGCCACAGGAACTTTATTTTTATCAAACACCGCTAAAGCTTTGGTTATACTTTCTATGGTATTCATTCCTGTACTTAATATTACAGGTTTGCCAAAACTAGCAATATGTTCTAATAAAGGGTAATTATTACATTCTCCTGAACCTATTTTATACGCAGCCACATCCATTTTTTCTAATCGATTTGCTGCAGCTCTAGAAAAAGGAGTAGAAATAAAAATCATTCCTTTACTTTCTACATAATTTTTTAACTGTAGCTCTTCTTCTTCGTTTAAAGAACAACGTTCCATGATTTCATAAATGGAAACATCTGCATTTCCTGGAATTACTTTTTTAGCAGCTCCACTCATTTCATCGGACACAATATGTGTTTGGTGTTTCAATACTTCTACCCCAGCTCTTGCGGCTGCATCAACCATTTCAAAAGCTGTTTTCAAACTTCCTTCATGATTAATTCCTAATTCTGCTACTACTAATGGAGGATAATCTGCTCCTATTTTTCTTCCTGAAATTTCTATATATGGGTTCTTCATTTCTTATATTTTTTATAGTAAAACTCTGCCAATTCAAAATCTTCTAATGTATCTATATCTATTTTTTGAAAAGGGTGATCTACAATTAAGGGATAATTATTCTCGCCTAAAATATTTCCTTTTAAAATTTCTTCTACCTTAGTGATATACAATAGTCCATTTTCATAATATAGAGGTTCTAAATCCTGACTTCTTTGTCCTAATTGATACGTATAGGGTATAAATTTATTGTTCGTTATTTCACCTAATTTATGCTCGTTTTTAGTCACCGTCATTAAACTATCATAATTTCCTTTTTCATAAGTTTCAAAAGCATCAATTAATAAGTTTTTAGGTCTTAACGGATTGGTGGGCTGTAATAAAATAATATTCAAAAAGGTTTCCGAAAGAGTATTTACAACATGCTGCATCACTTCAATAGTTGTGGTGTTATCTCCTGAAATTTCTACTGGTCTATCTATAACCTCTGCTCCATAGAACAATGCTGTTTTTTTAATTTCATCATCATCTGTAGATACAATTATTTTATCTACAATAGCTTTATTTTCCTGTGCATAACGTATGCTATGCCCTAATAATTCATATTCTCCTAGTTTTTTAATGTTCTTCCCTACCAATCTTTTAGAACCACCTCTTGCGGGTATAATAACTAGGTTTTTCATAGGTTTTGATTTTATTTTCAATCCAGTTTCTGGTCGTTGTAATTAATATTTGAATCTCAATATTTAGATAGTATCTACACTAAATTTAATAATCAAATAATATTTATTTTTTTCAATATTTTAAAGATAATTTTTTTCAATAAATATGTACTTGAATTGCTATTTAATTTCTCACTTTGCTGAATAGTATTAGCCACTGCTCCTACTTCAAATACATACTCATGAACCCACGTTGGAACAGTATTTCCCAAATGATATGCTTTGGTTTCTAGGGTAGATAATCTACTATATCCAAGTTTATCAAATTGACTATCCAAATAATAATTTTCATCTCCATCTTTAAACACATATTTTGGTTGAAGAATCTCAAAATTTTTAAAAATATTCCGATAGGTTGCCACAAAATGACCGCATCCAACACAGGCAGTTGTATTGTTTTTTTTAAGATGAAACTGCTCTTTTTTCCAATCATATTTCTTATGATGAAAAATATTTGGATTGTTTATTCCTTCCTCCAAGTATTTAAATGAATTAGGAGCAACTACATTTCCTTTTTTAGGCAACTTAAACAAATTCCCAAATAAAGAAACATTGTTGTAAAAAGCTAAATAGGGTGCCGGAACAGGACTGACCACTCCTGCTTTATAAAAAGAATTAAAAATAGTAAATACTTTATTTTCCCATCCATTAAAATAAAAAACATCTGCATCTGCAATACTTATAAAATCTTCGTAAGAAGCTCTTGCCTCTGATAATATGGAAAATACTTTTCCATAATTTTCTTTATAAACAATATGCTTGTCAATAAGTTTTTGTTCTAATAAGTTATTGATATAATCCGTTACTTCGTGTTTACAATTATTGTTTATTATTGATATATTAGTATCATTTACATTGATTGTAGATAATAAAGAATTTATTGATGCTTTAAACACATCAAACAAATTATTAAAATAGCCGTCTTTCGAATCTGGTATATAAACAGGAATAATAACCCTATGCTTTTTGTATAGAATTTTTGTAAATTTTTCTTTTTCTGGATTACTACCTATTCTCATTTTATTTTAAAAAATTAGTTACAATATGCGGTTTTGTAATTGTATTAAAAATTCCTTTTAAAAACATTTTGAAAGTTAAATGAGACAAAAGAGCCGTCATAGAAACAAATATAAGATTCTTATCTTTCGATTTCCTTGCTAATTTATAATAAGTAAGATACTTATAAAAAAAGTGCTTTCTTAAGTTTTCTATTTTGTCTTTTTTTAAATTTTCCATTACCAATGAAAAAACTAATTGATTTGATTTAATTCTTGACTTTAGTGTAGAAATACTATCATTTCCATTGATACTATTTGGGTGACTTCTAAAATAATACAAAGCCTTATAAATGGGTTTATAATTAGTAGATAAAGTTAGTAAGCGCGAATAAAACTCCCATTCTTGTTTACGCAGAAGAGTTTCATTAAATAATTTTTTATTTTCTAAAAACTGTCTCTTAAATAAAGGTCCATTGGTATGAAAATTTACCTTACCTGTAATATGATCTTCTAACACATTTTCAGAAAATATCTTATTCCATTTCATAATTACATTAGAAACATTACCAAGATACTCAATACCTTCACACACAACAAAATCGAATATTGTGTTTTTTATTTCATTTATTTTTATTTCTAGTTTCTCAGGATGCATTAAATCATCACTATCAAACCATTGAATATATGAACCTTTAGACATTTCATATGCATAGTTTCTACAAGCATTTGCTCCTTTTAACCTATTGCTAGGTCTACTATAAAACTGTATCCTATTATCCTTTCTAGCATATTCCTTTAATATTTCTTTTGTGTTATCCGTAGATCCATCATCTACCACAATGCACTCCCAGGTTGTATAAGTCTGTGCAATAATAGAATCTAGCGTTTCATGAATTAACGCTGCTCTATTGTAAGTGGGTATAAGTATGGAGACTAAAGGATTATTTTTCATTAATTATTTTTTCAAAAAAGTTGTCGAATTTATTTGCTATCATTTTCGGATGGTGTGCTTCAATCTTTTTTATATCTAAATTATTAAAATTTGTGTTTAATCCTTTTAAAATTGCTTTTTTAATACTGTTTATATTATTGGGATCATAAACACTACCTCCTACATTTTCTACTTCTTCTCCCATATTGCCAATTTGTGGAGCTATTACATTTTTTTTAAAACTCCATGACAAAAAAACATTCCCTGAATTCAAACCCTTTTTTCTAACAACCCAAAAAACATCTGCCGCATTGGCAAATATTTGAATTTCTTCATTTTTTACAAATTTGCTTTTAAAAAAATATTGAGGATGCCAAGTATAAAAATATCTTACGAACTTCCTCCATACTCTATTTTTTTTATTCAAAAAATGATAATTAAATCTAGGAACTAATAGTGTTTTGTGAGGTAATTTAAGTTTCTTAAACGCATTTAACATCATTTTTTCTTCTTCTTCAGATCTTAGAACACCGAATACCAGAATTACTTTTGCTTTGCTTGATATATTAAGTTTTTTTCTTGCCTCTATTTTTGAAATAGAATTAGGAAATGATGTATATAATGGATGTTCAATAACTGTATGCATGGCATTATTATATTTATCAAAATAAATATTTTTGCTATACTGCCCTAAATGTATAAAGCCATGCGCATTACTTAAAACGAGGTCATATAATTTTTTGAAAATTTTTGTCTTTTTATAATGAGGATGTTCATTATGAATAACAACAATAATTTTAGAATGCTTTTTCCAAAGTTCTAATTGAGTTTCTAAAAAATTTAATTGTTCAACACTAGGCTCAAGCCATTTAAACAAACTTTCTGGCCAATGTATATTTACAATATCGTAATCCGGCTTATAATCTTTAAATTCACCATAAGTAAAAGTACCTTTAAAAAGGTTTTGTATTTCTTTTAAATATAAGTTCCTGCTTTCTTCAAATGGTAAAAAAACTTTCATTCTATATAATTAATTTACTAAAACAATTCTTTTATTTTACATGATAACTAGTACTATTTAGTAAAAAACATCCATGCACTATTGATCTAAAGCTGAATTTATAGCTCTTTCTATATTTTTCCTCATTGTAAACTGGGATAATTACTGAATTATTTTTGTCAATCATTCTATAAAAATTCCTTTATATGAGTTTAGTACTTCATTTCTTATGAATTCAATTTCAAGTTCTTTTCTAAATTTCTCACTATTAAATTGGTATGCTTTTTTTATTAAATCTTCATTTTCTACAGCTTTTTTTATAAGATTTGATATGGCACAAACATCATTAGGATCGTTAATCAAAAATCCATTTTCTCCATCAGTAATCACCTCAGCTGTTGCACCTCCTGGATTTGACTGTATCGGAAAAACCCCCATAAGCAAGGCTTCTAACAATGTATTAGGCATACCATCAGAAATACTATTCCCTATGTAAATCTTGGAACTATCAAACAACTTAAGCATCGTTTTATTATTTACGCTTTTTGATTTTAAAAGAAACTTAAGATTCAATTCCTTAAACCTCTCATCAGAATTGTAATATTTTACTAATTTGTCTTGAGCCGAAAAAAAAACAATTTCATAATGTTTTATTTCTTCTTTTATATTTAATAATGATTTCAAAACATTAATAGACCTACCAAATTGATGCTCATAGCCCTTTATTAAAATCCTGTTTTTTTTATCCAAATATGGAGAAACTTTGTTACTAACAATATCATATCCACCCCCACCAGGGTATTTACCTAAAAATCTACCTTTAAAATTATATTTTTTTGCTAAAATAAAATCTCTATTACAGTCCGTAAATAAATAATTAACTCTTTTTAAAACCGATGGAATTTTAAACTTATGCGTTTTTAAGTTTTGAAAAAAATATATATCACTCCCCCAAATAGAGTAAACAAATGGAATTTTTTTATGTCTATTCATCACAGATAAGATAGGGTAAGCACTTGTATTTAATTCAAAAGCATGTACTGCATCTGGTTTAATTTCATTCAAAATCTTTTCAAATGATGATTTATAAAAAACAGATATGCAATCATCAATCATCTGATACATTATACTACTCCTTTTTTTAATAAACCCTTCTCCTCTAAAAGGTCTATTACTCTTTATAGTAATTTCTTCACAATTACTTGGCAATTCACGTGTTCTTTCAATATTTCTAATATTATAAAAATACAATCTAATGTTTGGGTCATCGAGTTGATTTATCCATCTAATAAAATGAATAGACGGAATACTAACTAATAGTATTTTTTTTATTTTACCCATTATTTTTTTTCAATAGTAAACTTTATCTATAATCTTAAAACAATTGTATTAATTACTAGACTGCCATGTTAAATATTACTTTTCATAATTTCATCACAAATATTCTCCAAATTATTTCTAAAAGTATCAGATGTAAAGTATTGAGAATAAAAATTTTTCAATGCAATTTTGTTTTCTTTCTTAAATTTTTTAGAAACTAATTCTTTATCCAACAACACCTCTAATAAATCTTGTTTTGATACATCAATAATTCCTTTTCTATTCTTAAAAAACTCATGTCCTTCAGTAGTAGACATAATCAATGGAGTCCCTAAACAAATTGTTTCAATCACATTTAAATCAAAATAACTTTGCTTGTTTAAAGAAAAAACAAAATCAACAGAATTAATCCAATCATATGCAGTACTAACTGTACCTAAATCAAAAATATACTCTTCATCAACTTCTTTCCCTCCACCCGCAATAAATAATCTTAAATCTTTTCTTTGTTGTGCTGCCTTTTTAAAAACTTCAATCAAGGTATTAAACCCTTTAATATCGTTTCTTCTACCAATATATAATAAATTAATATAATTACTTTCTAATGGATAATGAACCTTTGAGTTTATTTTTTTTATACCTGTTATCAGATATTTTATACAATGATTTTTTTTGATGACATCTCGATAAATACTTTCACAATTTTTATTAGGAAAAATTAAAACATCTGCCCTACCAAAAGATTTTTTTTCTATTGATTGATTGATTTTTAGCTGTTCTACATCATTATTGGCATTATAAATTTCTTTTGATGGTAATTCAGGAGAATGACTTTGTAGAACTACTATTTGATTTTTTTTTATTAAATGTAATACACTTGAAAGAGTAAAAACATCGTGAAAATATAGATACTTATAATCCTTACAATTAGAAGCTATAAATTTTATTACATGATTATTTCTATTATTATTGTAAAAGAGACTACACCAGTAGTTTATTTTATTTTTAATCTTATTTCTAACTTTATTTTTGTTTTTCTTTAGTTCGTCATGCAATAAAACCACATTAGTAGGTGTGTTTTCTAAAATACATTTATAAAGATATCCCGAAGGTCCACCTGAATTTTTTTGCATCTTATAGTTACTAAAAACAAGTATTTTATCATTTATACTATATTTCATTTGAAAACAATTTCCGTTTAATTGAATTATTAGATTCGTTATTTTTTAAAAAATATCTAGAGTAGGCTAAAGCTTCTTCTATTACTTTATCCATATCCAAATAACGATAAGTAGCCAGACGCCCAACAAAAGAAACATTTTCTTTTATCTTGTTTAATTCTTTTTTATACTTTTCTAAGATAATAAGATCCTCTGAAAGTCTTTTAGGGTAATAAGGCTCATCTCCGTCTAAAGTTTCTTTGCTACCTTCTTTAAGTATCAAACTTTTTTCGTGATATTCCCAAGGTGCAAAATGCTTATGTTCATGAATTCTTGTATATTTTATATCCATGTTACAATAATTAATAACTGCATTTCCTTGATAATCTCCAGAGTAAACTTCTTCTTCAAAAAAAACAGTTCTATATCCTAATCTTCCAAATTTATAATCAAGGTAATAATCAATAGGTCCTGTGTAAAAAACATGCTCAAATTTATTATTATCCTTTTTATCATAGGAATTATTAAGTCTAATTTCGATATTGTTATGATCTAAAATATTCTGCACTATTGCTGTATAGCCATCTCTAGGGATCCCTTGGTATTTTGAGTTATAATAATTATCGTCATAATTAAAACGTATTGGTAATCTTTTCAAAATCGATGCTGGTAATTCTTTTGGTTCACATCCCCATTGTTTTTTTGTATATCCATAAAAAAAGTTATGGTAAAGTTCTTTTCCTAAAAAACATAAAGCTTGTTCTTCAAAATTTTTAGGTTCTTTTATTTTAACTTGCTTTGTTTTTAAAAAATCTTCTACTGTATTGGGTGTTAGTTTAGTCCCGAAAAATTGATTGATCGTTAATAAATTCATTGGCATAGAAAAAACACCTTTCTCTGTATCTGCAATTACTTTATTCTTAAAAGGAACAAATTCTCCAAAATTATTTACATAATCCCAGATAGTTTTATCATTTGTATTAAAAATATGTGGTCCATATTTATGTACCATTACATTCGTTTCAACATCCCTTTCAGTATGGCAATTACCAGCTATATGGCTTCGTTTATCAATACAAACAACCTTTAGCCCATTTTCTGCCAATTCTCTCGCTATTACAGCTCCACTAAAACCAGCTCCAACAACTAAATATTTTCTACTTCCCATTTTTTATTATTTATCACAACACCTCTAACCCCTTCACCTGATAATTCTTGGGGACTATCCCCAATTATAGTAAAAGATATATATTCATCTGATTGATCATATACTTGTCCAACCTTCCATAGAGCGGCTTCGACAAAATAATCCCCACCTTTAAGTATAGAAATTGGTAATTGTATTTTTAAATGAGCTTTAGAAGTAGCATTTTTAAATTTTTCTTTTTCAGAAAAAGGAAAAGATATAATTGGCTCATTCATATTTGAAATAAGCGTAGTTCCAAACCGTAAACCCTGTCTATCATATACATCTATCTCAAAATTTAAAAAAACAACTTGAATTCTATTTATAGGTTTATAAATAATATCCCCATTATCATCAGTTAAATAAATCCTACTGAATTTATTTTTATTTCTTGAAACATCTCCATTATAAATTTTTCGAGTTTTGGTGTTTTTTAAATAATGTTCAATTGCATTATCTACATTCCCTTTAAAAACAATACCCCCATTTTCCAAAACAATGCCACTGTTACATAAATTTTTAACTGCAGCCATGTTATGACTTACAAACAAAACCGTTCTTCCATCTGTACTGGAAATATCTTGCATTTTACCTATTGCCTTTTTCTGAAATTCTGCATCGCCAACTGCTAACACTTCATCTACCACCAAAATATCAGGTTCTAAATGTGCTGCCACAGCAAAGGCCAAGCGGACTTTCATACCACTAGAATAACGCTTCACTGGAGTATCAATATAACGTTCGCAACCAGAAAACTCAATAATTTCATTAAGCTTTACCGAAATTTCTTTTTTAGTCATTCCTAAAATGGCTCCATTTAAAAAGATATTTTCTTTTCCAGTCATTTCAGGATGAAAACCTGTTCCTACTTCTAATAAAGAAGCAATACGTCCATTAGACTTAACAGAACCTGTTGATGGACCCGTAACTTTAGATAGAATTTTTAAAAGGGTCGACTTTCCTGCTCCATTTTTCCCAATAATACCTAAAACCTCTCCTTTCTTTACTTCAAAATTAATGTCCTTTAAAGCCCAAACATAATCTGAATTCCCTTTAGAGCCGCGATCATTAGATTCTCCTATTTTTAAATACGGATCTTCTTTTCCTCTAATTTTCGCCAAAAATCTATTTAAATCATGACTAATAGTTCCTGTACCCACAGTACCTAGCCTATATTGTTTCGATAGATTTTCAACTTTTAAAATGATATCTGTTGACTGTTGTCCGTTGTCCGTTCTATGTTGATTGTTGACTGTTGTCCGTTGTTGGTTGTCTATGTTTTTTTTCATTGCCTTAACTTTTCCAGTTATTTTCAACATAGCTTATAAACGTATATAATTTTGCTCCGAGTACGTCATATTCTTTAATCAAAATACTGATTTCTTTTATATTATACAATTCCTGAATCATTTCTAATTGAGACCTATATTCTAATAGCGATGCATGACCATAAATTAAAAACTTTATAAAATCAGCTTTGTATTTTCTTCTTCCATATCCTTCTACAATATTGTCTTTAATACTTTTTGAAGACCTTCTAATCTGACTTCCCTGCTCATACACCTCATATTTTGGCAATTCTAAAGTTAATTTATGAACCTTTATAGCCAATTCAAAAGACATATTGTAAATATCTAAATCTTTATAACTCTTCATCCTATTTGTATTCATTACAAAAACAGTTAACGGACAACCAATAACCTATAACTAATTATATAGTATCTATAAAAGTTTTTTCAGTTTTATTAAAAATGGCTAATCCTAACAAAAAAACAACAAATGAAACTATAATCATATACAAAACACCCATTGTTGAAACATTTTCAATACCAAATAAAATATTTCTAAAATTTTCTATTATAATACTCATTGGATTATATTCTACGACCCATGCATAGTCCGGAATTTTCTGACGAATTAAATCCACTGGATATACTACAGCAGAAAGATACATTAAAAGCTGAACGCCAAAGGCTACCAAAAAAGTTAAATCTCTGTATTTCGTAACCATAGATGAAATAACCATACCCAATCCTAGACCAAACAAGCCCATAGAAATGATTAGAAATGGTAAATAAAACAAAGAAGATCCTATTTGAAAAGTAGCTCCCTGAACAAAATAATATATATAAAAAGCTATAAATATTCCTAATTGAATCGCAAATTTCAATAAGTTAGATACAACTACTGACATTGGCATAATTACTCTAGGAAAATATACTTTTCCAAAAATAATTTCATTTTTCTTAAAGGTATCAGCAGTTTCAACTAAACAATCTTTAAAATAATTCCAAGCTGTTATTCCTGCCAAGTTGAATAAAAATGGAGGAATTCCACCTGTTTTTATATCTGCTAAACCATTAAATACAAGAGTAAAAATTATAGATGTAAATAAGGGTTGTATCAAATACCAAAGTGGTCCTAAAATGGTTTGTTTATACTTGGTAACAACATCACGTTTTACAAAAAGAAATAGCAAATCTCTATATCTCCAAACTTCTTTTAGATTTAAATCTAACAAGCTATTTTGGGGGGTTATTTCGTATAACCAAGTATTGTTTTTACTCATTTAACTTATCATATTAATTATTGTTCTAACATTAAATATAGTTAGTAATAGCAAAGATAAAACAACAATAATATTTAATCTTTTTATCTTGTATTTTCTTTTATATAAATCATGTGATGCCTTAAATATTGAAAATACAATTAAGAACTCAATAGTATCTAACCATCTAAATTCTATCACAGTATGCAGTACTAGTAACAAAAAAAAGCATGATATCATAAACATCATAAAAGGGAGTTGCTGTTTGCTAAAAATAGCTTTTATGCTATCCTTTTTTAAATTAACATATAGAGATAATAGTGGTAGTATTAATAAAAAAGCATATCTTCTAAATAAAAATATAGATACGTTCACTAAATTTAACCCAAATAATTTTAAATAATATACTGGATATGCTATCATAAAATTCAAAACACCTTTAGGCAACTCTTTGATATTATGGAGTTTTTTATATTCTTCTACAAACTCCGTACTAGAAGATTCCACATATATTTCTTTTCTAATTAATTTAACTCTATGCTCATCAAACATTCTTAATGTACCCACTGTATTATAACTAGCATAATCTCCTCCTTTTACATAAGCACTAAGTTTGCCTTTTTCTATAAAAGAAGGAAAATTAAACATTAGTATTCCCACACAAAACACTCCTATAAAAATTAGTACTTTTTTTATAGTGATTGACTTGTGTATACAAAAAACAATAAAACAAAATACAAAAGCAGGAACTAACACTAATGAAAAATATAACCTTGTACTAAATAATAGAGCTAATAAAACTCCTAAACTTATAGTTTTATTTATCAGTTTATATGGAGTAAAAAGAATTAAATAAATTAATAAGACGATAACCGAAAGAAAAATGTCATTATTTGTCCACTGCACTTGTTCATCATTAAGCCATAATAGTAAAAACAAAGGCACAAACAATATATTTAACCACTTATAGTTACTCTTATTTCTATAAACAATAACTCCTCCTATCACCCCTAAAAATATTACTGATATAATATTTAAAATAGTAAATGATAAGCCTAAATCTTTAGTAAAAAAATTAACAAAATAAATAGCCCCATTAAAAACCACAGATGTTCCATGTGCTATTTGATCATAAAAACTTTTATC
Source organism: Bacteroidota bacterium (assembly GCA_042584125.1). Lineage (GTDB taxonomy): Bacteria > Bacteroidota > Bacteroidia > Flavobacteriales > Flavobacteriaceae > Flavicella. The sequence goes on from JBHOTE010000003.1 coordinate 14,135, forward strand.
TTCAAATTCATTAATATGTTTTAGATACCTATCTCTATCGAATATTTCTAATTGAAGAAAAGTAAAAAACCTCATAGAAGCCATGCAAAACAAGACTATTAAATAAATGGACACTAATATTTTAAACTTAAAACTTTTCATCTATTTTAATTTTACAACTCCCCAATAAGCTCCTTTTTGTTCAAAATCTATATCAGGTGAATGAGACAATTTAGAAATAATATTTGTGTATGTGACATACAACACAAAATGATGTTCTTCTAGATTTTTTTTTAAATACTCTTTATCAAACAATTTATTTTTATCGTTAAAAACTTTTATTTTAATTATATCCTCCTGCTTAAAAAAGGTTCGTTCATAAACTTCATTTACTAAATGATTAAAAGGTTCACTACTCTTAAAATTTTGTTCTAATAGTTTTGTAGCAATAAAAGAATGTTTTACATCTTGAAGAATATTATAATTGCGGTCTAATGCATAAGATATTGCATCACCTCTTTCGGTATCTAAATCTGTGATCAAGACTTTCCAATCCTTAAATAAAACACTCCCAAATCCCCAAAAAGGTCTTGGTCCTTCAGGAGTTGGCATTGCACAACCACCACCTATAAAAACTGAACTAATATTTTTTGTTTTAGTAGACTTATCAGGATTAAAATTATTTTTATTTTCATAATTAACTTCATTAGACCTTGTTTTTATCTTAAAACCTGGCCCCCATGCACTGTTACTATTTACCCGAATCCCTATACAAAAAGGGACAAAAATCAACAATAAAACAACTATTCTTAAATTTTTAATACTATAAAATTGTTCAGTATCTAATATTAAAAAAAATAAAGGAGGAACAATGGTTATCATGTATTTTAAAGATGGGTAAAAACCTAAAAAAAGGTATGGTAATAAGGAAAATACTAAGATTAATAATAATTTTATTTTTCTTTCTTTAATCCCCCAATAAACAGCTAAAATAAAGAAAAACAACAAAGCTGGTGTTGTAAAAGTTATACTTGTAGCGAACAAAGATAAATACGACACTTCTTTATTTTCTAAATAAGATGCTCCGCTAGTATAGGTTGTATAAATATCTAAAGGAGTATAGCCAGACAAATAAATAAATAATAAAACCGATAGTAAATACAACGGAAATATATACAAACTCTTTATAAAGTTCTGTTTATTAAAGATAACTTTTACGTCGTTTACAAAAACATATTCAGCATACAATACAAATAGATAAAAACCTATACTCCACCTAAAACTAACTCCTAAACCAAAAAACAAAATAGAAATCAACAAAAATATTTTACTTTCTGATTTTTGAAATTTTAGAAGAAAAATATGGGACAACAAAATAAATACGAAAGCTATTGCTGTAGGGTTTATTATTAAAGCCCAAAACAAAAACTCTACTATTACAAAACAAATCAAAAACGAAAATTGACTTATTTTTAAGTTCTTTAGTTTCATCAGATAAGACAATAACAAAAGAGATAATAAACTTGCGAAAAAAGAAGTAAATATTGCTACTTTTCTAAGCACAACTTCATGATTTCCAAATAAATTTAAATATTTATCAAACATTCCATGATACATAGAATAGACAGGTTGTAAATCTCCTCCCAAAACATGATGTATAACAGTACTAGCATCATCTCCCTCTACATAAAAAGGAACTAGAGAAAAACAGAATAATACGATATGTATTAAAACTATAAGGATGTAGTTTAATTTCATTTTACAGCTTATTCTGATTTTTCACAATACTATCTACATCCAACTCATAAAACAACGGCATTCTTACCAAGGTTTCAGCATATCTATCACAATTAGACAATGTTCTTCCATCGTGTTTGTCTTTGTAAAAAGGACTAGAATGTAAACTTACGTAATGAAATACCGGGTGTATTCCTTTTTCTTTGTAATCTTTGATAAACTTATTTCTATCCTCTAAGTTTTTACACAATACATAAAACATATGAGCATTGTTCGTAGCGTATTTAGGAATGAATGGGGTTTGTATTTTTGATTGATTTACAAAATAGTCATAATAAGCATTCCATATTACTTTTCTTCTAGCTTGAATATTTTCTAAGTTCTCTAATTGGGCCCATAAAAAAGCTGCTATAACTTCTGAGGGTAAAAAAGAAGAACCTACATCCACCCATCCATATTTATCTACTTCTCCTCTAAAAAAAGCAGATCTATTTGTTCCTTTTTCCCAAATAATTTCTGCTCTCTCAATAAAGTTTTCATCATTAATACCCAACAAACCTCCTTCTCCAGAAATAATATTTTTGGTCTCATGAAAAGAAAAGACAGATAAATGACCTATGCTTCCCAAAGCTTTTCCTTTATAATAAGAATCTATAGCTTGTGCAGCATCTTCTACTACATAAATATGGTGTTTTTTAGCTAAAGCCATAATGGTATCCATTTCACAGGCAACACCAGCATAATGCACCACAACAATAGCCTTTGTTTTAGATGTAATTAATGCTTCTATACCATTTTCATCAATATTTGGCTGATCTGGTCTAGAGTCAGCAAATACAATTTTTGCTCCTCTTAATACAAACGCATTGGCTGTTGACACAAAAGTATAAGAGGGCATAATTACCTCATCTCCTTCTTTGATGTTTAACAGAATGGCACACATTTCCAAAGCATCCGTACAAGATGTGGTTAGCAATGCTTTTTGTATTCCATATCGCTCTTCAAAAAAAGTTTGACATTTTTGAGTAAACATTCCATTTCCAGAAATTTTACCAGAAGCTACAGCTTGTTCTATATATTTGGTTTCATTCCCTGTTAAATAGGGTTTGTTAAATGGTATCTGTTTCATTATTTTATAAATCGTTGCGGGTTGCCTACATACAACCCTTTTTTTACTATGTTTTTAATAACTACAGTTCCTCCCCCTGTTTGTGTTTCGTTACAAACAGTAATATTATCAATAATAGTAGTATTAATTCCAATATTACACTTTTCACCAATGTTAATAAATCCTGCTAAAGTAACTCCTGGAGACAAAAAACTATGTTTAGCAATACTAGTATCGTGAGCAATAACACAACCTATATTTATCAAAACATTATCTCCAACATTTACATTAACGTCTAATATACTTTTAGGAAAAAGAACAACACCTTCTCCTAACACAACCGATGAATCTAAATAACAACTAGGATGAATGATATTTGCAAAAGGAATAACACCTTTATATTCTTCAAAAACACTAGCTCTAAACTCAAAGTGTTTGTAACCAATCCCTATAACTAAAGCATCAAATTCACCATTTTTATATTTTGTTAAAATATCAGAGACTTTACCTAATACGGGAAGATTATTTACTAAAGTGTTTATTTCTATAAAATCATTAAAATACCCCACTACATCATAAGATAAATCAACCTCTGCATAATGTGTGATGTGTTGAGCTAAAACTCCAGAACCAATAATAGCTATTTTCATAATGACTCTTGTTATTGTTTTACAATATAATTAGGTCTATTGGTCGTTTTTAAATTGACCCTAAACAAATATTCTCCAACAATTCCCAATCCTAATAAAACCAATGAAATCCCTATACCAATACTAATAATCAACGTAGGGTAACCAGTTAAAAAATCATCATATAAAAACTTTCTAATAACCACATAAATTGAATACACAAAAGTAAACAGAAATACCAACATAGAACTATACGACAATAGTCTAATGGGCATATTAGAAAACGTAAAGACAATATTTAATGAATGCTCTATTAATTTTTTAATTCCATAAGAACTCTCTCCCGCAAATCTTTCGTTGTGACTTACTTTTGTACTAGACACATGATTTGTTATCCATGTAAGATACCCATCTAAAAAGGTATAGGAGTTTTGCATTTTAATAGTTTCTTTGGCAACGTTTGATTTGATTAGTCGATAAGCTGAATAATCTTTATGTAACTCTGGAATAGACATAGCTAGCACTTTTTTTAAACATCTCGAGGAAATATTTCTAAAACCTGAATGTTTCAAAATATCATAAAAACCATAAACAACATCATAATCTCCTTTTTTTTGTTGTTGTATCAAACGTTCTATATCATAAGGATCATGTTGTAAATCTTCATCTATAGTAATTATAAAATCACCACTACAGTAATTAAATCCACTAATTATAGCATTGTGCTGACCATAATTTCTATTTAACTTTATAACTTTAACAAAATCAAACTGTTTTTCTAACTTTTTTAAAACACCTAAAGAACCATCCTTACCACAATCGTGAACAAAAATAACTTCATATATATATTCCTTCTCATTAAAAAAAAGAACAATTTTTTCTAGCAATGCACTTATTGTTAATTCACCATTATATACGGGTATTACTATTGAAATGTCCATTTCTTTAATTTTGATAATTTCTTTTAAAATACAAAACTGAATTGGGTCCTTCATTAAATAACAAATCTAAAATACTTACATAATGATTGAACTCTCCAAACAATTGACTGTACTCTGAATATCCATCATATGTAATAAATTCTACCTCAATACTATTTTTATGAAACAAATCAATATCCATATAACATTTTGCAGCAGGAGCAGAAACATAATGATTGCAATTTAATTGTTTACATATCTGAATCAATCTTTCGTTCTTATCTCCATTTAAATTTATCGTTCTATCATCAATAATTTCTGTATTTATATTTAAATAGCTATTAATTCTTTTAATAAAAGCAATATTGATATCGGATAAAAATTGAAGTTTATTATCTTCATAAAGGTCCTGAATTAAATCTGAGATTTCATTAAAATACTTAGACTTGCTGTAGTTTTGCTTAATTGTTTTCCAATGTTTCTTAGACCACTGTTTATTAAACACCTCTGTTTCATTAATACTTTGTCCAAAATTCATTTTAACGGGGATAGTTAACCACTGTATTCCTTGAGCTGTTTTTATAATATTTCTATTTCTCCAATCATTTTTAGTATACTGAACACTATCATACACTACAAACTTATCTACGCTATCTATCGCATCAAAATATCCCTTCCAAGGAATATAATTAGACTGCATTACAAAGACTTTTTTACTCATAAATCTACATAAAACTCTCAATTCCTAATTCATAACTTTTTAAGCCAAAACCTAAAATAACTCCTTTGCAAACCGGAGATAAAAAAGACTTGTGTCTAAATGCTTCTCTTTTGTGTGTGTTAGAAATATGTACCTCAATTACAGGCGTTTCAATTCCACTAATGGCATCAGCAATTGCCACAGAAGTATGTGTATAAGCACCCGCATTCATGACTATGCCATCATATGAAAAACCGACTTTATGTAGTTTATCAACCAATTCTCCTTCATGATTGGATTGAAAGTATTCCAATTCTACTGATGAAAATTTATTTTTTAATTCTTCGAAATATGCTTCAAAAGAAGTACTCCCATAAATAGTTGGCTCTCTTTTTCCTAACAAGTTTAAATTAGGTCCGTTTAAAACAAGTATTTTCATAATAATTAGTTCGGTTTTACACAAAAATAAGAATGTTATAATGATTACCTAATTATAACAAGTAATAAATTTAAATTTCACTAATTAATCTTGAGATAAATCTCTTTTGCTATTTTTACAGCTATGAAATGGACACATCTAGTTAACGACTACCTACACTACTTAAAAATAGAAAGAGGTTTTGCTACCAATACTATTGATAGTTACAAAAGAGATGTCCATAAATTAATTTCCTATTTAGAAGAAAATTCGATCAGCATTTCGGCTATACAAATTGAAAAAGATACGCTTCTCCAATTTATTTATGAAACAGCGAAAGAAAGCACCCCTAAATCACAAGCTCGTTTAATTTCTGGTTTACGAAATTTTTTTGACTACTTAGTCTTTGAAAAACATAGAGAAAACAATCCTACTGAGTTAATTGAAACACCTAAATCAGGAAGAAAACTCCCAGATACATTGTCTATACAAGAAATTGATTTATTAATAAATGCAATAGATTTAAGTCACCCACAAGGTGAAAGAAATAGAACTATTTTAGAAACCTTATATAGCTGTGGATTAAGAGTTAGCGAATTAATTACGCTTCAAATTTCTGATTTATTCTTTGATGAAGGTTTTATTCGAGTTATTGGTAAAGGTGATAAACAAAGATTTGTGCCTATCAGTTTTGAAACCCAGCAATATATTAACAGCTACATTAAGTACATTCGTTGTCATGAACCTGTTCAAAAAAACTTTGAAGACACACTTTTTTTAAATCGAAGAGGAAAGCAGCTTACGAGAGTCATGATTTTTACGATTATAAAAAATCTTGCCTTAAAAATCGACTTAAAGAAAAAAATTAGTCCACATACCTTTAGACATTCCTTTGCTACACATTTATTAGAACGTGGTGCCGATTTAAGGGCTATTCAACAAATGTTAGGACATGAAAGTATAACTACCACCGAAATATATATGCATTTAGACAGAACTCATTTAAAGGAAGTGGTTGAAAAATACCATCCGAGAGCCTAGGAATGTAATCATTAGAAAAAAATATTTTTTGAACAAAAAAGACTGCCATTTCTGACAGTCTTAATAATTATATTACTATTATTTTATCTCAAACTAGCTCCTAAATTCTTTTCAAAAGTAGTCTGAAGTTTTTGCATAATTTTTTCAATTTGTTTGTCATTCAACGTTTTTTCTTCATCTTGAATTACAAAACTAACTGCATATGATTTTTTTCCTTCAGGGAGTTTATCTCCTTCGTATACATCAAATAAATCAACAGCCTTTAATAATTTTCTTTCTGACTGAAAGGCATAGGTATAAATATCAGCAAAAGTAGATTTGCTATCTAGCAACAAAGCTAAATCTCTTTTTACAGCTGGGAATTTTGGCATTCCTTTCACTTTAATCTTTTTACTTGAAGAAATTTTTAAGATATTATCCCAATTAAAATCAACGTAAATAACTTCTTGTTTAATACCAAAATCTTTTAAAATAGATTTCTTAACAATCCCTAAATCTGCCAATTTAATTTTCCCTAAACTCAAGGTAATACCTTCTGAGAAAACATCATTCTTAGTTGGAGAAGTTTTTATCTTATCTGCTCCTAATCTTTCTAACAAACTAATTACAACACCCTTTGAATAGAAAAAATCAGATTTTTTTGTTGCTGTTGTCCAAGTATCCTTAGTTCTACTTCCAGAAACAAACAAAGCTAAATGTTTTAACTCTTCGTACTTAGCATCAAACTTGTGATATGTTTTACCAAACTCGAAAAACTGTAATGAATTATTTTTTCTGTTTATATTGTAAGCAACAGACTCTAGTCCACTAAACAAAAGTGATTGACGCATTACTCCCAAATCACTACTTAAAGGATTTAGCATTGCCACATTATTCTCTGCATTTAAATTTTCAGAGTGTGCAATATAATCCGCTTTTGTTAATGAGTTTGACATGATTTCATTAAAACCCTGTGCATTCAATTGTGTAGCTACTATATTTTCAATTTTTACACCGTTAAAATCAGAAAAAGAAATAGAGGTATTTAATTTATGAGAAAACTGAATATTGTTATAACCATAAACTCGCAAAATTTCTTCAATAATATCTGCTTCTCTCTGAACATCCACACGGTAAGAAGGTACCGTTAAACCTAAACCTCCTTCAGTTTCACTACTAATTTTAATTTCTAAGGAAGCTAAAATATTTTTAATTGTTTCTTTTGGTAATTCTTCTCCAATCATACGAAAAACATTATCGTATGACAGTAACAATTCAAAATCTTCTATTTTTTTAGGATATTGATCGATAATATCAGAAGCTATTTTACCTCCTGCTATTTCAATAATTAACAAAGCTGCTCTTCTTAAAGCATATTTCGTAAAATTAGGATCAATACCTCTTTCAAAACGGAAAGATGCATCGGTATTTAATGCATGACGTTTTGCTGATTTACGAACGGATACTGGATTGAAGTAAGCACTTTCTAAAAATATAGAAGTTGTTTCGTCAGAAACTCCTGAATCTTGACCTCCAAAAACACCGGCAATACATAAAGGTTTAGAGTTGCCATCACAAATCATTAAATCTTCTTCATGTAGCTCTCTTTCTACGCCATCTAGCGTTGTGAATTTTGTACCTGCTGCTAATGTTTTTACTTTAATTTCATTCCCTGTGACTTTACTTGCATCAAATGCGTGTAATGGCTGTCCCAATTCATGCAACACATAATTCGTAATATCAACTATGTTATTTATAGGACTTAAACCAATGGCTTTTAATTTATTTTGAATCCACTCTGGAGAATCTGCAACCTTCACATCAGTAATAGTAACTCCACAGTATCGTGGTGCTAATTCTGAGTCTTCAACATCAACAATAAATTTTAAAACTCTTTCATCTACATGAAAATTACTAACCGAAGGAGATATTAACTCTAATTGAATTCCTTGTTGAATTAAACCAGCTCTTAAATCTCTTGCTGTTCCATAATGACTCATGGCATCAGCACGGTTAGGAGTTAAGCCTATTTCAAAAACTTGATCTGTTTCAATTTGAAAAACTTCAGAAACAGGAGTACCAGGTTTGAGTGAATCTTCTAAAACTAAAATTCCTTCATGTCCCTTTCCTAAACCAAGCTCATCTTCGGCACATATCATCCCTAAACTTTGTTCCCCTCTAATTTTTCCTTTTTTAATTTTAAAGCCTTCTCCCTTATCATCATATAAAATTGTTCCAACAGTAGCAACAGGTACTTTTTGACCAGCAGCCACATTTGGAGCTCCACATACAATTTGTACAGGTTCATCTTCTCCTAAATTAACCGTAGTAATACTTAGCTTATCTGCATTTGGGTGTTTTTCACAAGTAAGAACTTCACCAACAACTACACCGGCTAGACTTCCTTTTATAGACTCAATAACGTCTATACCTTCAACCTCTAACCCTAAATCAGTTAATAATTCTCCTGTTTTTTCTGCTTCCCAATCAATTTTTAAAAATTGTTTTAACCAGTTGTATGATATCTTCATGCGTGTGCTCTAAAAATTCTTTTATATAGGGCGCAAATATAAGCAATCCATTAAATAAATAACAGATATAAGCTGCTTTATTAAAAAGCAAAAAAACTTAAAAATAAGTAACTATTTCATGTCTCAAAAAAACAGTAAACTCTATATTTGTTGCAAAAACAAAAGTTATGAATTTAATTAAATTATTTAGAAGAGTTAGTGTTGCAGAAGGTGTATCACTACTTTTGCTGTTCGGAATTGCAATGCCTTTGAAATACATTTTCAATGCTCCAACCATGGTAGAAATTGTAGGCATGATGCATGGGCTTTTATTTATTGCTTATGTACTATTTGCAATCATTTATAAATTTAAAGCAAACTGGGGTATTGATATTTTATCAATTGTTATTATTGCCTCTATAATTCCTTTTGGAACTTTTTATATTGATAAAAAATATTTGAAAAATATAACTGCATAAAAAAAGCCATCGTAACAGATGGCTTTTTTTACTATTTTGAGTTTTTCTTAAAATTGTAATTTTACAGACACCTCAAACTCATCTTCAAGCACTTTATTTTTTACTTTATCAAAAAGCACCTTAGAACCAAATTTAATATCGTATTTAGTCCTATCCAAATTAAAATTAGTGATAGCTGAATTACCATTTATAAACATATCAAAGTTCACAGAGTTCGTATTCCCTTTAATTGTTAAATCTGCCGTTACCTGATATTTACCTTTTAAACGTTTCACTTTTGTAAAAACCAATTCTGAAGTAGTAAATTCATCAACAGCAAAAAAATCATCAGATTTTAAATGTTTTTCTAAAATTTTCTTTAAAGTTTCATGAAGATCATGGTCAGTAACTACAAGGCTAGTCATATCAACAATAAAGGAACCACCAACCATTTTTTCTCCTTCAAAAACTAGATGGCCACTGCTAAAGTTAAGTGTACCAACATGTGTACTAACGCGCTTTTTATTTGCATTTTTTTTACCAAGCCATTCAATCTTACTTTCAGTTAAATCTATTGCTTTTTTCTCTCTTTTTAAAGTAGTAAAAGAGAATATTGTAAATGTGACCAATATAATTCCTGTTAATTTTCTCATTGTTTTATTTACCCCAATTAATTAAACATATGTGAATAAAGTGATTATTAACAAACCACTGTTTTAACTTTTGCCCGGCGAATATAATTATTTTCATTATATAAAACTCATAATCAACTGTTTTGTTGTGTAAGAACCTCTATAAAATTAAAAAACTACCCTTAATTAGTAAGAACAGGGCATAAAAAAGCCTTCTAAAATAATTAGAAGGCTTTAAGTTTAATTTTACTTAGAATTTTAAAGATACATTCAATTCAAATTCATTATCAATGGCTTTATTTTTTAAGTCATCAAAGAAACTCGCAGAACCATATCTAATTCCATATTTTGTTCTGTCTACCTTTAAACTAGCATTTGCTGAATTAGCACTAACAACCATATCAAAATTTACAGATTCAGTAATCCCTTTAATCGTTAAGTCAGCTGTTACTGAATAGTTGCCTTTTGCCTCTTTTACTTTTGTAAACACCAATGTTGAAGTAGCAAATTTATCAACTCCAAAAAAATCATCTGACTTTAAATGTCCTTCCAATTTTCCTTTGTATTCTCCTTGCAAGTCAGTAACCTCAATACTAGTCATATCCACAACAAAAGAACCTCCAACTAATTTATCTTTCTTAAAAATTAAATTTCCACTTGTAAAATTTATATTACCGGTATGTTGCCCTGTAATTTTTTTACCTATCCATCCAATTTTACTTTCCTTTATATTTATAGCTTTTTCATTTTCTTTGATTGTTGTAAATGATAATGTTATTAAAGCTATAACTACCAATCCTGTTAACTTACTCATTAATTTGTTCATTGTATTTAATTTTAATTGTTTGACTCTTGTTTTAATTTATTTATTAATTCATTTAATTTTTCTAATTCTTCTATTGATAAATTTTTAGTTACTCCAGCTTCATGATTGTCTATTTCACCATCAATAATTTCAAGTAATTCTAATCCCTTGTCTGAAATCCTAATTTCAATTTTTCTTCTATTTTTCTCACATTGTTCACGATACAACAAACCTTTTATTCGTAATTTCTCAATTAAGCGTGTGGTATTGCTCATTTTTGAAATCATACGCTCTTGAACATCACACAAATTTGCAGGTTTTCCCTTCTGCCCTCTTAAAATCCTTAAAACATTATATTGTTGGGTAGATAAATCATATTTTTTAAAAAATTCCGAAGACTTTTCATTGATCCAGTTACCTACTGATAATAGATTTACCACAGTATTTTGATGAATGTGTTTCTTATTTCCTGATAACATTTGTATATACAACTATTGTTTAGACAACAAATATAGCAACAATTTAAAGATAAACAACATCTAAATTAAGAATTAACAAATTTTAACGTTTTAAAAAAACGTTGTCTAAAGGATTTACTTAAAAAATGAAGCATTAGCTACTTAAAACAAATTTTTCTAACACATCACCTACATAATATGCAACAAGAGCGGCAGAAACTCCCATAAGAACCGTTGATATAACACTATATGTCTTGTTTTTTGAGTTAACAACACCTTTTAAATAACCAATTAAAGCAAAAGACATAGCAGTTAAACTAGAAGACCATAATAATAAATTTAATTCCAAATCTTCATTCAAAAAATCTACAACATATACCCATAAAGGAATAAATCCAAGTAAAAGGAAGGATACAAATGTGATTAAGCCAATTTTAAAGGGTGACTTCTTCTCTTCAATCATTTCCAATTCTTCTTTCATCATCACATCAACCCATCTATCCTTATCAGAAGTAATTACCTCTACCACTTGCTCTAACAACTCACCTTCAAATCCTTTTTCTCTGTAAATATCTCGTACTTCTTCTCTTTCCTTTTCTGGCAAATGATCTACTTCCCAATATTCTATTTTTTTATGTTTGGCATAATTATCTTTTTCAGATTTTGCAGACAAATAGGCACCGATAGACATGGCAAAACCATCGGCAAATAAATTAGCAAATCCCAATATTATAATTACCGAAGAATCTAACCCTGCTCCTACTGCCCCAGCAACAACTGCAAAAGTTGTAACACTTCCATCAATACCTCCATAAACGAACTCTCCTAAATAAACCTGAAAGCGTTCTACAAATGAATTAGTAACCCCATGTATCTGATTTTCTTTATGCATACTCATAATTAATTTTATTGATCTTCATTTAAAATAGAAATTCCGTTTAAGTCAGTGGTTAAAACATCACTCATATAATCAAAAAAGGGTCTTAATGCTAAATAACTTTCTTTTAACTTCTCTCTAAAATTTGGTGCTATAACTTCAGCATCCGTAAATTTACGTGTTACTAAAAATGATTTTTTACGAATTAAATCAATTGCCGGATGCTCAATATCAAAACCTCTTGGTGCTGTTTTCACTTCATCTCCTTCAAGTTTACCAAATAGCTTTACAAAAGTTTTATCCGATATTATATCTCTAATCTCAGAATCATCAATTTCAAATTCTTTTCTAATTCTTTTTAAGTCTGCCGGATTGGGTTGAAAAAAACCTCCTACCATCATACTCTCACCGGGTGCAATTTTTAAATAATACCCACCTCGTAATTTTTCTGTTGCTCTAGAAAAACTAACACTTCTATGATAATTATAAGGTGTCTTATCTTTTGAAAATCGAACATCTCTGTATATTCTAAAAATCTTCATTTTATCAATAGTATCGGATGCATTTAAATCAGCCAAAACATCATTGTAAAATTCTTTTAGTTGAATTTCTTCTAGTTTAAACTCCTTTTTATGAGCATCAAACCATTCTCTATTGTTGTTCTTTTTTAACTTCTTTAAAAATTCAAGTGAAGATCTTGGAACTACAGACATATTGTGAATTGTTTTAATTGTGAAATTACAAAATCAAAACCATTTAACGACCATCAAAATTCCGACAAAATTAAATTTTTATAGCTTCTAAATAGCCCTAGGAAGCTATCCTAACTTTTCTATTTTTATTAAAAAACACCTGTATCATAATGGCTAATATTCCTACCAAAATACACCCTAATAAATTGAGCCATAAATAAGGTAAAACATCCATCCACCAAATGGCTATAATAATAAGTTGCGTAATTAAAGCAGCTACAAAAACAGCATTTCCTTTTACATACTTTACAAAGAAAGCCAATAGAAAAATTCCTAAAATATTTCCATAAAATATAGATCCTATAATATTTACTAACTGAATTAAATTATCAAATAAATTTGCGACACAGGCCACTAAAATTGCCACTATACCCCATAGTAAAGTAAACCACTTAGAAGATTTTACAAAGTGCGCATCGTCATAATTTCCTTTTACATTACGCTTATACAAATCTAAAGCTGTTGTAGAGCCCAAGGCATTTAATTCTGAAGCTGTTGAAGACATGGCCGCAGAAATAATTACAGCCAATAAAAGCCCTATTAAACCACGTGGTAAATTATTTAAAATAAAATGAATAAACACATAATCCTTATCGTTGGTTTCTACTTTTGCATTTGCTGAAGCAATCATTTTTTTTCCCTTTTCTTTTAAGAGTCGATCTTCACTATTCAGTTTTTTTATTTCTAAAATATTTTCAGTTTGTAATCCATTTAGCAGCAATTCTTTTTTTCTGTTTTCAATATTTTTATGCGCCAAACTCAACTCTTCGTAAGAACTAGCGTACGCACTATTAGAAACAGCTTCTGTTGCTTTTGGGTTGAAGTTTAATGGGGAAGTATTGAATTGATAAAACACAAAAACCATAACTCCTACCAACAAAATAAAAAATTGCATGGGTACTTTTAACATTCCGTTAAACAACATTCCTAGTTGACTTTCTTTTACTGATTTACCAGATAAATATCGCTGTACCTGACTCTGATCGGTTCCAAAATAAGACAGCATTAAAAAAGTTCCTCCCAATAAACCTGTCCAAACGGTATATCTATTATTTAAATCAAAAGAAAAATCTAACACATCCATTTTACCACTAGCTCCCGCAATCTCTAAAGCTTTGGTAAAGGTAATTCCCTCAGGTAGATAATCTAAAATCAAATAAAAAGCGACAAACATTCCTGAGAAAATTATGGCCATTTGCTGTTTTTGGGTAACATTTACAGCCTTTGTTCCTCCAGAAACCGTATAAATAATTACCAAAATTCCAATTCCAATATTTAAAGGAATTAAATCCCAACCTAAAACGGCAGATAATATTATTGCTGGTGCAAAAATGGTAATTCCAGCAGCCAATCCACGCTGAACTAAAAACAATATTGCCGCCAAAGTTCTTGTTTTTAAATCGAAGCGCTGCTCTAAATATTCATAAGCTGTATACACATTTAGCTTGTGGTAAATAGGAATAAATACCAAGCAAATAATAATCATTGCAATTGGCAATCCAAAATAAAATTGAACAAACCCCATTCCGTCATTAAATGCCTGACCTGGAGTTGAGAGAAAAGTAATAGCACTAGCTTGTGTTGCCATAACCGACAAACCGATAGTCCACCAAGGAGTTTCTTTCCCTCCTTTAATAAAGTCTTCTACATTGTTATTACCACGTGTTTTATAAACTCCATAAACCACAATAAAAGTTAAAGTTCCTAAAAGGACAATCCAATCTAAAGTTTGCATACAAATGGTTTTTTATATTGAAAAATTTCTCATGATTAGATAAAACACCAATAAATAAAGAATATTGGCTAGCAACACGACTGTGTAAATTTTCTTCCAAACATATTTTTTCATAAAAAAGTATTTATTTTAATTGGCTTATTTCCCTACTGACAGCATATTTGCAAATAATTTATAGGCGCCAGGAACTCCAGCAGGTAACTCCCTAAAGAAACTCAAACCTGTATAAATATAGTGCCCTTTTCCATAAGAAGCAATTAATAGACTTCCTTCTTTCGGTGTTTCTCCTTGATCATTCATAGAAAAAATGGGAGTATATTCTGAACTCCATTTGTTTGGAAAATACAAGCCTCTTTCTTGTACCCAACCTTCAAAATCTTTTTGAGTAATTGTATTCGGGTAATTTAATAAACTATGTTTTTTATTTAAAATTCTGACTTCTGAAAATTCGTTGGTAACTCTATCTCTAGAAATTTTTAAGGTATAAGGTGCCATAACATCAATACCGCTTCGTCTACCACTTGTATTATATTGAACTACCATTGTCCCTCCTTCTTTTACATATTCTAACAAAAATTTTTGTTTGAACTTTAAAATATCTAGCGTATTGTATGCTCTAATCCCTAATACCACAGCATCAAAAGCTTTTAATTTTTGCAAACTAATTTCTTCAGCTTTTAGAATTTCAACATCATATCCAATTTGTGCTAAACTTTCAGGAGCTACATCACCCGCTCCTTGTATATATCCAATATTTGTCCCTTTTTTTTCTATATTTAACTTTACAACTTTTACTTCTGAAGGCTTTAAAATAGACTGCTTTGGAATATGATCGTAATTAATTTCTACAAGTTCTTTTGAATAAATTTCTCCGTCAATTCTTACCAATCCTGAAATAGTTCCTTCTGATGATTTTTTGGGTGGGGTTACCGTAAATATTTCTGTTATTTGATCTCCTTTTTGTGCAATGCTAAATTTTTTATTCTTTGCACTAACCTTCCAACCTTTAGGATAACATAATTCTACTGTTCCTGAAATACCATCAGCACCAGCAATTACAGTAACTTTAATTTCTTTTGATTTTTCAGAATCGAATAAAACAACTTTCTCTGACAAACTAACTGTAGCTTTTGGCAAAACTTCAAAAGGTTCATACAATTCTCCTTTGTCTCTTTTTGCATAGCGATAAACAACATCTTTTGTAAAAGAAATTTCATGTCCTAAAATATCAAAGTCGAATGTTACCTGAATTGGTCGTTTGGTTTCAGGCAATCCTCTTAATGCTTGATTTTTTACGGTATACATTCCTAATGAAGCTTTTTCACGCAACCAATATGGATCAGAATACGTTAGGTTTCCTATAAAAACTTTGTCGTTAAAACTAAGTTTTTTGTTGTCTTTTAATACCTCATCTTTTGACTTATTCAACAATTTTTCATTTTCTAAAAAAGAATACCCTTTTAAAATCACAGGATATTTAATTCTATTTAAAACTTCAAATTGCAAATCTACTTTAGAGTGTGGACTTGTACTGGCTGTTTTTGAAGAGACCTCAATATACAAACCTGCTGAAGCTTGAATTAGCTCTTTAATTTCTTTCAATTTAATATTTCTCCAGTGTGCATCCTCTAATTTTTCAATTAAAACATAAGCCTCTAATAACTTTGGCAAATGAACAGATGGATTTATAAAGTTGAAATTAGACTCCAAGTCCACCAATATATCAGCAATTTCCTTGCCTCCTTTTACTCTTGTCCATGTAGTATTGATGCCTGAAAATATATCTGCTTTATCTGTTGGATAAGCTCCTTTCAAAAACTCTAAATATTCTTTCTGACTTCCTCTAGTTGACAAACGTCCAAAACCTTGACATAAATGCTGACTACTAGCCAAAGCTGCAATTTCATTATTTGAAAGTCCTTTCTGAGGATAATACACCCCAATATCAAAACTAAAAAATTCTTTTTTCATTGCCTTTTCAAAGTCTTCTGAACTTTTATAAAACCAAGATGAAGTATTCAAAAATAATCTTTTCGGCTGCCAAGTATCCACTAATTCTAATTGAGAACTAAAATAATTTTTATCCGCCGCTAGTTCAAAAGCTCTATCACTTAAAAGGGCTGAAGCTGTATGATGTCCGTGTGTAGTTCCAGGGGTTCTATGATCAAAACGATTGATAATGACATCTGGTTTTATTTTTCTAATTGCCCAAACTACATCACTTAAAACTTCTTCTTCATTCCAGATTTTTAAGGTCTCATCAGGATGCTTAGAATATCCAAAATCATTTGCTCTACTAAACCATTGCTCTCCTCCATCAATTGCTCTTGCAGCTAATAATTCTTGTGTTCTAATAACGCCTAAAGACTCTCTAATTTCAGGTCCAATTAAATTCTGACCACCATCACCTCTTGTTAAAGACAAATAAGTAGTCTTTGCCTTTACTTTACTAGATAAATAAGAAATAAGTCGTGTGTTTTCATCATCAGGATGTGCCGCCAAATAAAGAACAGACCCTAAGAAATTTAGTTTCTGAATCTTTTCGTAAATCTGATTAGAGGTTAATTTTTGTGGTTTTTGAGCGGTACTCGTAAAACCTACCAATAGCAACAATGCTAACAAAAAAGTATATCTCATAAAATAAATTTCAAATTTGAAGAATTCAAATTTAAACTATAAATATTTTCATCTAATCACCTATAGGGATATTAACAAAACTATAACAGAAAAATACGATAGAAGAACACCTGTGGTACTTGATAAAGCTCAAAGAATTATAGCAAAAGTCCCAAACCAAACAAAATAGAAAACAGGAAAGTACTCAAGGCCAACTTTTTTAATTCTGGATCTAAATCCTTTGCTTCCTTATTTTTTAAAACAACAAATAAATGCTTTGTTATAGGTAGAAAAGCAATCAAAAATAAAAATTGAAATGCACTTTTAAACATCACTATAGCATAAGCTACAGCTGCTATTAGTGAAAAAATCAATAATAAATAATGATATTTTTTAGCGCTAGAAGCACCTAGTTTCACAACCAAAGTATTTTTATCAGATAAAATATCTGATGCTCTATCTCGCATATTATTTAAATTAAGAACACCTGCACTCAACAAACCAATAGAACAACCTGGTAAAAAAGCCCATACATTCAATTCTTTCGTATATAAAAACTCACTTCCAACCACACTCAACAAACCAAAAAACAAGAACACGAAAACATCGCCTAGTCCACTATAACCATAAGCATTTTTTCCCATTGTATACTTTATAGCTGCAGTAATACTGGCAATTCCCAAACCAAAAAACAAGACTGAATATCCAAAGTTTTCTACTCCAAAAGAAACATAAATTAAAGCAAGAGCAATTATAAGGGTGATTATAATTGTTACATAAATGGCTTGCAGCATTTGCTTAGGAGAAATAACACCACTTTGTAAAGCTCTTTGTGGACCTATTCTATTTTCATTATCCGTTCCCTTAACGCCATCACCGTAATCATTTGCGAAATTAGATAATACCTGAAAACCTATGGTTGTAAAAACAGCAAGAATAAAAATTAGAAAATCAAAACTTCCCGTACTAGCAGCTAAAAAACTTCCTGTAATAATTCCTGATAAGGATAAAGGTAATGTTCGCAAGCGAGCTGCTTGAATCCAATGTTTCATGTTTTATTTTATTGTTTTTTACTTGATTGCCTTTAGGCATTTCTTTTTAGTTTGGGATTTTTATTTTGAACTAACCAATTACTCCAGAACCTAATAAATCGTCTTTTGCATACCAAGCCACAAATTGTCCTTCAGTAATTGCCGACTGTGCATTTTCAAATTCTACATACAATCCAGTAGCTACTTTATGTAATGTCGCTTTTTCTAAGGTTTGCCTGTATCGAATACGAGCCATTACTTCCATAGTTTCCCCATCAGCCAAAGCTAAATCTTCACGAATCCAATGCAATTCTTCATTAGAAACAAACAATACACTTCTATACAAGCCTTTATGAGCTTTTCCTTCACCTGCATAAATTACGTTTTCTACAACATCCGTTTCAATCACAAACAAAGGTTCTATAGTTCCACCAACTGCCAAACCTTTACGCTGACCTTTGGTGAAATAATGTGCTCCTTGATGCTTAGCAACCGTTTTTCCATCACTAACATGGTAAATATATTTTTCAGCAAAAAACGCCAACTCTTCTTCTTTAGAAGAAAATTCTGGAATTTCTCTTGAATAGATTGGAGAGTCCTTAGGGATGGTAACAATAACTCCTTCTTTAGGTTGTAATTTTTGCTGTAAAAATTCTGGTAATCTAACTTTACCAATAAAACACAAACCTTGAGAATCTTTTTTATCGGCAGTAATTAAATCTTGCTCTTTTGCTATTTCTCTAACTTCTGGCTTTGTCAATTCTCCAATTGGAAATAAAGCCTTCGCTAATTGTTGCTGAGATAATTGACATAAAAAATAAGATTGATCTTTATTACCATCTTGTCCTGCCAATAATTGATAAATTTCTTTACCCTCTTTTTGCAAAGTTCCTTTTCTGCAATAATGACCTGTTGCCACATAATCTGCACCTAATTCTAAAGCTATTTTCATAAAGACATCAAACTTGATTTCTCTATTACATAAAACATCAGGATTTGGTGTACGTCCCATTTCGTATTCACGGAACATATAATCTACAATACGGTCTTTATATTCTTCACTTAAATCAACTACCTGAAAAGGAATACCTAGTTTTTCAGCCACAATCATGGCATCATTACTATCTTCTAACCACGGACATTCATTAGAAATTGTTACTGAATCATCGTGCCAGTTTTTCATAAAAAGACCAATAACCTCATACCCTTGCTGCTTTAACAAATAAGCGGCAACACTACTATCAACTCCTCCTGAAAGACCAACGACAACTCGTTTCATAAGACTCAAATTTAAGTGTGCAAAGATAGCAAATTGCTTTCAATAATCTGAAGCAATCCTAAGGCAAAAAAAGGTTGTTATAACTTCCTCTAATTTTTATTTTTAGACTTCCGTTTTTGGAGTTCTTCTATAGAAAGTGTGTCTTTTTTATATATTTTTTTCTTAGGGATTCTTTTTTCTTTTCTTTCTTGAATCTCTTCTAAGCTAAAAGTCTTTTTAGGTATTGTTTTTTGTATTGGATTGTTTTTATTTTTTCTCTCCTCAATTTCTGCAAGTGTAAAAACTTTTTTGGGAATATTTTTCTTTGGATTTTTAGCTTCTTTTCTACGTTGAATTTCTTCCAAAGAATAACTTGGTTTCTCTACTTTTTTATTAGGCTCATCTACACCTACCAATTCTCCATCAATATAAAACTCCCATCGCCCCACTCGTTTGTCCATATCATAATACCCTGTTTCTCTAATCACACCTTCATTGTCGTAATAAAATACTTTACCATGTATTTTACCGTCAACATAGGGAATATTTGTTATCATTTTTCCTTTATCTGTATACCGCTTTGTTGTACCGTGTAAAACTCCATTTCTATAAAAACTTTCTTCTGTTAGTGTTCCATCTTTATAAAAAATTTTGCTTACTCCATGTAACTTTCCGTTCAGATAATTTTCTTCAACTAAAATAGTTTTGCCGTTAGCACCATAAAAAAGCCATTTTCCTTTTTTATGTTTTCCAACCATTTTTCCTTCACTTTCAAGAATTCCATTTCGAGAAAAAAATTGAACTTTGGCATAATTTGTTCCAGAAACAAAGTTCTTTACTAAATAAGGGTGATTTTCATTAAATTCAGAATAAAAATAAAATTTTCCTACTTCTTTTCCATTGACAAATTGACCTGTATATCGAATCCTACCATTCGTATATTTTTTTTCCCACTTACCGGTTCTATCTCCATTGGCATCAAACCTATTAATTTCTGTCTGTGCAGATAAATTAATAATTCCAATAAAAAAAAGAAACATAAAAAACTTAGGCACCATAAAAATATTTTTAGTTAGTAAAACGAAAAAGTTAATGCATTATTTTAAACAACAACTCCTTTAACAAATCTCCCTGAGAAATATTTGCTCCTACTCCTTTGCTCTTCACATCTGCATCTCTTAACAAACCAATAATTTGAGATACTTTTCGCATCGGATAATTACGTCCTGCAATTACATAATCATCAACAAAATATGGATTCACCCCTAAATTTTTAGCCACATTAGCCTTCGATTTATCTTTTAATCCATGATACATAAACAGCTGTGTAAAATAACTATTCAATAAAGAAATAGTCATTACCGTAGGATTGTTTTTTGGGTTGTTAGAAAAATAATTAATAATTCTATTGGCATTCAAAATATTTCTATTTCCAATAGCTTTACGCAACTCAAAATTGTTAAAATCTTTACTAATTCCAATATTCTCTTCTACATGCACCGGATTAATAATAGTTCCCTTTGGTAAAATCAGCATTAATTTATCTAATTCATTGCTAATTTTACTCAAATCTGTTCCTAAAAACTCTACCAACATCTGAGCTGCTTTTGGTTCCATTTGGTATCCTTTACCATTCAAAACCTTTCGAATCCAATCTGCAACCTGATTTTCATACATTTTTTTGCTCTCAAAAACGACTCCACTCTTTGAAATAGCTTTGTATAATTTTTTTCGTTTGTCTATAATTTTATACTTGTAATTAATAACCAAAACAGTTGACTCTAAAGGATTTTCGGCATAAGAAACCATTTTTTCTATAGAGCGAGATAAATCTTGTGCTTCTTTAACAATAATTACTTGTTTTTCCGACATCATTGGAAAACGTTTGGCATTGGATACAACATCTTCTACAGCAACATCTCTACCATACAGTACCATCTGATTAAAACCTCTTTCTTCTTCAGACAACACATTCTGCTCTATATATTCTGAAATTTTATCAATATAATACGACTCCTCACCCATTAAAAAATAAATTGGTTTGGCGTTTCCTTCCTTAATATCGGATACAATCTGATTAACTTCGTTCATAAAGTTTTAAGCGATGACTTTAGGCAACACTTTAGATTTTTTTACTTATAATTACTAAATTCGCAGTCATGATAAAACTGAACTTACCTTTCCACAATTTCAAAACCAAAAGTAGCGAAAATAAGCGACTCATTTTTGGCTTGATTCGAAAAAAATATTTGGTTTTAACACCTGAAGAATGGGTACGTCAACATTTTGTAGCATATTTAATTTCTAGAAAAGAATATCCTATTTCATTAATCGCTGTAGAAAAACAACTAGAAATCAACGGCTTAAAAAAACGAACGGATATTTTAATTTTTAACCAGCAAGGAACTCCAGAAATAATTGTAGAATGTAAAGCTCCTTCAATACCAATAACACAGGCTACTTTTGATCAAATTGCCCGTTACAACCTGAAGCTAAATGCAAATTACCTTATTGTTACCAATGGACTGGAACATTTTTATTGCAAAATGGATTTTGAAAATGAAAAATATATCTTCTTAAAAGACATTCCTAATTATTGTAAATAAGTACAATATTCCTTACTAATTTTCACTTCTATTTAACAGATTCTTTTCAAGAACATATCAGTAAAATAAACTATGTTTGCATTCCGTAAATCTAGTGTAAATTATCCTATTGAAAATTGCCGTTGTCATATTAAATTGGAATGGAAAAAAGTTGTTAGAAACTTTTTTGCCATCTGTTGTAAAGTTTAGCCAAGAAGCTGAAGTTTATGTTGCTGACAATGCTTCTACAGATGATTCAATATCATTTATAAAAGAAAATTTCCCTAGCGTAAAGATTGTTATCAACAAAGAAAATAGTGGTTTTGCTAAGGGATATAATGATGCCTTACAACATATAAAAGCAGATATTTACGCCTTGGTAAATTCTGATATCGAAGTCACTGAAAATTGGTTAAACCCAATAAGTAAACAATTCGAAAACTCTTCAGAAACAGCCATTATTCAGCCAAAAATATTAGACTATAAAAACAAGAAAAAATTTGAATATGCAGGTGCTGCCGGTGGATTCTTAGACCTACTAGGCTACCCGTATTGCAGAGGAAGAATTTTTAATGTTTTAGAAAAAGACAAAGGACAGTATAATGATGTTATTGATATTAACTGGGCGTCTGGAGCTTGTTTTTTTATCAAGTCTGAAGTTTATCATAAATTAAAAGGATTTGATGAGGATTATTTTGCACATCAAGAAGAAATTGACCTTTGCTGGAGAACAATAAATTTGGGGCATCAAATTAAATACGTGGGCGATTCAACAGTTTATCATGTAGGTGGAGCTACTCTTAATGAAGCAAATTCGTTTAAAACTTTTTTAAATTTCAGAAATAGTCTATTTTCTTTAGTAAAAAACCTTCCAAAACGTAAAGTTTTCATTTTAGTATTTATTCGATTGGTTTTAGATGCCGTAGCTGGTCTTAGATTTACCCTTCAAGGAAGACCGATTCACATGGTGGCCATTATTAAATCGCATATTAGTTTTTACAAGCAGCTAAATAAAATGATTTCTAAAAGAACTAATCATAATAAAGGAAAATATTACAGTACCTTTAGTATCGTTTGGAGTCACTTTATATTAAACATCAGAAAGACAAACAAGCTCTAAAAAATCTAGAGTATCTCTAAACTTCCTTTCCCTTCACGCACAACTACTGGTTCACCATCTGTTAAGTCAATTACAGTGGAAGCATGATTATCTCCATAACCTCCATCAATAACCATATCAACTTTAGAATTCCATTTTTCAAAAATTAATTCCGGATCTGTAGTATATTCCAAAACTTCATCTTCATCGTGAATAGATGTAGAAACTATAGGGTTTCCTAATAAATTTACCAACTCAATAGCAATTGTATTATCAGGTACTCTTATACCAACAGTTTTTTTGTTTTTAAAAGCATTTGGCAAAGTTTTACTACTTGGCAAAATAAAAGTGTACGCTCCAGGAAGCGCTCTTTTCAATAATTTAAAAGTCGAAGAATCTATTTGCTTTACATAGTCAGATAAATTGCTTAAATCTTTGCAAACAATAGAAAAATTAGCTTTTTCTAATTTCACTCCCTTTATTTGAGCCAGTTTTTGCATGGCTCTAATATTGGTAATATCACAACCCAACCCATAAACCGTATCAGTAGGGTAAATAATAAGCCCCCCTTTTCTTAGAACGGCAACCGCCTTTTCTATCTGTCTTGGGTTTATATTTTCAGGGTAAATTTTAATCAATTCTGGCATAACTACTATTTACAACAAAAATATGAATTCTAAACGACTCTATTGCAGACTAGTTTCTATCTTTCTATTACCTTTACCTAAAAGTAGAATTATTCATAGAAATGAACTCAAATAAAAATCTAGAACAATACATCGGATTTATTAATACACCTCCCTTATTTAATACGCCAAATATACTACTTGAGTACAAATTGTTCTTTACAAACGAACTCCCTAACAAAATTATATTAAACCAGAACCCAAAACCAAAATTGATGCTTGGAAAAAGAGCCGAGCACTACTTTAAACAATATCTTAATTCTAATGCAATTTATGCCATTCTTAAAGAAAATGTTCAAATTTATAAAAACAAAACTACCATTGGCGAGTTAGATTTCATCATTCAGAATTTCAAAACTAAAAAAAATATTCATGTAGAACTGACCTATAAATTCTATTTATACGATCCAAATTTCGGATCCTCAGAAATAGAAAATTGGGTTGGCCCTAATAGAAATGATTCCCTATCATTAAAACTAAATAAATTAAACAATAAACAATTCCCTTTACTTTATAAACAAGAAACAAAACAAACGTTAACAGATTTAAATATGGATACTATTGAACAACAAGTTTGTTTTAAAGCACAGCTTTTTATTCCATACTCCATATCACCAATAAAATTTCAATATATAAATTCAAAAGCCATCAAAGGATATTATATAAATTATTTAGAATTTATAGACATTCTATTTCAAAAAAATCAGATTTACATTCCTTCTAAACAAGATTGGCTTATCACCCCAAACAATAGTGTAGATTGGATTTCTCAAAGTGAATCTTTAAAAACCATATTGCCTAGTATCCAAAATAAAAAATCGCCACTTATATGGATAAAAAACACAAATACAATAACTCCATGGTTTATAACTTGGTGGTAAAAGAAAATTAATTTCAGTTACCAATTTTACATCAAAAGACTATATTTGCTCCTCAAAAATTATTAATCAAACAAACTTTATATGTGGTACGAGTGTAAAATTAAATACAGCAGAATAGACGAAGACGATAGAACGAAAACTTTTAACCAACCTTATTTATTTGATGCCATGTCCTTTACTGAAGCAGAAGCTAGAGTAACGGAAGAAATGAAACAATACATCTCTACAGAATTTAGAATTACGAATATCAAAGTGGCTAATTTCGCAGAAATATGCCCAAATGAAAATGGTGATCGTTGGTTTAAATGTAAACTATCTTGTATTACATTAGACGAAGAAAAAGGAACTGAACGTAGATCAAACAGCTATATTTTAGTTCAAGCAAATGATGTTAAAGATGCTTATGATGTTTTATCAGCAAGCTTAACAGATACGATCTCTAATTTTGAAATCCCAAGTGTTACAGAATCTCCTATCTTAGATGTATTCCCATACTTTAGTGGCGAAGAAGAAGCACCTTTAAACGATGAGGTTCCTGAAAATTTTTCTCCCTTAGAAACTGAAGATGAAATAGAATTAGAAGAAGTGGAATAAATTTATTTCTTTTTTGAGTAAAAAAAATCCCGATGAATATTTTCATCGGGATTTTTTATAACTCTAAATCTAGATTACCAAAACATTGCGTATAAGGCAACTAGAACAATCATAATTGCAAAAGACCCAATAGTAAATAATGGAGAGGTCTCAAAAAGACCTTTCGTTAATTTAATTCCTTTTTCATCGTCTTTCCCTTTGTTTTGTATCAAACTGATAGCCGCAATAATAATCATTGTAATTACAGCTGTTAACCCCATCTGATCCATCCAAGGCATATCTGTCGCTTTAAATATCATCGCAACAGGTATAGATAACAATGCTCCCCAAATAGCAGCTTTGTTCGTTGTCTTCTTCCAAAACAACCCTAACATAAATACCGCTAAAATACCTGGACTTACAATTCCTGTATATTCTTGTATAAATTGAAATGCTTGGTCAATACCTCCTAATAATGGAGCCATAATAGCCGCTATTATCAAAGCTAAGGCAGCAGAAATACGTCCAACATTTACGGTTAATTTATCACTTGCATTTTTATTAATGTATTGCTTGTAAATATCCATGGTAAAAATAGTTGACGTAGAATTCAACATAGATGCCAATGAAGATACAATAGCAGCAGCCAAAGCAGCAAATGCAATACCTTTCAATCCAGTTGGCAAAAATTGTAACAACCATGGGTACGCTTTATCGGCGGCACCTTCAGTAGGTATATTTAATAGACCTTCGGCCCCTAAATTAGCCATAATAGAAGGATCATTTACAATAACATAAGCAGCAATTCCAGGAATCACCACTATAAAAGGAATAATCAATTTCAAACCAGCTGCCAATAAAATACCTTTTTGAGATTCTTTTAAAGACTTTGCTGCCAAAGTACGTTGAATGATATATTGATTGAACCCCCAATAATATAAGTTGGCAACCCATAATCCTCCAACTAAAACACCAATACCTGGTAAGTTTTGATATTCAGGATTACTTTCATCCAAAATCATTTGAAATCTATCTGGCGCGGCATCATATACCATCGTCAAACCTTCCCAAACCCCTTCTCCACCAGAAACGGTATTTAAAGCCAAATAAGTGGTAATCAAACCACCCAATACAAGGAAAACTACTTGAATAATATCGGTCCAAGCAACAGCAGACAACCCTCCATATAATGAATAAGCTGCAGCAAACAATGCCAAACCAATTACTGCGTAAATCATATCTACACCAATAATAGTCTCAATTGCCAAACCTCCTAAATACAATACAGAAGCCAAGTTAACAAATACATACAATCCAATCCAAAAAACAGCCAAAATTGTCTTTAAGTTAGTAGAAAAACGTTTTTCCACGAATTCTGGAATTGTATACAATCCTTTTTCAATAAAAATTGGTAAAAAATATTTACCAACAATAATTAAAGTAAAGGCAGCCATCCACTCATAAGAAGCAATTGCCAATCCCAAGGCAAACCCTGATCCTGACATACCAATAAATTGCTCTGCCGAAATATTGGCCGCAATCAATGAAGTACCTATTGCCCACCATGGTAATGATTTGCTTGCTAAAAAATAATCTTCTGCGTTCTTCTGATGTCCTGTTTTATCTCTTGAAACCCATAGACCTACTCCTAAAATAAGTAATGCATAGGCAACAAAAATAAAATAATCCCAAAAATGAAATCCTGTTGTCATAATAGTTAAAATGGTTTAATTTTAATAGTGCCGCTAATATAAATGTTTTTTATTTGCTGAAAACATAATTCTTGGAAAATAAACGTAAAAACTACACTTATAAAACAATTTAATCTATAAGTTTATATTCTAACTCAGTAAAAACCATAGTATGTCATGAAAATAAACACACTTAAAATCCGTTCATAAACTAAAACATTACAAAACAAAGAATTAAAATGATAATTAGCTCAAAAATTCATATTTTTGTATTTAAAACTAAGATTGTAACGAACATGACTATGAAATACAAGATCATATATATTTTACTTTGTCTACTTTTCTTTACCAATATAAATGCACAAAAAAAACCAGGACCTGTACCTGGTTTCATTACTGATGCATCAACAAATCCTGCTATTTTAAATAATGATACCAGCGGTACAGATACTTATATAACATTATCCAACGCTCCGTTTGAAAATAACAGTGGTACAATTGAAGAAAATCAATTTCGTTACAACTACAAAAGATTACCACAATTCGAGTCAGAACCAAATTCAGATTTAACTACTGGTGCAAGTTGTTCCTCTACAGATATTCTTTCAAGTTCATTAACCGGTGCTGGTCATGCCTATTATTATTTTTTAGATAGCAACAATGACGGAACTACAGATTATATATTATTTAGAGCAAGATTAGGTAAATACCCTAGTGGAGCTTTTGGATATAGTTTTATGTTTGATACCGATTCAAAATTCGGTAACCCAGCTACAGACCCTCTAAATGGAGACCCGAATTACGTTGCTGGAAATCCTGGTTTTGAGTACGAGGTTGTATTTGGAACTGGAGGTGGAGGTTCTGGTGTAAGTGTTTATAATGTTGATGGTGTTACTAATGGTACCTTAGTAATGGATGGTGGCTCAAATGCTAGTTACGACTTACTAAGCCATAGTCAAACCTCTTACGCTTGGGATACCGATACAAATTGTCCGAGTTCTGTACCTGTTTTTATTGATTTCTTCATTCCATATCATCTTATTTTTAGTACAGAAAACCCAATATTTAGAATCGCTGCAGCAACCTCTAGTTCGCCAAGTGGTGCTTTAAGTGGCTCTGCATCAGATGTTGCTGGTGTAGATGGAAATACAATTTCTAATCCAGATGACCAGTATCAAACAAGTATTGATGCAAATTCTCCTGACCAAGATGGTGATGGTATTTGGAATCAATTTGACATTGATGACGATAATGATGGTATTTTAGATATTGATGAAGATCCTAATGTTAATGACCCTAACATTGCTCCTGTTGACACAGACGGAGATGGTATACCCAATTATTTTGATTTAGACTCTGATAATGATGGAATACCAGACAATATCGAAGCCCAAACAACTGTAGGATATAGTGCGCCTAGTGGAACGGACTCCGATGGCAACGGTCTAGATGATCAATACGAAAATACACCTGGATCTGGTGAAGGATTATCAGCTATAAATACCGATAGTTCTAATGATGCGATACCTGATTACTTAGACTTAGATTCTGATAATGATGGTACAGATGACATTGACGAAACTACATTTGGAGCATTAGACACTGATAATAACGGTAAAACAAACGGAACTGTTGGTACCAATGGTTTAGATAACACACTTGAATCTGCTGATGATTATACAGACCCTAATGGATCAATAGATGGTCCAACCGACACAGAACTACCAGATACAGATGCTGATGGAGAAAGAGACTGGAGGGATGCAGTTGTAAATAGCGCAACAGACAATGATGGTGATGGTATTTCAGACTCAATTGATATTGACGACGATAATGATGGTATTTTAGACACCGTAGAATCAGGGGCTTACGACCCTGAAGGTGATGAGGATGGCGATGGAATTGCTAACTTCAAAGATGTATCTGATGACGGAACTGGAGATGCCAGTAATACTGATTATACTGATGCTAATGGTGATGGAATTGCCGATGTTTTTGATACAGATGGTGATGGATTTCCAAATCATAAAGATCTGGATAGTGATAATGATGGAATTTTAGATAATCGTGAAGGTCAAACAAGTTACATTGCTCCATCAGGAAGCGTAGGTGCAAATGGTCTTTATGATATTTATGAAAATAACGACACAAGTGGAGCTACTTCTTTCACACCAGCAAGTACAGATACTGATGGAATTGACAATTATTTAGATTTAGATTCTGACAACGATGGTATCCCTGACAATATTGAAGCTCAAACAACCACTGGATACATCGCTCCTAATGGATCTTATGTTGATGGTGTCGATGGTGCATACCCTGCTGGTATTACGCCAATAAACACTGATGGAACTGATAATCCTGATTATTTAGATACAGATTCTGACAACGAAGGTGGTTCAGATACTTTTGAAGCCGGCTTAACTCTTTCAGGTTCAGTGGGTAATAATGGTCTAGACAGTAACTATGAAAATTCAGATAATTTCACCGATATCAATGGTTCTTTTGACAATACACAAACGAACAACTTCCCTGATATTGATGGAGATGTAAACTCTGGTGGTAATGTAGATTGGAGAGATAACGAAACTGACACAGATAACGATGGAATAATAAATTCTATTGATTTAGATGATGATAATGATGGGATTTTAGATACCGTTGAAAGCAATGGCAATAATCCTGAAGGAGATGAAGATGGTGATGGAATCCCCAACTATAAAGACACAACTGATGACGGAAATAATGGTGATTCTAGTTCAACCAACTACACAGACACTAATAGTGATGGAATTCCAGATGTTTTTGATAACGATAATGATGGCTATGCAAATCATTTAGACATAGATTCAGATAATGATGGTATACCTGACAATGTAGAAGCGCAATCAACTTTAGGTTATATTGCCCCAACAGGAAACGTAGGTACAAATGGTGTTGACTCTTCATACAAAAGTGATGACACCCAATCTGCGACTGGCTTAACACCAATAAATACAGATGCTACGGGTGATCCAGATTATTTAGATACAGATGCCGATGATGACGGATTATTAGATATTTCAGAAAATGGAACTTCAAGTACGGTAAGCGGTACAGATACTGATAAAGATGGTTTGGATGACAACTTTGAAGGCAGTAATTTAAACGATGGATTTGATGTCAACGATGAAATAAACACTCCTTCAACGGATCTTCCTGATTCTGACGGTGATGATGATGTTGATTACAGAGACAATACAACAGGTGTAGCAATTCTTGGAAATATTTTATGGCTTAGAGCGGATTTAGGAATTACAGAAACTAGCAATGGAGCAACCGTTACTAATTGGACAGACCAATCAAGCTCAGCATTTATTACACAATCTACCGCAGGACCTAATTTAGTTACATCAGGTGCCAATTTTAACCCTACGTTAAATTTTAATGGAACATCTCAATTTTTATCTATTACTAATGGGGTATTAGGATCTGCTGCCTATGAAAATATTTGGTTGTACAGTGTGTTAAAATCTACTAATACCAATACTTCAACTATTATTGATGAAAACGCCGCAGCGAATAAAGAAATTTCTCAAAAACACATAGCTCCAAACATAGTTTACACGTCTGCAAATCAGACAAATAATCACAATATAGGTGCTACTGACTATCTAGCAAGTTATCAATTATACAATTATGGATCTAGCCAACAAAGCACAACTCCTTCAGGCTTTAGAACCACTTCTTATTTTAACGGGCAACAAATTACGGCCGACAACCAAGGAAACAACGACATCACTATAACAGGAAACAACAGTACACTCTATATTGGTTCAAATACGGGTAGTTCAGATTATTTTGGGGGTGAAATTGCTGAAATTATCATGTACTCCACAGTCCCATCAGCACTAGAGCAAAATCACGTACAATCCTATTTAGCTATAAAATACGGTATCACTTTAGCAAACATAGACTATTTATTATCTGATTTATCAACTGTTGTATGGGATTACTCAGCAAACACAAGCTATCATAATGATGTAGCAGCAATTGGTAGAGATGACGCAAAGCTTTTAAACCAAAAGCAGTCAAAGTCTATTAACTCTGACGCATTAATAACCATCGGGCTATCTTCAATAACTTCATCAAATAAAAGCAACACGAACACATTTGGTTTAGACAAAGCCTTTTTGACTTGGGGTAACAATAACGGAAGTTTGGCTAGTGCTTCAGTTGGTACTCTAAAATGCTCACCAGAAAACACCCTAAATAGAATTTGGAAAATAATAGAAACAGGCTCAGTTGGTTCCGTTCAAATAGCAGCTACTGCCAGCACACTAAACACACTTTTAAACACTGCTGGAACAGATAAATATCTTAAAATTGCGGACGATAGTAGTTTTACAAGTAACGTAAAATACATTCCTATTACTGCAACAACTCTAAATGGGGTTCAAGAATACGTTGCCTCTTTTGATTTTGATGGGATAAAATATTTTACTTATACTGAGGTCAATGCAATATTTTGGAATGGCGACTTAAACTCTTGGACAGGAGGAAATAGTTCTACAACGGCAGGTGCAGGGAGTACAAATGTAAATGATGTTGACAAGGTTCTAGTTATTAACTCAGGTAATACAGCAAGACATGCTACGTTAAATGAAAATGTTAAAGTGGAATGCGTATGGGTAAAACCAAATTCAAAACTAACAATTGCTCAAGATTTAATCTTAGAATTCGACGAAGGGCTTTATTTGGATGGAGATCTTAAAATGATTGGTGATTCCCAACTAATTCAAACACATATAGGAACTTCAAACGTATCTGGTAATGGTAAAATATACCTAGACCAACAGTCAACAGTACCTAATGTTTATCGTTACAACTACTGGTCCTCTCCTGTTGTCGCCGCAAATGGTAACACAACTTATGCATTAGCAGATGTATTAAAAGACGGTAGTATACCAACATCAGAAACATCAAACCCTCCAAATATAAATTTCATAGCCTCCTCATATGATGGTGCCGCTACAAGCCCTATTACAATAGCGAACTATTGGATTTGGACATATTCTGCAGGAGTAGATGGTTCGGGTTGGGTTCAAAAGAAGGATGATGGAGCCATTTCAATAGGTCATGGATTCACAATGAAAAGCACAGGTGCAACCAATCAAAACTTCACATTTACGGGAACACCAAATGACGGAACCATAACCATCCCAATAAACACAGCAAATACAAACAATCTTTTAGGAAACCCATACCCAAGTACTATTAGCGCAGCAGAATTTATTAATGACAATATAAATGTAATTGACGGAACTTTATATTTTTGGGAGCACACAGGAGAAACTAGTACAAGTACAGTACTTGAAGGTCATGTTCAAAGAGGATATCAAGGAGGATATTCTACTAGAAATACTGTTATGGGTATTGCTGCCAATATACCTACTGATGGATCTGGAGGTTTGGGAGAAGGAAATACTTATACAGCACCTGGATCACATATAGCCATAGGACAAGGCTTTTTTGTTGGAGCAAATGCAACTGGAAATATCGTATTCAAAAACAGTCAAAGAGGCATGATTGAAACTCCAAGAACATCAACTTTCCTGAAACCTTCTAAAAACAAAAAATCAAAAGATCAAAACACCGATGAAACCCAAACAATAAAATTTGGTTTTGAATATACAAATAGTTCAAATGTAGAAATCCACAGACAACTTGGAGTATCTTTCATTGAAAACAACACATTTGAATATGAAAATGGATTCGATAGCTATGCCTATGACATACAACCTACTGATGCTTATTGGGAATTGGGTACCAATAATGATAAATTATCCATTGCTTCGGTACCAAATTTATCTGACCAATTAGAAGTTCCGATCACAGTTTCTGTTGTTTCAAATACGGAAGTTAAATTCTTAATTGATGAAATAAAAAACATAAACAGAAAAATTTTCTTAAGAGACAATCTTTTAGACATGAGTAATGATATTACCTCAACACCATTAACCCTAAATCTTGATTCGGGTACCTATCAAGACAGATTTACACTTGCTTTTGGAGCAGACCAAGGTTTATCAACAATAAACTACTCAGCACCTAAAGAAACTAAAATTGAAATATTATACAATTCTAAAAAACAGACATTAAGAATTTTTAATCCCGAAAATATTAATATTTCATCTTTAGAATTAGTTGCTCTAAATGGTAAAAAAATTAAAACATACAAAATCGAAGAACTACTCTCTACTTCTTCAATTAAACCTGCAATTTACATCTTAAAAATCAATACACAATTGGGGTATATAACAAAAAAAATTGCCATTTATTAGTACCCTACCACTAGTTTTATAGGAAAACACTGAAATTATTAACATAGTTAAAGCTTTTTTTTATACTTATAATCTATTTTTGCAATTGTAAAATTAACCCCCATAGTTTATATAGTATATATGAAAACTATTTTAAAAATATCCTTAGCAATCTTGCTAGGATTGGTTAATATTGCTTTTGCCACTACACCTTCGGCATTGAACAATAGGAACATGACAAGGATACAGATGTCATATTTTGACTATTGTTATCATTTTTACGTAAATATTAAAGACAAACCTAACACTAAATTAAAAAGTACCAATACGTCATTTCTAATAATAGATACTGATGGAGA
Organism: Bacteroidota bacterium; assembly: GCA_042584125.1. Classification (GTDB taxonomy): domain Bacteria; phylum Bacteroidota; class Bacteroidia; order Flavobacteriales; family Flavobacteriaceae; genus Flavicella. The sequence goes on from JBHOTE010000003.1 coordinate 47,954, forward strand.
TTCTGTTAACGATATAACTGATCTAGATGATGATAATGATGGAATATTAGATGAAGTTGAAAATTCATGTAGTCTGATTTCAGGTTATGATGGTTATTGGGAATTTGATAATGATGGAGCCGTTGATTTATCAGGAAATGGACATAACTTACAAAACTCACCTACATTAATTTATAATAGTACAGAAAAAAAATCTGGTTCTCACTCTTTAGAATTTAACGGAACTAGTACCGTATTGCAGTATAACGACGGAACATTTTTAAACCAAGCAATATCCAATTTCACTTTTGCATTTTGGATTTACCCTCATGACTTAGTTGGTCAACAAATGTTATTTCACGAAGGTGGCTCAAAAAAAGGCTTTGCCATACGATTAAACAATTCTACTTTAGAGTGTATTTTAAAAAGCAAAGGTAGTACGACCTACTCACCCAATACTTTTACTTTATCAAATGCAAATACCTGGTATCATATTGCTGTTACTTTTGCTAACGGTGATTTAACGATGTACTTAAATGGCGTCCCAACAACAGTGCTCAGCACAGGTGTTAATCCCTTAATAGATCATGGAGGTGATGGTGGTTTTGGAGGAACAATTGGAAAGACTGCTTTTAACTCTGGAACAGGACTATATTTTGACGGTTTGATGGATCAAATATTACATTACCCAACTGCACTTAGTACTTCTCAAATTATACAAATAAAAAACCAGCCAAATTGTACTCCTGAAGACACAGATAATGATGGTGTGGATGATTATTTAGATTTAGACTCTGACAATGATGGAATTCCGGATAATATAGAAGCGCAAGCAACAAATAGTTATATAGCTCCTAATTCTGATTCAAATGCAACTTATACAACTAACAAAGGAGTTAATTCTGCTTATTTAAGCAGTCTAACTCCAGTTAACAAAGACAACGATGCTAACCCAGATTTTAAAGACACCGACTCTGATAATGAAGGAGATAATGATACAACTGAAGCGGGTTTTACACTTTCAGGAATCGTAGGAACTAATGGACTCGATAGTAATTACGAATCTACAGATGATTATTCTACTCCTAATGGAACCCTAAACTCCCCAACAGTTTTACCAGATACAGACAATGATTTATTATCTGGTGGAGATGTAGATTTTAGAGATAATTCAGTGTCAGTACCCTTCAATTATACAACAGGTGACGACGCAGTAACCTTAGCTAGTAAAATTTCAGGTCCTGGTATTACAATTACCTCACCAGTAATTACCTTAGGAAACGGGACACAAGTTGGAACTTTCACTGGAGCAATTCAAGCATTAAATTTACAAATTGATGATGGAGTTATATTAACAACCGGAACTGTTACAGAATCCTTTACCACTAACAATTCCACTAATAGCAGTACCAACCACGGGACTACTACAACAGACTCTGATTTAGCTCAAATAGCTTCTGGCTCCATGAATGATCCAGTAATTTTTGAATTTGACGCCACTTTAGCCCCTCTAGCTACAGTATTAACCATAGATTATCAATTTGGTTCTGAAGAATACAATGAATGGGTATGCTCAGCTTATAATGACGTTTTTGCATATTTCGTTAGTGGAAATGGTATCTCAGGATCTCAAAATATTGCCCTAGTTCCTGGCTCAACGGAAACTGTTGCTATCAATCATATAAACGATGGGTCAAAAACGGGTACAGATTGCATCACAACAAACGGTTCTTATTTTATAGACAACTCAACCAATAGTATTTCAATGGAATATGATGGTTTTACTACTAGAATGCGTGCTTCAGCCAAAGGATTAACCCCAGGTGAAACATACCATGTAAAATTTGCACTTTGCGATATAGCTGATGGCACATTTGATTCTGCTATTTTGATAAAGTTAATCAGTGGCTTCCCGGATTCTGACGATGATGGTGTTGCGAATGATGCAGATATTGATGATGACAATGATGGAATATTAGATACTGTTGAAGATGCTAATAGTGATAATGACAACAACCCCCTTACAAATCCTACCGATACAGATGGAGATGGAATCTATAATTTTTTAGATTTAGATTCAGATGGTGATGGAATTCCAGATAATATTGAAGCCCAAACTACTATAGGATATACAGCTCCTAATTCGACCTATTCACTTACAGGTTTAGATACTGCCTACACAGGCACTGGTGGAATAACTCCAATAAACACAGATTCAACAGATAACCCGGATTACTTGGATACTGATTCTGACAATGAAGGTGCAAATGACACTGTTGAAGCAGGACTCTCTTTAAGCGGAATTGTTGGAGAAAATGGACTTGACAATTCTATCGATACTTCAGACAATTATTCAGACGTAAATGGTACGATAAACAGCACTTCTACTCTACCTGATGGAGATAGCGATTATAACTCTGGTGGGGATGTTGATTTTAGAGATGCAATTACCTCAGGTGATAATGATGGAGACGGTGTTGATGACTCAACGGATTTAGATGACGACAATGATGGTATTCTTGATTCTGTGGAAGGTACCGTTTTAGATACAGATTCAGATGGTGTATTAAATTATCTAGACCTTGATTCAGACGGCGATGGGATTCCTGATAATATAGAAGCACAAACAACGAATAGCTACATTGCTCCTAATGCAGATTCATCAGGAGTTTATACTACCAACAACGGAGTAAACTCAGCATATTTAGGTGGTCTAACTCCTATAAATACTGATGGAACGGATAACCCCGATTATTTGGATACCGATTCTGATAATGAAGGTGCTGGAGATACCATAGAAGCAGGTTTATCGTTAAGTGGGTCTAATGGAGCCAATGGACTTGACAGTAATATATACACCTCAAATGATTACACTGATGTAAATGGTTTAATCAATGACCCAGCCACACTTCCTGATTCCGATACGGATGTGTCTACAGGAGGAGATGTAGACTTTAGAGATAACACAGTTAATATTACTGCTGGTAATGGTAATTTACTATGGCTAAGAGCCGATTTTGAAGCAACAACTAGTTTATGGCAAGATCAATCTGGAAATAACAAGGATGCAAGTTCAATTGTTGCACCAACCATTAATACAGCTGGGTTGAATTTTAATCCAACCTATCAATTCAATGGTTCAACCCAATACATGCAAATTTCTAATGGTATACTTGGCACAAATTCTTATGATAATCTATGGGTCTATGTTGTTTCAAAAACAAGTACCATTCAAAATGGATATCTATTTTTTGAAAACATGGCTTCCTCAGAAAAACTAGCAGCAAGTATTCCTTGGGGAGATAGTAACCTAAATTTCGATTTTGGTCAAATAAACACTTCCTCTGGACGTATTCAATCTTCTTGGGGTAGCACTACCAATACTTTTAATATTTGGAATTTCAATCAAAGTAATTCAACTTCTAATCCAAGTGGAGCTAACAAATCTATATACAGAGATGGATTAAGATTTGCATCATCTAATAATTTTGATAATAACAAGACAGGAAATAATTCCAACTTTACTATAGGATCTGATGGAACTAATTTTCATAATGGTGAAATTGCTGAACTTATAATTTTTGCAGATATCCCTACAAACTCAGAACAACAAAGTTTACAGTCCTACTTAGCTATTAAATACGGTATCACTTTAGACGCTACAGACTCTAGACCTATTACTGAAGGTACATATTTACTCTCAAATGGAACGACTATTGTTTGGGACTATATAGACAACAGCGCATACCATAACGATGTTGCTGGAATTGGAATAGATGCCACTCGTAACTTAGAACAAAAACAGTCAAAATCTATCAATACAGATGCTCTAGTCACTATTGGATTGGGTAGTATAGCATCTAGTAATTCATCAAATGCCAATTCTTTTTCTACTGATAAGGACTTTTTAATGTGGGGAAACAACAATGGAACAGGAACTACCACAGGAACTTCGGTTTTATGTAGCACTTCTAAAATAATGAATAGAACCTGGAAGATTGTTGAGACGGGCAATGTAGGAACAGTTCAAATAGCTGCTCCTGAATCAACAATTAGAACAGACTTAAACACAAGCCCGACTGTTCAAATTGCAATAAAAATTGCAGATGACGAAGCCCTAACTAGTAATGTTGAATTTATTTCTTTAGCATCTTCTACCATAAATGGCATCACGCAACTACAAGGTACTTACGATTTTAACGGTACAAAATATTTTACATTTACCGAGGTTGATGGAATTACTTGGAATGGTGGTACCTCTTCATGGACTGGTGGCTCGGGAAATAACAATGCACCAAGTATTACCGATGACGGAAAACTAGTCACTATTGATTCTGAAGGAACTGGTAATCATGCTTTACTAACTGAAAACGTAGAAATTGGTTGCTTATGGATTAAACCTAATTCTGCATTATCTGTTAGTTCTGGCTTACTATTACAAATAGAAAACGACCTACAACTAGACGGAGAATTAAGAATGATTGGTAATTCTCAATTAATACAAACACATACAGGAACCTCAAAAGTTTCAGGCTCTAGTAAATTCTATATTGATCAAAAAGGAACCACGGAAACTATCTACAGATATAACTACTTTACATCTCCAGTACACACCATAGGTCAATCTACATATACCGTAGGAGATGTTATGAAAGACGGAACTACCCCTACTTCTGAAACTTCTGATATTGAAGAAATACTTTATCAAAGTAACACGTACGATGGAGCATTAACTAATCCTATTACCATTGCTAATTACTGGATTTATGGTTATGTTAATGGAATTTCTGGAACTTCTTGGATTCAAAAAAGAGAAACAGGATCCTTTAACCCAGGGGAAGCATACATATTAAAAGGGCCTGGAGCTGTGCAAAATTACACCTTCGTTGGAACACCAAATGACGGAGATATTACAACGCAAATAAACGCAAGTCACTATTCTCTATTAGGTAACCCATACCCATCTGCCTTAGATGCAAATGCATTTTTAAATGATAATTCATCAATTTCTGCACTTTATTTCTGGGAACATACTGGAGACTCTGGAGATCACGCATTACGCGGATACGAGGGTGGATATGGAGTAAGAAATTTAAGTGGAGGAACAAAAGCAACAACTCCTGTGAACGGAACTGCAGGGTTATCAGGAGCAACATATCGTGCTCCAAAAAGATACATACCTGTTGCTCAAGGATTTTATGCGCTAGGTAGCCTAGCTGGTGGTGAAGTAATCTTTAAAAACTCACAAAGAGCTAATGAAACTATTGAAGGAGGAAATTCCATATTTTTCAAAGGTAAAAAGAAAGCTAAAAGTTCATCTATTGTAGATCCTACAAACTTGTCTATGCTAAAACTTGGATTTGAATACGAATATGAAGGTCAATATCTACACAGACAAATAGCAATTTCATTTAAAGAAGGTAACTCTTTTGCTCGCGATGAAGGATACGATACCAGTATGATTGACACCAATCCTAATGATATGTATTTTGAATTTGAAGGAAATAGAGATCTATATGCCATTGCTGGTGTACAAGAAATATCTGTGGCCCTAGAAGTCCCTTTAACAATTCAAACAGATTATAACGGCATATCCTATGTTTTAATTGATGAAATACAAAACATATCCCATAAAATCTATTTTAATGACAACCTAAATAATACTTCCGTTGAAATAACAGCTGGAACTGCAACCCTTAATTTAAGTTCTGGTACCTATAAGGATAGATTTACCTTGACTTTTGAAGAAGAAGCCGTTTTATCTTCAGAAAATATAGAAATGGATTTTAAAATTTGCTACAACTCTACTGAGAAGAAAATTGAAATTCAGAATAATAACACAACTATTCAAACGAATAAAGTTGAACTATATACGATGCTTGGTACCTTAGTTAAAACTTGGGAAAAAGTTGATATACTATCAACCGCAGATTTAGCTGAAGGCGTTTATGTGGTTAAAGTATATACTTCCGAAGGTTCTAGTAGCAACAAATTATTAATTTATTAAAAAGAAACGTTCTAAATTAGTTTCAAATTAATAGTCACCTTTATAACAGTATTTGTAACTTTGCCTTTTAAAATTCATTTTAGAAATGTCTGAAAATACAGAAACAAAAGAAAGAGTTGCAAAACCAAAATGGCTTAGAGTTAAGCTACCTGTTGGAAAAAAATATACAGAATTAAGAGGTCTTGTAGATAAATACAAACTAAATACTATTTGTACTAGTGGTAGTTGCCCCAACATGGGAGAATGCTGGGGAGAAGGAACTGCTACATTTATGATTTTAGGAAATACTTGTACACGTTCATGCGGATTTTGCGGTGTAAAAACAGGAAAACCAGATACAGTAGAATGGGATGAGCCAGAAAAAGTAGCTCGTTCAATTAAATTAATGAGTATTAAACATGCCGTTATTACTTCTGTAGATAGAGATGATTTAAAAGATGGTGGTTCTATTATTTGGGCGGAAACGATAAAAGCAATTCGAAGAGCTAACCCTAACACCACTCTAGAAACATTAATTCCAGATTTTCAAGGAATTGAAAAAAACATTGATAGACTAATTGAAGTTTCTCCTGAAGTTATATCTCACAATTTAGAAACCGTTAGAAGATTAACCCGAGAGGTTAGGATTCAAGCAAAATATGACCGCAGCTTAACAGTATTAAAATACCTAAAAGATAATGGGCAAAAAAGAACTAAGTCTGGGATTATGCTTGGTTTAGGCGAAACAGAAGAAGAAGTGATTGAAACCTTACACGATTTAGCAAAAGCGAAAGTTGACATTGTTACCATTGGGCAATATTTACAACCAAGTAAAAAGCATTTACCGGTTAAAGAATTTATTACCCCAGAGCAATTTGATAAATACAGACAAATTGGTTTAGATTTAGGTTTTAGACATGTAGAAAGTGGTGCACTAGTAAGATCTTCTTATAAAGCACAAAAACATTTAGAATAAACAAACTTTGGCACGATAGTTGTTGTTATGTTTTTGAAAGGGGTGGTTTCCTTTCATTTCATAAATTAAGTTTGGTTAGTAAAAAAAAGCTCCTTCTTTGGGAGCTTTTTTTATGAAACATGCTTTAGAAAAAAACAATATATTTGTTTCTTCTCTAAAACAAAAGTTTGATTCCTTCAAAAATAAAATTCCTTTTAATTTTCCTAACGTTATTTTTATCAATTAACTATAGCGCAATATGTCAAAAAAACTTCACAAAAGAAATCGGAATAATTAGCGACAATGACTTATACGTAACAACTTTTAGAGATCGATATTACACCAATGGCACATTTCTGTATTTTCGCTTCTTACAATGTCTTTCTAATACCCAAGGAAAAAAAATTCATGAAATACAGATAGGTCAACAAATGTATACCCCTAATAAGGCTCAAGAATCTGACATAAAAAAAATTGACAGACCCTTTGCTGGTTATTCCTTTATTAACTACAGTCAATTAATATTTTATGAAAATAATGCTATTTTAAAAGCAACTATTGAAATAGGAACTACTGGGCCTAAATCTCTCGCCAAAGAATCTCAAAATATTATTCATGATATATATGGCTTCAAAAAATCAGAAGGTTGGGATAATCAAATTGCAAATCGCTTTGGTATAGGGATTGAATTAAGGTACACAAAGTCGATATTCCTTAAAAAAAAAATTGACTTACATCTAGAGAGTCAAATAGCTGCTGGAACTATTTTTTCAAATACAAACCTAAGGCTAATAAGTAGATTCAACCTTTTTAATAAAAAATTAAACCCTAACAGCAACTCCATTCTTTTTGAAAGTAATTTAAATGCCAAAAACTCTCAAACTAAAAATAGTAAAGAATTATTTCTATTTTTATCACCATCAGTAAATTATGCTTTTTACGATGCAACTATACAGGCAAGATTAGAAAACAACAATCCGATGGAATATAGCTTAATTCCGCTGACCTATTCGTATGAAATTGGACTAAAATATGCTGTCAAAAGATTTAACCTTGGTTATTCAATCATTACATACTCTAAAAAAGTTAAAAAAATGATTGACGATACTAACACCTATGGAAGTATAAAAGTAGCCTATAAATTCAATTAATCCTCTTGGAAGGCATCTTTTTGAAAACCAATTAAAAATAAATTTTTCTTAGCCCTAGTTACTGCAGTGTATAGCCAACGTAAATAATCTACATTTTGTCCTTCAGGCAAATATGGCTGCTCTATAAAAACCGTATTCCACTGTCCACCTTGCGACTTATGACAGGTCATTGCGTAACTAAATTTCACCTGTAAAGCATTGAAATACTTATTATTCTTAATTTCTAATAATTTTTTATACTTCGATTTTAAATGTTGAAAGTCTTTCGAAACCTCTTGATAGAGCTTATTAGATTCGTCATAAGACAAAGAGGGACTTTCAGCTGTTAACGTATCAAGTAGTAAAACTGTTTCTAAAGGTGGCTGAGAAGGATAATCAATCATTCTTAGTTTAACTTCTGCAAAACGAAAACCATATAAATCCTTAAGACTAAATATTTCTTGTACTTCAAAAGTATCTCCATTTGCAATAAAACTAACCTCTGAAGAATCTTTCATCCAATAGTAATTATTTTTCACAACCATTACGTGGTCACCTACTGAAATATCATTTTCTTGATCACGAATACGTGTTCTAATTTGTTGATTGTATTGGTTTGCTCTTTTATTAGATCTAACAATAATTGCCGTATCCTCTACTCCATTATTATCGTAAGCAGTAGTAATTGCATCCTGAATATCATAGCCATCTTCCAATTTTTTAATATCTGGAAAATTTAAATCAAATTTAAAATCATTAAAACCATTTTCTCCTAATATCAACCTTAATTCTGTAGCATTGGTTAAGATACCAGAATTTTTATGCTGTCGCATAACTTCATCCAATTCAACCATAGAAACCTCTTTATTGTAATCATAATACAATTTATCTTCATCTAAAGCGGGACTCAGCTCTAATTTTACTGGCGGTAACTGCGCGGTATCTCCAATTAAAATAAGCTTGCAATTTTTACCAGAATATACATACTCCATTAAATCGTCTAACAAAGAACCGTTGTCAAATAATTTTGAATTACTCGGTGCATCTGGAACCATAGATGCCTCATCAACAATAAAAAATGTATTGGTATGCTTGTTTTGTTGCCTTACAAACTCCACACCTCCATTTGCTGTTTTTTTAGGGTGATATATTCTCTTGTGAATCGTAAAAGCTTTCTTTTTGGCATATAAAGAAATTACTTTTGCAGCTCTTCCTGTTGGAGCCAGCAACACTTCTTTTTTTCCTATTTTCCATAAATTATTTACAACTGTACTTATTATTGTAGTTTTCCCAGTACCAGCATATCCTTTTAAAAGGAATAATGCAGATTTTTCATTGTCAAAAATAAAATCAGATAACTTTAATAAAAGGATATTTTGAGACTCTGTAGGCTCAAACGGAAAGGATTTTACAAGTTCTTTGTAAAAATTTGATGAAGTTTTAATCATATAGCAAAATAATTGCAAAGATAGGAATTGATTTAGGCTTAAAAATTTTTAACATTGAAAAAAAATTGTAGATTTGTCTAATTCAAATTATAAATTTAGACAAAATGATCATTACATTACTTGCAGGTATTATTGGAACTGTGTTATTAGCTTTTCTAATTATAAAATTTGTTCCCTTAAAACTTCGTTGGTTAGTATCTTTAGTACTGCTTTCCTTAGCTGGATTTTTAGGATACTCTATTTACGATAGTATTATGGGACCTATAAGATTTAATACAGAGAAAAAAGTTAGGTATGCAAAAGTAATTGAGCATTTAAAAATGATACGTGATGCTGAAGAAGCTCATAAAACTATTACTGGATATTATCAAAAAAGTGGAGAAGGACTAATTAAATTTTTAGATACTGCTCAATTTGCAATTACCAATACTCGTAATGAGGTTATTGAAGTTAATAAAGGAACTAAATGGCAACCTATTATGGTTGAAGTAGAACAAAAAGTAATTGATACTACTGGATACGAATCTGTAAAAGAATCTTTATTTAAAGATAGAGACTATACAAAAATGTTATCAGTACCTGGAACTTCTGTTAATTTTGAAATTAATACTGGATTTATCCAAAAAGTTGCTGGATTACAAGTTCCAGTTTTTGAAGCTAAAGTTGACAAACAAGTATTATTAGCAGGAATGGATATTTCTTTAATCAAACAAGAAAGAGAAGCTATTGGTGGAGATGAAGTAAAAGGTGCTTTCTTAGCTGTTGGATCTTTAGAAGAAGTAAATTCTAATGGAAACTGGCCTCCTTTCTATGATAAAAGAGAACAATAAAACACATAGTAAATCATTAGAAAATAATGATTTAAAAGAAACATATCTATCCATCCAAATTAGTTTGGATGGATTTTCTTTTTCCATCTATTGTATAAACACTTCTAAATATATAGCTTTTGAAGAGTATCAATTAGATTTAGAAAACAAAAATCCTGAGAGTTTATTGATTCCACTTAAGGCTATTTTTAAAGAGAATTTATTACTTCAACAAAACAGCTTTAAAAAAGTTTTTATTCAGTACAATAACGACTTAAGTACGGTTGTACCTCAAAAATATTTTACAGAAGCTAATTTAGCTAGTTATTTGCAACATACCATAAAAGTATTAGCAAACGACTTTATTGCTTTTGATGAAATTGATCAACTAGAGGCAAATGTTGTATACATTCCTTATATAAATATCAATAATTTTCTTTTTTCCATTTTTGGAAGTTTTGAATACAAACACATTTCTTCAGTTTTACTTGAAACACTTTCTGTTTCATACAGAGATTCTGAAGATGAGAAAATGTTCATTCACGTATCCGATTTAAACTTTCAAATTATTGTATTAAAACAAGGGAAATTATTGTTTTACAACTCCTACTCTTATCAAACTTGTGAAGATTTTATTTATTATATTTTATTTGTTTGTCAACAACTAAAATTTGACACTAACACTATAGACACCATTTTATTGGGATCTATTGAAAAAGAATCTGAGCTTTACCGAATTGCCTATCAATACATAAGAAACTTAAGTTTCTATGAAAAAGTTAATGAGAGCGTTTCTGAGCTAGAAATTATTAGTAAACACGCAAATTACACCCTACTAAATCAATTTTAATGAGAATTATCTCTGGAAAACACAAAGGTAGAAGACTGTCTGCTCCAAAAAACTTACCGGTTAGACCTACTACCGACATGGCAAAAGAATCTTTGTTCAACATACTAAACAACCTATATTACATTGAGGACCTAAGTGTTTTAGACTTGTTTAGTGGCACAGGTAATATCAGTTTTGAATTTGCTTCGCGTGGTGCAGAAAATATCACTTCCGTAGATCAACATTTTGGATGTATTAAATTTATAAATCAAATAAATAAAGAATTTGATTTTTCTATAAACACGATTAAAAGCGATGTCTATAAATTTTTAGATAAAACTGCCTTAAAAGCAAATATTGTATTTGCGGATCCTCCTTATAATTTTACAGATGAGCAATTCTTAAAAATTGCCACAACTATTTTTGAAAAAAATATTTTAAAAGAAGATGGTTTGTTAATTATTGAACATTCAAAACAAACAAAACTTAACGAACATCCTAATTTTAGTTACGACAAACGCTACGGCGGCAATGTTTTTAGTTTTTTTGAAGCTAAAACTGAATCCTAACAAAAAAAAGGCTGCTTGAAATATATTTCGAACAGCCTTTTTATTTATAGAAAATTGCTTTTACAAGTAAACTTGCTCCGCTTTAATCTCCAAATCTCTTTCTATTTCTCGTAGTCTTCCCAATTCTGTAGAAGTTACTAACGCAATAGATTTTCCTTTTTTACCAGCTCTTGCTGTTCTTCCACTTCTATGAGTATAATACTCCAACTGCTCAGGTAATTGATAATGTACTACAAAAGCTAAATCTTTAACATCAATACCACGTGCTGCCACATCTGTAGCAATTAAGACTTGTGTGTTTTCCTTTTTAAAAGAACGCATTACTTTATCTCTGTCACGCTGTCCCATATCACCTTCTAAACCACCAACAGAAAACTCTTCTTCCAATAAATACTCCGTTAAATTTTGAACACCTGCTTTGGTTCTACAAAAAACAATTCCACGATCATTAGGATTCGATTCTAAAAAAGAAACTAGGTTATTAAATTTTTCTTTTCCATTCACTACCACATATTGATGTGTAATGTTTTTATTCACCAAAGAATCTGGGTTTACAGAAACCCTAACTGCATTTGGCGACATGTACATTTTAACGATACGTTGAATTTCTTCAGGCATCGTAGCTGAAAACAACCAAATTTTTCTAGTTCCGTTTGTATAATTTAAAATTCTATTCAAATCTTGTTTGAAACCCATACTCAACATCTCATCAGCCTCATCTAAAACCACTGTTTTAACTTTGGTTAAATCTAATGCTCCACGCTCAATAAGATCTACCAAACGACCAGGAGTAGCCACAATTAAATGTGTAGGTCTTTCCAAGTTTTTTATTTGAATATCAATTTTAACTCCACCATACAACTCTTCAGAAAATATTTTTTCTGGAGCATATTTGGTCAACTTAAACAATTGTTTTTTTATTTGTTGCACCAACTCACGGGTAGGCGATAAAATTAAAGCTTGTATTTCACTTTTTGTAGGATCTATATTTTGTAAGATAGGCAAACCAAAAGCGGCTGTTTTTCCTGTACCTGTTTGAGCCAAACCAATAAAATCCGTTTCATCTTTTAATAAAACAGGAATGGTTTTTACTTGAATATCTGTAGGCTCTATTAATTTATTTTCCTTTAAGGCTTGGTGGAAGTCTTTAGAAACTCCCAAACTTGCAAATGTTGTCAAAATATTGTGTTTTAGGCTGCAAAGATAGCTTTTATTCTAATTTTTATGATAAGCCTTTGCTTATATATTTAATTTAAAATTTATTTTAAATTACAAAAAAGCTTGATGAAAATTCACCAAGCTTTTTAAATACTATATACATAGGAATTTTAAAGAACTGTATCTAATTTAATATAGTCTAAAAATTCTCTTTTCGTTTCTTTGTTCTTAAACAAACCACCGTATTCTGCAGTTACCGTACTACTTTCAATATCTTTAATACCTCTAGAGTTCACACATAAATGTTTTGCATCAATAACACAAGCAACATCATCGGTTCCTAAAGCTTCTTGTAAAGCTTGAACCACCTGCATGGTTAAACGCTCTTGCACTTGTGGACGTTTTGCAAAATGCTCCACAATTCTATTCATTTTAGACAAACCAATTACTCTACCCTTTGAGATATAAGCCACATGTGCTCTACCAATAATTGGTAATAAATGATGTTCGCAAGTAGAATAAACCACAATGTTTTTTTCAACCAACATTTCACCATATTTATAGCTATTGTCAAAGGTTGATAATTCAGGTTTATTTGCAGGGTTCAGCCCTCCAAACAATTCTTTTACAAACGCTTTTGCAACTCTTTTAGGCGTACCTTTTAAGCTATCATCACTCAAGTCCATACCCAAAGTATTTAAGATATCCTTTACGTTGTCTTGAATACGGTCAATTTTTTCTTGATCAGACAGTTTAAATGCATCCTCTCTTAAAGGAGTTTGAGCAGAAGTACCTACATGGTTCTCCCCTATTTCGTCTATATTTTCGTAACTCATTCCGTTCTTACCTTCAAACATTATGTTCTAATTATTTTGCAAATTTACGAATTAATCACCACTTGAAGTAATTCTTCCAAACTACATTCTTGTTGATCACCAGTTTGCATGTTTTTTAAAACAAACTGTTCGTTATTATTTATTTCTGAAACAACAAATTCTATTTCTCTATCAATAGCATATTTCCATTGTTTCTTTATTTTTTTATTTGAAGAACTAAAATCTGGATACAATTCACTATTGATCTCTTGTTTTCTTAATTCTTTTATTGCTTTCAATTTCAATAAATCAAAATCATCCGTATTTAAAAACAAAACTTTTGGTTTTGCTAATGCTACAGGCGCAAACAAACCTAATTCCTCCATTACTAGATAAATTCTATCCAATCCGAAAGAAATTCCGACCCCACTTACATCTTTTAAACCAAAAATCCCCGTTAAGTCGTCATATCTACCACCGCCACCAATAGAACCCATTTTTACCTCTTTTGGTGCTGAAACTTCAAAAATTGCTCCTGTATAATAATTCAAGCCTCTTGCCAAAGTCACATCAATTTCTAAGGCTGCCGACTCTAATCCTAAAACTTCAATTCTTTCAATAATACTTCTTAACTCCTCAACACCTAACAATCCTTCTTCAGAATTTGCTAACAGCCCTTTTAAAGAATCTAATTTATCAGAATTTGTTCCCGTAAACCCAAACAAAGGATCCACCTTTTCAATAGCGTCTTTAGTAATTCCTTTAGATAACATTTCTGTTACCACACCTTCTTTACCAATTTTATCAAGCTTATCTAAAGCAACCGTAAAATCAATTAATTTATCCTTTGCACCGATTACCTCAGCAATTCCTGACAAAATTTTTCTGTTGTTGATTTTAATAGTCGTACCCGCAAGCCCTAACTTACTAAATACCGTATCATACAATTGAATGAAATCTACTTCTTGTAACAATGACTTAGAACCTACAACATCAGCATCGCATTGAAAAAATTCTCTAAACCTTCCTTTTTGTGGACGATCTGCTCTCCATACTGGCTGAATTTGATAACGTTTAAAAGGAAATGTAATTTCATTTTGGTGCTGTACAACATAACGAGCAAAAGGCACTGTTAAATCATAACGTAACGCTTTTTCAGAAATCTGAGTTGTGACCTTAGTACTGTTTTTTTCCGTTAATAAAGTGCTGTCTGCTTTCTTTAAATAATCACCTGAATTTAATATTTTAAATATCAAACGATCACCTTCTTCCCCATACTTCCCCATTAAGGTAGCAGAGTTTTCAAAACTTGGAGTTTCTATAGGCTGAAACCCGAATGTTTGAAATACTTTTTTAATGGTACCAAAAATATACTCACGTTTTGCTACTTCAACAGGTGAAAAATCTCTTGTTCCTTTAGGTATGCTTGGTTTCTGTGCCATTGTTTTGAAATAAGCTGCAAATATCTGAAAAATTCAGGCTTGTTGTATCAAAAAACTAGTGAAAATTTTGAAGAAAAATAAAAGTTTTTGCCACCTAATACCAAGCAATCATCAATAAAAAAAAGCCTAACAAATCCAAAGGACTTGTTAGGCTTTTATATAATTTAAAGAATATATTACATTCCTTTTAATTCACTTACTAATTCAGTTAAAGCAGATTTTGCATCACCAAATAACATAGACGTTTTAGAATTATAAAATAATTCGTTTTCAATTCCTGCATATCCTGCATTCATACTACGTTTATTTACAATAATATGTTTTGCATTTTCTACATCTAAAATCGGCATTCCGTAAATTGGACTTGAAGGATCGTTATGTGCAGCAGGATTAACCACATCATTTGCTCCAACAACCAACACCACATCTGCATTGTTAAACTGAGGATTTATATCACTCATTTCTACCAACAAATCATAATCTACATTAGACTCCGCCAACAATACATTCATATGTCCTGGCATACGACCTGCTACTGGATGAATTGCATATTTTACATTTACTCCCTTAGAAACTAATAATTCTTCCAGTTCATGAATCACATGCTGCGCTTGTGCAACTGCTAACCCGTATCCTGGAACAATAATTACATTAGAAGCATAATTCATCATAATAGCTGAATCACTAGCATTGGTCTTTTTAATGGTTCCTAGAGCTTTGTTACCACCTTCTCCAACAGCAGCTGTTTCGCCAAAAGAACCAAAAATTACAGATCCTAATGTTCTATTCATAGCCTTACACATAGCAACTGTTAAAATAATACCCGCTGAACCAACTAAGATACCACCAACCAACATAACCATATTGTCATATAAAATACCTGTAATAGCGGCTGCAATACCCGTTAAAGAGTTTAGTAAAGAAATTACTACTGGCATATCTGCTCCACCAATTGGCAACACAAACAAAATTCCGTAAATCAAACCAGCTGCCAATAAAGCATATAGTAAAAATTGACAATTTGCTCCTGTGTACACAATGAAAACAGAAAAAGCAATAATTCCAATAATCACTAAATTATTTATGATATTGTACATCGGAATTTTAACCACACTCTTTAAAGATCCATTCAATTTTCCCCAAGCAATTAAACTACCTGAAAAAGTAATAGCACCAATAACAACTCCAGATAAAATTGTTGCAAAGATGGTCGTTTCTGTTGTGCTTGTAATATTTCCAAACTCAACCAAACCAATCAAAGCAGCACTAGCACCACCAAATCCGTTAAACAAAGAAACCAATTCTGGCATTTTAGTCATTTCTACTTTTATAGCAATTAACCAACCGATAATTCCACCAATCAACAAAGCTGCACCTATTAATACATAAATAATTGTAGGCACCTCATTATCCGTTAAAAATATAGCACCCGCAATTGCCAGTCCCATACCTACAGCTGCAGTCATATTTCCTTTCTTTGCTGTTTCAGGGTGTCCTAGCAATTTTAAACCAACCACAAATGTAACTGTGGCAATCAGATATATAATACTTAATATAATATTCATTTTCTTAAATTTTAAGTTTATAAGTAGGTGGTTTTATAAATACCACACTCTTAATCTCTTTATTTTTTCTTTTTAAACATTTGCAACATTCTATCTGTTACCGCAAAACCACCAACCACGTTGATAATTCCCAATACAACAGCTACAAATCCTAAACTTAAAGCCACATAATCATCTGCTTTTGAGTTTAACATTACTAAAATTGCCCCAACAATTACTACACCACTCAAAGCATTTGCCCCAGACATTAATGGCGTATGTAATACAGCTGGTATGCTTTTAATTACTTCAATCCCCACAAAAGTTGCTAAAATTAATATGTAGGTAATTTGAAGATTATTGCTTATAAATTCAATCAATTCATTCATAATTATTCTATTTTATTTTTGACGAATTTCTCCATCTTTAACGATTAATGTACCTTCTGTAATTTCCTCTTCTAGCTCCCATTTAAACTTATTATCCTCAGTTAAATGGTTAATAAAATTGAACATGTTCTTTGCGTATAATTCACTTGCATTTGTTGAAACACTTTCTGGAGCAATTGTAGTTCCTATTACTTTTACACCATTTTTCACAACAGTTTTGCTCATTACACTTACCTCACAGTTTCCTCCTTGAGCCGCAGCTAAATCAATAATTACCGCACCATTTTTCATTTGAGAAACCTGCTCTTCTGTAATTAAAACTGGTGCTTTACGTCCAGGAATATTTGCTGTTGTAATCACTAAATCTGCTTGAAACAAGGATTTATTTACAGCTTCTTTCTGACGTTTTGCATAATCTTCTGAAGCTTCTTTTGCATATCCTCCTTCAGACTCTTCACCTTCATTATCTACAGAAATAAATTTTGCCCCTAAAGATTCTGCTTGTTCTTTTGTTTCCGTTCTAATATCTGTTGCTTCAACAACAGCTCCAAGACGTTTTGCAGTTGCTATTGCTTGTAAACCAGCAACACCAACTCCATAAATCAATACTCTAGAAGGAGTAATTGTTCCAGCCGCTGTCATCATTAATGGAAAAATTTTCGTCATTTCATAAGCTCCAAGTATCACAGCTTTATAACCTGCTAAATTACTTTGAGAACTCAATACATCCATATCTTGTGCTCTAGATATTCTAGGCACAGCATCCATAGAAAAAGCGGTAGCTCCTGTAGCAGCTATGGCTTCAATTAGTTCTGTGTTAGACTTATGGTATAACTGACTCATTAAAACCTGTCCTTTATCTACCAATTTTAAATCTTCTTCATCAAAAGGGTTAATTTTTATAAGTACATCAGACTCCTTAAAAACAACTCCTCTTTTTTCAACAGATGCTTCAACATCTCTAAAGTCAGAGTTTTTATAAGATGAATTTTTTCCTGCATTTTCTTCTACAAGTACTTCAAATCCTTTCGCTATTAATTGCTTTGCAATAGTCGGTGACATAGCCACACGATTTTCACCTTTTTGAGTCTCCTTCAATATGCCTATTTTCATATTTTCTGGTTTTATTGATTAAGTTATAGAGTATTTTAATACTCCTCATTATTTCTATAAAAAAACAATTCTAAAAATTTAAATTTGCTTATTTTTTATCAAACGCTAAGATACTTAAAGACCAATAGAAAAAGAGGCTTATTTTTACTTTTAAAGATAGTTTATTCATAAGTTGATTTTATTGAAAAAATTTTCATCAAGACATTGTATTTCACTAGAATTTACAATAATCTTAAAAATTTAAGCAAAAAAAGAAATTATTCGCAACCAAAATTGAAAATTAAAATCAGAACTATATCGATTTCGTTAAATTGAAGATGGCGAATTTTAGCAAATCTTAAATAAAAATTACCTTATTTACAAAACATATGATCTAAAGAAAAAAACATATGATCTGTAAATTAAAAAGTAAAAAAACTAGGGATTAAGTTTTTTTGTATTCTTTGAATTCATTTTTAACTTGGTCATACTAGCATTGAGTTCGAATCCTAATAATAGAATAATAGAATTTAACCAAATAAACAACATCAATATTAACAAAGTCCCAATAGAACCATACAGCTCATTGTACTTTGCAAATTTTAATACATAAATACTAAATCCATAAAAAGTAAGAACAGATAAAGTTGTTGTTAAAATTGCACCTGCAGAGAAAAAAGAGGAGTATTTTCCTTCTTTTGTACCAAAATAATACAGTAAAGAAACTGTCGTAAAAATCATAAACACAAAGAAAATATAACGTGTGTTTTCCATCCATAAAAATTCATCAGACAGCCAGCCTTTGCTTTTCAAAAAATCTAAACCAAACTGAAATAGTATGGTCACAGCCACTGTGAGAATTAAGAACACAGACATTAGCAAAGAGGTTCCTAAAGAGATGATATAAGCTCTTACAACACTTCTTACTTCTGTTACATGGTATGAATACTCAAAACCACCAAACACAGCATTTACTCCATTGGTCATTAAAAAAATAGAAACAACAAAACCAAAAGACAACAAACCACCATATTTATTATTGGCAATATCATTTATAATGGGCTTTACAGCGTCAAATGTTTTAGGAGGCAAAGCCTCATTAATTAAAGCCATAAAACTTTCTTGAAAACCTTCAATAGGGATGTATGGGATTAGGGTTAACATAAAAAGCATAAATGGAAAAACCGCCATAAAGAAACTATAAGAAATTCCTCCTGCCCTAGAAGTTAAAGCACCACGTACAATTCCTAATACATACATATGTAATAAATCATACAAAGACATGCCTTCCAAACCTGGAATTTTAATTCTTTTCCCTAAGTCGACAATTTTTTTTATCATTTATTATTTTTCAAGCTATTAAATTGCTTTTAAACTTAAATCCATATTATATACAGAATGTGTTAAAGCTCCTGATGAGATATAATCTACACCACATTCAGCATAACCACGCAAAGTTTCTTCATTAATTCCTCCTGAAGACTCTGTTTGACATTTACCATTTATCATAGCAACTGCTTTACGTGTATCTTCGTAGCTAAAGTTATCAATTAATATTCTATGAATTCCATCAGAACGTAAAATTTCTCGTATTTCTTCTAGATCTCTAGCTTCAATAATAATTTTTAAATCTCTACCCGTACTTGCTAAGTATTCTTTTGTTTTTGTGATTGCTTTAGTTATTCCACCAGCAAAATCGATATGATTGTCTTTTAACATAATCATATCATACAAAGCAAATCTATGATTCACTCCACCCCCAATTTTCACTGCCCATTTTTCAATAGCACGTATGCCTGGTGTGGTTTTACGAGTATCTAAAATTTTTGTTTTTGTTCCTTCTAAAAGAGCTGTATAATATTTTGTTTTAGTAGCAATAGCACTCATTCTTTGCATGGCATTTAACACCAATCTTTCTGACTTAAGAATAGCATGAGAACTACCCGACACATTTAAAACAACATCCCCAAATTCAACCTCAGCACCATCTTGAATTAAGATTTCTACCTGCAAGCTACTATCTACATATTTAAAAATTCTTTTTGCAAAATCTACACCTGCAATAATTCCCTTATCTTTCACAAGCAACTGTGCTTTTCCTTGAGTATCACTAGGTATACAGCTTAAAGAACTATGATCACCATCCCCCACATCTTCACGAATTGCATTGCTAATTATTAAATCTAATTCCGTTTCGAATTGTGTATTTGAAATCATTTTTTTTTATTTAAAGCCATACAAAAATACTTTTTTATCTTCAATTGAACACTTCATTTTAGGATTTATTCATGGAAAAAATGCAAATCTAAAAACATTCAAAATATGTATATTTGCCACATGAAAATAAAACTTCTAGCCATAGGAAAAACAGACGATAGAAATCTACTTTCTTTAATTCAGACTTATGAAAATAGACTAAAACACTATATTAAATTTGAATTGGAAATTATTCCTGATATTAAAAATGTTAAAAATATTTCAGAAGCACAGCAAAAGGAAAAAGAAGGCGATTTACTCCTATCAAAACTTCAAGCTACTGATCAATTAATTTTGTTAGATGAAAAAGGAAAAGATTTTCGCTCTGTTGAATTTGCTAATTTTTTACAGAAGAAAATGAATTCAGGAATTAAACAACTTGTATTTGTTATAGGTGGTCCGTACGGATTTTCTGAGAAAGTCTATAAAAAAGCTCAAGGAAAAGTGTCTTTTTCTAAGATGACTTTTTCTCATCAAATGATACGATTGTTTGTTGTAGAACAAATTTACAGAGCTTACACGATTTTAAAAAATGAACCTTACCATCATGAATAATTATTGATTAATAAACCTCTACATTATTAATTACTAATAAAGTATTTGATCTAGTAAAATTCTAATTTAAATAACACCTCGAAACAGTCTATAATCTTTACTTATTAATTGACATTATTAAGTAATAAATCGCATTTTCTCTTTTAATCCTTTGAATTAATTTTAATATATTTGAAATAACATTAAAAACTATATATTATGATTTTAGGAGTATCAGGGTGGCTAGGAAACAAAATAGGATTACAAGAAAAACACGTAAGATTAATTTTTGTTTTAGCAGCATTATTTGCTGGAGTTGGTGTAGGGTTGTATTTAATTCTTTGGATCGTTAAACTTCTTACTAAATAAACCTTATTAACAATTCCTTTATTTACGAATTAGATAAAGGAATTTTATTTTTTTCAGCAATCCATTTAGACATATATTCTGTACTTCTTAAAGTATGGTAATTTAGCATAGCACCAATAAAGTTTAAATTTCTATGCTCATCAAAATTTTCAAATAGTTTTGTTAGTCTATGAATAAATTTTTTTCCTAAATCTTCTTTCGGAAAAATTTTATTTACAATAGCAACTCCGTTTTTTTGAGATTCCAACCATAATTCCTTATTTGTATACAACTCCACTGCAGCGGCTACAATTTCTTCAACAGAATCTTTTACAAAGCCATTCCAAGGCAAACCAGTATGCATGGACTCTGCACCTACTGATGTTGTAATACTAGGAGTACCACAATACATTGCTTCTATTAATTTTCCTTTCATACCTGCTCCAAAGCGTAAGGGAGACAAACATACTTTAGATGCACTCACTACTTCATTTGCATTAGTAGCCCAACCTTTTATAAAAAATCGTTCCTTTGGATTGTGTAATTGCAATACTTTTTGTTGTGGATAGGAACCATAAATATGCATTTCTGCTTTTGGTAATTTTTTTTTAAGCAAAGGCCAAATTTCCTCTTTCAAATAACGTACACAATCATAGTTTGGAGCGTGAACAAAATTACCAATCGTAATAAAATTCGACCTTTCTTCAAAGCTTGGTAAAGCCGAAATTTGCTCATCAGAAATTCCATCTAACATAAATGGTAAATAGTATAAAATTTCTTTTGGAACTTTAAAGTGATCAATCAACAACTCCATTTCATAAGAAGAGATCATCAAAGACAAATCACATCTAAAAATACTTGCCACCTCTCTTTTTGCCAAATCTGAATTTAATTTACCTAATTCAAATTTAGTCTTATTTTTTAAACATAACTCCCTGGTTTTACGAAGAGTATGCAAGTCTACCGTTTCTAATACTTTAAGTGATTTTGGAGCGTGTTTTGAGACTCTCCAACCAAATTGTTCCTCCATCATAAACCGATCAAACAATACCATAGTTGGTTGTAAGTCTTTTATATAAGTATCAAAACTATCACAATTTAATTTAATATTTTCTACTGCAACGCCAAGATTTTCAATAGGATATCGATGCGCACTTTCTTGTGCTGGTGTAGAAAAAACAACTTCCCATTTTTGCATGAGAAACAATTCAATAAGTTGCATCATTCTACTTCCTGCCGCCGAAGAATTTGGCTCTGGCCAAACATAGCCTATGATAAGTATTTTTTGCGGTTTTATAGAAGCCATTTTTAGCTGTTTAATAATATTTGAGTCACCAACTCTTTTGTTAAACTTTGTCCAGCTGCCTTCTCTCGAATTAAATCAAAAGGGAATCTAAAATCACACCCCTCTTTGTAAGCAGAACAACCATAAGCAGTACTTCCTTTCATGATGTTACCTTTCTTGCACTTCGGACAAATTATCTTATCAGATGAAGTCGTTTTTTTATTCTTGTTTTCACTTTTTAATTTCAATTGAAAGTTTTCATCAAATACAACGATTCCATTTAATTTTTCATTGCCTTCTTTAAACCCTTTTAAAACTACCGTTGCTCCTTTACTTAGCAAGCGTTTAAATTGATTTATAGATATTTTTTTATTCATAAACTCAAAAGGAAGTCTAAATTCACAGCCTTCTTTATAAGCTGAACAACCATATGCCGAACTTCCCTTTAATAATTTACCTTTTGTACATTTAGGACAAGTTAGCTCTTCTAAACCACTTGATTTCTTTTTAGCAACCGGTTTTGTTGCTTTTTCTTCATAACCAAAACGACGAATGCTTTTTTCCATTCGCACCTCTACAACGAGATCGTCGACCATTTTTTTCATATTATGAATAAATTGTGCAGCACTAAAACTTCCTTCTTCAATTTCTTTCAACTGCTTCTCCCATTGCCCTGTTAAGGTGGCAGATTTCAATAATTTATTCTGAATAGTATCTATCAAACGAATACCCATATCCGTAGGCAAAATTAATTTTTTACTACGTTCTACATATTTCCTTCTAAAAAGTGTTTCAATAATATTTGCCCGTGTAGAGGGTCTTCCAATACCATTTGCCTTCATTAAATCTCTTAATTCATCATCATCTACTTGCTTCCCAGCAGTTTCCATCGCTCTTAACAAAGTAGCTTCTGTATAATTTTTAGGTGGCTTGGTTTCCTTTTCCAGAAATGAAGGTTCATGTGCCCCCCTTTCTCCCTTTACAAAAGTGGGCATAATATTTTCAGAAGAAGTATCTTTTTTTGCATTTGCAGGTTTTGCAAAGACAGCTCTCCAGCCTTCTTCTAAAATTTCTTTACCTGTTGCTTTAAAACTTATTTCTGAAACCTCGCCAATAACAGCTGTGTTTGACACAATACACTCAGGGTAAAAAACAGCAATAAAACGACGTGTAATAATATCATACACGTTTTTATCATATTCCGCCATATATCCTTGCTCTCCGGTTGGAATAATAGCATGGTGATCAGTCACTTTTTTATTATCAAAAACACGTTTGCTCTTTTTTAACTTTCCTCCTCTTAAAGCCTGAGTCAAACTAGAATAATCTGTTAATTTTGATAAGATACCTGGAACCTTTGGAAACATATCATCTGGCAAAAAAGTAGTATCTACCCTTGGGTAAGTAACTAATTTTTGTTCGTATAATTTTTGGACAATTTTTAAAGTTTGATCTGCAGTATACCCAAACTTTGTATTACAGTAAACTTGTAAACCTGTTAAATCAAATAATTTTGGCGCATATTCTTTTCCTTTTTTCTTAGTAACAGAAACAATTTCAAAAGGTTGTCCTTTAATTTTATTTAAAGTCGCCTCTCCATCTTCTTTTTTCAGAAAACGCCCTTGCTCATTATTAAAAACGGTATCTCTATATTCTGTTTGAATTTCCCAATAAGGTTGAGACTTGAAATTTTGAATCTCCTTATAACGATTCACTAACATAGCCAATGTAGGTGTTTGTACCCTACCCACAGACAAAACTTGCTTTTGTGCTCCGTACCGTAAAGTATACAAACGAGTAGCATTCATACCCAACAACCAATCACCTATAGCTCTAGAACTACCAGCATAGTACAAATTATCATAATCTGCAGCATCTTTTAAATTATTAAATCCTTCTTTAATTGCTTCAGATGTTAATGAAGAAATCCATAAACGCTCTACTTTACCAGTATAATTGGCCTGTTTTATCACCCAACGCTGAATCAACTCTCCTTCTTGTCCAGCATCCCCACAATTTATGACAACATCCGCTTTATCGAATAATTTCTTAATAGTATTGAATTGTTTCTGTACGCCCGTATTTCCTACCAATTTGGTTTCAAATTTTTCGGGCAACATAGGTAACGTATTTAAGTCCCAACGTTTCCAATGTGGCTTGTAATCATCAGGTGTATTTAATGTACATAAATGACCAAAGGTCCAAGTAATTTGGTAACCATTGCCTTCAAAATAACCATCATGTCTTTGATTTGCTCCTAAAATAGTAGCTATCTCTCTAGCAACACTGGGTTTTTCTGCAATACATACTTTCATTTAAAATCAATCCTTATTTTAGTAAAACAAACTTACATAAGTTATTCTGAAATTCACATTATTGTTATTAACACCAATAAAATTTCTACAAATCTAAGCCAAACTATCTATCAATCTATTTTCAGCTTTGTACACTTTTGTCCACTTATACAAACCTACAATAGAAGCTACGGTATAAAACAAAGTAAGTCCTGCATACCAATCTAAAGCTCTTTGCGAGTATAAATAAATAGTCACGCCATTAATCACAATCCAAAACAACCAAGCGCTCAATATTTTCTGAGCCTCTAAATAGCTAGCCAAAAAACTAAATATAGTTGTATAGGCATCTAAGTAAGCATTTTCAGCATCTGTATAATTTTCAAAACAATACCCCAACACCGCGCCTAAAAAAACAGCGACTAGGATAGCGATTGTATGAAAAGAAATTCCACGAGTACTAATTTTTAATTTTTGATCGTTCTTTTCATTTTTATCCCATAGGCGATATCCATAAATTCCTATCAGCACATAATATATATATAGAATAGATTCTGAATACAAATGAATTCTATAAAACAAGAAAATACTTAATAAAGATCCTGCGATTCCATAAAACCAACATGATTTTTTTTCTTTTATAAGTAGCACCAAATAAATTAATCCTAAGAGTACACTTACTATTTCTAAAAAAGTATTAATTTTGATCATCAAATTAAAAATTAGCGTCAAAAATAGTGTTTAAAAACGGATATGTAAAAAGTGATCTCAAATCATTTTCTAACAAAAAATTAAAAACAGCCTTTTATAATTTTTTACAACAAGACCCTAATTACAAGGAAAATTATTTACAAAAGAATTTTTCTTATGGTTTTGATGGTTACTCGTATCTAGGACAAGAAGATAGCTCTAATCAATACGCCTCAGATTTGCTACATTCTTTTGTTATTTCTGATTTTTCTCATCCTGATAAATTTCCTAAAGAATTTTACAACTTCTTTAAAAATGAATGGGCACAACTTCAACATCAGATTAGAAAAATAGAAAGAGAAATTATACAGCAACTAAATATTTCTGATTTAGAAGAATTCTATCAAAAACATATAGGGCATATGATTTCTTGTAATTATTACCCTAAAACAGAAAATTTTTCTAAAACTCTAAAAAATAATACGCGTTTATCAGAACACACAGATGTATCTCTATTTACTGTGTTCCCTTTTGGTTTTGATAGCGATTTTTTTTACCAAAATTCAGAAAATGAATGGGTACAACTTGAAGCTACGGATCAAATAGTCATTTTTCCTGGGTATCTTTTAGAATACTATACTAATGGAAAAATTAAAGCATTAAACCATTGTGTAAAATTACCTGAAAGCAAAAACAAAGAGCGATTTTCATTTGCCTACTTCTCTTTGCCTTATCCAAAACATGAATTTCTTATTGGCAAAGAAATTTTAAACAGTGAAAATTATTTTGAAAAATATCTAGAATTATTTTAGTAAAATCACTTTTACAAAATAATTATCAAGCGCTATTATTTTTATTTTTCTTAACAGGTCTTTACATATGAATCCCTAATTTTGTTTTTTTGATTTATATGAAACAGATTCCTTTTTTTTTAACCATTTTATTATTTGTATTAGGAAACACAAACCTATATGCACAAATTGATGATTTTAAAAAAAACAGTAAAAATGCAACTTTTTCTAAATTATATATTGCTCCTGATGATACAGGCAACTTAAAAAAAATAGATTTCATTAATCCAATACAGAATGAAAAAAAATTCAAGGATAATCTAGAAAAAGCCATCAATAAAAAAATAAAGGAACAAGAATTAAACGACCTAAAAGAAAAAGGTGTTTTAACAGCGGAGCAACTTTTTGAAAAACGATTGCAGCAAGAATCTTTTGGCAACAATAGACAATATGCTGTAATTGATAAAAACTTAGGAGTTTTAGAAAGTACTACGGAATACATAACTATTATTTGTAAAGATTTTGGTGCGGAAGATGGAGATATTGTGCGCTTAAACGTAAATGACACTCCTGCTAGAAATAACATTTACTTAACTAGGAAATTTCAGAAGATTAAAATTCATTTAAAACTTGGCGAAAACAATATTGAATTCTTAGCGATGAATGAAGGTCTTTATTCTCCAAATACTGCCGGCTTCATGATTTTTGACGATAAAGGAGAAGTATTACTGCAAAACGATTGGTTTTTAGCCACCAATGCAAAAGCCTATTTCAATATTATTAGAATTTCTGAATAGTGCTGCTTCTCTATTTATTTTTAAGTATTTTTAACTTTTAGATAATTTAATGAACACTACAGAAATTGATTTAGAAGAATTATTCTTAACAAGAAGGACTAAACAATCTTTACTTGACTTTGCTACTTCTACCCCAAACTCTTTTAAACAAATTCTTTTATACGGTTTAGAAAGCGAGGCTATAAATTCATGGAGAGCTGCTTGGCTCATTTGCCATCTTATGAAAAAAAATGACGTTAGAATTCAACCTTATTTAGCATTAATTATTAAAAACCTTCCTATTAAATCTGATGGTCACCAAAGACAATTATTAATTATTTTAATGAATATGGAATTATCTGAAGATCTTGAAGGAATTGTTTTTAACCTAGCCTTAAATATTTGGGAAGACGTTCATAAAATTCCATCTACAAGAATTACAGCATTTAAATTAATACACAAAACTGTTAAAAAACATCCTGAACTTACAAACGAAATAGATTTATGGACAGCTGATTATTACACAAAAACATTATCACCTGGAATAAAAAAATCGCTAATTAGAATAAAAACATCACTACTATAGTCCTACTCAATACTTTTTATGAAAAAATTAAAATTCCCAACAGCTCAAACCGTATTGTTAATTATTGCTGGTTTGGTTACTTTATTAACTTGGGTTATACCTGCAGGAAAATACAATACCTTGGGTTATGACAAAGCCGAAAAAGTATTCCTTCAAAAAAACAATCAAGAAACGATAAAGCACAGTGCAACACAAGAAACCTTAGATAAACTAAGTATAAAAATTCCGTTGGAAAAATTTACGTCTGGAGCTATATGGAAACCTATAAACATTCCGAATACTTATGAAAATGTTACTGCTAAACCGCAATCAATATTAGATTTTTTCAAATCGCCGATTAAAGGAATTATACAAGCAGCCGATATTATTTTTTTAGTACTAATTATTGGGGGACTTATTGGCATAATGAATGCCACAGGAGCATTTGACGCTGGGATTTCGTGGCTAGCCAAAAATTTAAACGGTAGAGAATATTTATTAATTGTTATGGTTACTCTTTTTATTGCTATTGGAGGAACCACCTTTGGTTTGGCTGAAGAAACCATTGCTTTTTATCCTATCCTAATTCCTGTTTTCTTAGCTGCCAAATATGATGCTATTGTTGCCTTGGCATCTATTTACATTGGTTCTTCTATTGGAACTATGTGCTCTACTGTTAATCCGTTTAGTACCATTATAGCTTCTGATGCTGCCGGTTTAAATTGGACCACAGGAATAACAGGGCGATTAATTGTTTTAACAATTGGTACGCTTATTTGCATTTTATATATCATTAGATATGCCCAACGCGTTAAAAAAGACCCTAGCCAATCAATTATTTATGATCAAAAAGAAGCCATAGAAAAAATGTTTGGAATTTCTACAATCACCACCCATAACCTAACCCTACGAATGAAACTTATTCTTTTCATTTTTGTACTTTGTTTTGCTGTTATGATTTATGGTGTTATCTCCTTAGAATGGTGGTTTTTAGAAATGACCACTGTATTTTTGGTTGGCGCTATTCTTATAGGGTTTATTGCTAAAATAAAAGAAAGTCTTTTTGTTGATACTTTTGTTAAAGGAGCTAGCGATTTATTAGGAGTGGCCATAATTATTGGTATCGCTAGAGGAATATCTGTTATTATGGATGAAGGTATGATTAGTGACACCATGCTTTACTACGCTAGTCAGACTACCGAAGGTATGAACAAAGGACTATTTGCCAATGCATTGGTATTTGTATACGGTGGACTTTCCTTTTTTATTCCTTCTTCATCTGGTATGGCCGTTTTAACCATGCCTATCATTTCTCCACTAGCAGATACCGTAGGAATTGGAAGAGAAGTTATTGTAAACGCTTATCAATACGGCATGGGGCTATTTGCTTTTATAAACCCTACAGGATTGATATTAGCATCTTTAGCCATTGTAAAAGTGGGGTATAACAAATGGTTGCAATTTGTAATGCCTTTGGTATATTTGTTACTTGCCGTGGTTCTAACTGCAATTACAGTGTCTGTTTATCTTTAAATTAAAAATCATGAAAAATAGTTTTCAACCATTAGAAAATGATAAAACTGCTATAAAATCTTATTTAAAATTGAGAAGATTTATAGGCTATTTGGGATTTTTGCTACCCTTAGTCTGTATTGCAGGATCTTTTCTAATACCCAACTGTGAAAACTCTATTCATAAGTCCATAAGCGATTATTATTTTACTCCGCTTAGAGATGTTTTTGTTGGAATTTTATGTGCTGTAGCTTTCTTTCTATTTGCCTATAAAGGCTCCTTAAAATATGATAATATCATCGCTACATTAGGAGGTTTTTTTGCTTTAGGAATTGCATTTTTTCCAACTAGTGTTCAGTGTGAATTAGGATGTAATATTAGTTATCAATTACTTTTTCCAAATTTAAGCGAAATCCATTTTTACAGTGCTTTATTATTTTTTGCGGTTTTGATCTATTTTTCTTTATACTCATTTGTTAAAGATCCTGATGAAAAAAATCAAACCAACTGGAAACGAAAAAAATTAATATACCAAATTTGTGGGTTTACCATGCTAGCAAGTGTATCAGGTATTGCGGCATATTTTTTACTCTATTTAAATCATGTGGACTATACGGATGTAAATATTTGCAACGAAGCTCCTTTAAGTTACAATCTTATTTTTTGGTTAGAAACACTTGCGCTAATTGCTTTTGGTTTTTCATGGATAGCGAAAGGAAGATTTACTTTTAAAAATTTAAATCCGATGACTATTTTCAAATAGAAATAAAAATTTCTTTGTTAAAATAAAATTAAAGAAACTAAAATTATAAAACGAAAACCTTAATTTCGCAAAACAATAAGACAATCAAATCCCAATAGGATAAAATTTATAAAATATGAGTATCCAAGCAGAATTAGAAGCCAGAAGTGGTAATGCATGTGAATTATGTACCGCAACAACAGATCTAAAAGTTTATCAAGTAAAACCTGTAGATGTTGGTGGACTTGACGAAAGTCTTTTAGCCTGTAATACATGTAGTACACAAATTGACAATCCAGAAACCACAGATGCCAATCACTGGCGATGTTTAAATGACAGTATGTGGTCTGAGTATGATTCAGTAAAAGTTATTGCTTGGAGAATGTTACATCGACTTAAAAAAGAAGGTTGGCCACAAGATTTATTAGACATGATGTATCTTGAAGAAGAAACTGAAAAATGGGCTGCAGCCACTGGAGAACATTTAAGTGATGATGAAAAAATAATTCATAAAGATGCCAATGGTGCTATTTTATCTGCAGGAGATACAATTACACTTACTCAAGATTTAGATGTAAAAGGTGGTGGTAATTTTACCGCTAAGAGAGGAACAGCAGTAAGAAATATTTCTTTAACACATGACAATGCTGGTCATATTGAAGGAAGAATTAATGGTGTACATATTGTTATTTTAACAAAATTCGTAAAAAAATCTTTTCCTAAAGAATAAGTAACGATTCGTATAAAACACAAACGGCTATCATTAATTTGATAGCCGTTTTGCTTTAAAGCATACGTGTATTTACTCCCTTAAAATAATACGTATATAAATAAAACAAGCTGTTAAACGTTTACCCTACTACAAAAAGCAAAAAATAATTATATTTTTTTATACATCACAGAATGCAAGCCAGCATACTGAATGTCAAACAATTCGCCTACCAATTGGAAACCTTGTTTTTGGTAAAATTTCAGCGCAACTTCTCTAGCATTGCACCATAAAATTTCAATTCCTTTTTCTTTTAAAAGACTTTCTGCTTTTTGAATCATAATTTTCCCGAATCCTTTTCCTTGAAATTTTTCTTTCGTAGCCATGCCTCGTAGTTGGTATTGACTGCCTTTAAAATTCTGATGACTTGCCTTCATATAAGTAGAAACTGAAACTAAATCTCCTTCAAAAAAAACGCCTAAATGGAAAGTGTCCTCATCAATATCTCCAGAAAACTCATGTGAAATTGGACTGTTATGACGTAACAACTCCAATCGAATTGGATATGTGGTTTTTGTTTCTATAATTCGAACCTCAATCACCTTAAGCTTTTTGTAAATTTTTCCAAACAGAAACTAAAACATATAATAATATTACCAATGGAATGGCCACAAATTTCAATACAATTATCAAAATCACTGATAGTAATAAGAAAATAAATTTATAATTATTCTCTGCCCAACTAAAGTTCTTAAATTTTAAGGCAAACAAAGGAATTTCAGCATTTAACAAATAAGTACACATTACACTTAAAGCTATTAATACATAAGGATTCTGAACCAAATCGACAAAAAATCCAGCAGTACCATAATTAATAATTAATGGTAAAGAAACTATTAATAAAGTATTTGCTGGAGTTGGCAAACCTATAAACGAACTCGTTTGACGAGTGTCAATATTAAATTTAGCCAATCTATATGCCGAACCCAAGGTAACTAACAAACCTAGAAATGGCAAAAACTCAAAACCCTCCCAAGTAAAAATAGATTCAAAAGAACTGTTTGTACTTCCTCTTAAAATTAATTGAAACAAAACCACTCCAGGTACAACTCCAGAAGTCACCATATCTGCCAAAGAATCTAATTGTTTTCCTAATTCTCCTTGCACATTCAAAATTCTTGCAGCAAAACCATCAAAAAAATCAAGACCAATTCCTATAGCTACAAAAAGAGCTGCTAATTCTAACTGACCTAATACTGCATAAACCAAAGCTATAGTACCAGATAATAAATTCCCCAATGTGATAAGATTTGGAATGTGTTTCTTCATTTTTTTCTATTTATTATTTTGTAAAAGTAAGAAAACCCATTAAGAAGAGAATGGGAACTTTACAAGTTTACTTATTTATATTTTTTTACCCTAATTTTTTTCATACTATTGCAGTATGCCTCTAATAAAATCCAATTTTAAAGCTGCTCACGTATTCAGAAACAAACATTTCAATACAATGTTTCGAACTTTGTTTACCAAACCAAATGTTAACTATGCACGCGAACGCATTACAACTATGGACAATGACTTTATTGATTTGGATTTTTCTAAAGTAAATTCTCAGTCCTTAACTATTTTAATTCACGGTTTAGAAGGAAGTTCTAATTCTAAGTATGTACTTTCAACTGCTCATTTTTTAAATGAGAATAATTTTGATGTAGTAGTTTTCAACCTTAGAGGTTGTAGTGGAGAACTGAATAAAAAATTTAAAGCATACCATAGTGGAGAGACAAAAGATTTGGATTTTGTTATTGAGCATTTGACAAAAAATTATGATTACAAAGACATTAGTCTGATAGGATTTTCTCTTGGAGGAAATATGACGTTAAAATATCTTGGAGAAAAAGGAACTGAGCATAATTCATTATTAAAGAATGCTGTTGCCGTGTCTGCTCCATGTGATTTAAAAGGTTCTTCATTAGAATTGGCAAAAAAAAGTAATGCTATTTATATGAAACGTTTTTTAAAAACGTTAGTAAAAAAAGCAATTTTAAAAAACAGGCTTTTCCCAAATAGAATTGAGCACATGGATAAAATTATTACAGCAAAAAACTTTTATGCATTTGATAATTATTTTACCGCTCCATCCTTTGGTTTTAGAAATGCGGAAGATTATTGGAAAAAAGCTAGTTCTTACAATTATTTAAACAATATTAAAGTTCCTACCTATTTTATAACAGCTAAAGATGACCCTTTTTTATCGGAATCCTGTATTCCTATTAAACTAGCAAAAAAACATAAATATCTATATTTAGAAGTCACTAAGAAAGGTGGACATATTGGATTTATTGAAAATTTCAGTAAAAAAGATTGGCTTGAAAAAAAAATAACAAACTTCGTAAGCAAATCTATTTGTGAGCCACTAAAACCTTAAAATAAGATTATATTTGCATTCATATTCAGCTAAAAAAAACAATTTGAAAAAAATCATTTTTATATTATTTATCGCTTTTCAATTGACCCAAGGTCAAACAGCACGTAAATATTCTAATGAGTTTTTAAATATTGGAGTTGATGCAGCCGCCTTAGGAATGAGTAAATCGGTTACTGCAACCACTAATGATGTGAATGCTATTTATTGGAACCCTGCTGGTTTAGTTGCTGTAAAGGCAGATGAAGGCGCATTAATGCACACAACACAATTTGCTGGTATTGGTAATTACGACTATGCTGCTGCTGCCTTTGTTCCAAAAGGAAATGAAGATTTAACACTAGCATTTGCACTAATTCGTTTTGGTGTTGATGATATTTTAAATACTACAGCTTTAATAGACAATCAAGGAAACATCGATTTTAATAGAATAAAACTTTTTTCTGCTGCCGATTATGCTTTGAATTTTGCCATCGCAAAAAAAATAAAGGGAATCAAAAACTTACAAGTAGGAATCAATGCCAAAATTGTAAGAAGAACCATTGGAGATTTCGCCTCTTCTTGGGGATTTGGTTTAGATCTTGGAGCACAGTACAAACTAGGAAAATGGGATTTTGGTTTAATGCTAAGAGACATTACTACTACTTTTAACTATTGGACTATTGATAAAACAGGCTTGGAAGCGATTCAAAATGCAATTCCGGGTCAAAACCAAGAAGCACCAAGTACACAAGAAATAACATTGCCAAAATTACATTTTGGAATAGCACGAAATTTTGTGCTAAAAAACAAAAAATTTAATTTGTTGTCAGAAATCGATTTTCATGTACGATTTACAGAAACCAATGACATTTTTGCTTCATCAAACATGAGTGCAACACCTTCTTTAGGACTTCAATTAGATTATTCTAAATTTGTTTTCTTAAGAGCAGGAATTGGTAATTTCCAGTATAAAAATCCATTTAATGATCGTTCAAATTCATTAACCCTAGAACCTAATTTAGGTTTAGGATTTTCTTATAAAGGAATACAAGTTGATTATGCTTTATCAAATATTGCAAGTACCGGAAATGCTTTATATTCAAATACTTTTTCACTAAAATTTGATTTTAACTTTTTCAAGAAATGATGAAACCTTTCTTATTAGCAATACTTAGCGGACTGTTGCTTTCTTTTGGATGGCCTACTTACGGCTTTCCTTTATTTCTTTTTGTTGGATTTGTTCCTTTATTAATTGCAGAACAATACATTAGGAATTCAGATTCAAAAAACAAAAAAAAGGTGGTATTCCTAGCCGCCTATATTACGTTCCTCCTATTTAATCTATCTACTACATGGTGGCTCTATTTTGCTACTCCATTTGGAATGATATTTGCCAATGTTGCCAACGCTTTTTTAATGACTTTGGTATTCTTCATCTACCATTTAATAGCTTCAAGAATTTCAACTAAACTGAGCCTTATTACCTTAGTTTGTTTATGGATTGGGTTTGAGAAATTTCATTTAAATTGGGAAATGTCATGGCCATGGTTAAATTTGGGTAACGGATTTGCTAACCATTACAAATGGATACAATGGTTTGAATACACCGGTGTTTTTGGAGGAACTCTTTGGGTATGGCTGATTAATATATTACTCTTTAGAAGTTTTTTAAGCTTCACTTCAAATAAAAATTTCTCCCTACTCATCAAACAAATACTTTTAGCTGTTAGTATTGTTGTTATCGGTATTTTTTCATCTTTATATATCTATCATACAACAGAAGTACCTAAAGAAAAAGTAGGTGTTTTAGTGCTACAACCAAACGTAAACCCCTACACCGAAAAATATAATGTTGCCAATGCAACAATGGCACAAGACTTAATAGATCTTGCGACAGAAAAATTAGACAGTACGGTTTCTTTTATAATTGCACCAGAAACTACACTTCCTAAACCTAGAGCTTTAAATACTTTTCAAAAAACGAAAGAATATTATTTGCTAAAAGATTTTATTAAAAAAAACAATACAGCAACATTTTTAAGTGGTATAACATTCTTCAATAGCTATTCAGAAAGAGAAACACCAAATACAACGGCAAATTTCTACAGGAATAGCAAAAAATGGTACAATAGTTTTAATTCATCAATTTTTATTCAAGCGAATAAAAACATGGAAACGTATCACAAATCAAAACTCGTTGTTGGGGTAGAACACACTCCTTATAGAGCTGTTCTAAACCCTATTTTAGGAAATTCTATGATAGATCTTGGAGGTTCTGTTTCAACCCTAACCACTCAAAAATATAGAAAGGTGTTTTCTAATGGTACTAACAAAATGGCACCTATTATTTGTTACGAATCTATTTATGGTGAATATGTGACAGAATACATCCACAAAGGAGCCGATTTCTTAGCAATTATTACCAACGATGGATGGTGGAACAACAGTCAGGGACATAAACAACATTTAAGCATGGCCCGATTAAGGGCTATTGAAAACAGAAGAAGTATTGCCCGCTCTGCTAATACAGGTATTTCAGCATTGATAAATAGTAAGGGAGATATTGAACAGTCTTTAGCCTATGAGAAAAAAGGAGTTTTAAAAGGAAATATTTCTACCAATAAAAAAATTACTTTTTATACCCAACATGGCGATTATATTTTCAGAATTTCTATGCTGACTATGGTTATTATTTTGTTAGCCTCTTTTACTAGAAGAAGAACTTCTAACTAATAAATATTCATTTCTAACATTAGCTACTTCAAAAAAGTTGTTTTTATATCAAAAACAGGGTCTTTAAATGCCTTTTTTTGCACATAGTACACAATAGAAATAAAAATAATGTTGTGGATAAGAACCAATAAAATAATAGCTAACAAAGGCACACCTACTAATTGATATCCCCATTCATACGTCCAAACGCCCATATAAATAGTTATCATCTCTCCAACGGTTGGAAAAACTGCATAAATTAACATAACTACCAATAATTTAGACTTTAATGTTTTAATCTTTAAATTAGCAAAAACCACCTTTTCAAACCTATAGAAATAAACAAAAGTAAATGCCCAGGCAAACGGTAACCAATAAGGAAATTCCCTTTCGTTGGTCAAATCATGATAAGTCCAATACTCATTATATATTCCCCATAATTCACCAATAACCCCAAAGAGACAACTAATAGCCGTTCCTAATAACAAAATATTAGTCTTTCCCTTTGTACTATCTGTTTTAATTTCTTTGGTTAATTTATATATTAATAGTACCGCTAATATAATTGCTAAAACTAAATCTTTATCATGAAGATACCCTATCAACAATCCTCCAAAACTTAGAGTAACAAAGGCTCTAATAATTCTAAGTAAAATAATTTTATTCAAGGAATTTATTTTTGCGACAAAGATAGCAAAACACAATAGAAAAAACTTCTCATCAAAATAGAATACAAACCACTAAATTCCCTATATGGTTTTCAGCAATCATGATCAATAGACTTCTACCTCCTTTACCAATCATAGTAATACTGTAAACAACGATTACCTGATAAAAATAACCTAGTAAAATTTAATATCCTGTTAAGGTTTATAAGGCTATAGTTTCAATAAGTTTTTTTTATAAAATACTTCCATAATAAACCCATATATTCTTTCAAAAAAAAAAAAAAAACCTTTTTTTTTGAAATCAAAGCTCAATAATTTATTAAATTGCCTTAAAAACAGCAAAGCGATTTAAATTTCTGTGCTGGCAATCTGAAAAAAAAATATTGATATGAAAAAAATTGCAACATTTGTTTTAATTTTAATTTTTGCCGTTAAAGGCTATTCACAAAGCACATTTGTAAAGGGGTATTACATTGATAATTCAAATAATAAAATTGAAGGATTCATAAAAAATTATGATTGGTTAAACAACCCAACTGAAATCAAATTTAAACTTTACGAAAACTCAGAAGAAAAAATATTAACTGTAGAATCGGTTAAGGAATTTACTCTTTTAAATATTTCAAAATACATTAGGTATAATGGCAATATGGACAGGTCTACTAATAACCTTGACGAATTAGACTATTCTCGACAACCTATCTTCAAAAAAGAAAAACTATTTCTAAAGGTGGTGTTAGAAGGAAAGGCAAATTTATATTCTTATGAAGATGAAGGTTTAAATAGGTATTTTTTCAGCAAAGAAAAATCTGAAATAGCACCACTAATTTGTAAAAGTTATTTAACTGAAAACAACCAATTAACCCATAATAATGAATTCAGACAACAACTATTGAATTCTCTGAAATGTGAAAGTATTTCAACAAACCAACTAAAACAATTAAAATATAGACAATCAGAATTACTAAGATTATTTATAAAGTACAACGAATGTCATAAAGTAGCATTTGTAAACTTCTTAAAAAAACAAAAAAAGAACTTATTTAATTTAACATTGCGTCCTGGTATAAGAAGTTCATCACTTATTGTAAGTAACGAGCAAGTACCGTGGAAAAAAATTGATTTTGGCAAGGGGCTAAAATCTTTTAGACTGGGTTTAGAAGCCGAATTTATTTTTGGATTTAATAATAACAAATGGTCACTAATTTTAGAGCCTACTTACCAAAAATTTGAGTCTAAAGCAGAGACAATTATAAACCAAAGAACTAAAGAAAAAGCCTATGGGTCAGTAAATCACGAATCTATTGACATAAGTTTTGGTATAAAACATTACATGTTTCTAAATGAAGACGTAAAACTCTTCGCCAGTGGTTCTGGTGTTTTTGGTACTAGTTCAAACTCATTAATTAAAATTACTACAGATAATAGTTCAACCCCATTTTTGTTAGATATTAATCCTGGAATTAACTTGGCTATTGGTATTGGTTGTAAATATAAAGAAAGGTATAACTTAGAATTAAGGTACTTGCCCAAAAGAAATATTTTAAATAGTCTAGGTGCTTGGGGTACTGATTTTACATCTGTGTCCTTAATATTAGGGTACTCTATATTTTAGAAAACAATTTTATTAGAACTTACATTACCTGTTTTTAACCAAATCTTATAGAGTTAAAACTAAAAAGTGTTAGTTCAATGACTCCGTCATTCTAGTAAAACTAGTCTTTCATAATCTCAATCGTACTATTGAGCGTTTTGTTTCTTTATTAAATTAAGCGCAGAACCTTCGTTGTACCAAGCTATTTGAGCATCATTATAGGTATGGTTCAATTTGATAGTATCTTTGCTACCATCTCCATGCACAAGTTCTAACGTTAATTGCTTATTTGGTAAAAACTCATTCAAATCTAGGAAGTTGAATGCATCATCTTCTTGAATCAAATCATAATCAGTTTCATTGGCAAAAGTCAACCCTAGCATTCCTTGTTTTTTTAAATTAGTTTCATGAATACGAGCAAAAGATTTTACAATTACTGCAGCCACCCCTAAATGACGAGGTTCCATTGCAGCATGTTCTCTAGAAGAACCTTCACCATAATTATGATCTCCAACCACTATTGAGGCAACTCCTGCTGCTTTATAAGCTCTTGCCGTAGCCGGTACTGGACCATATTCTCCTGTTAATTGATTTTTTACTCTATCTGTTTTTTTATTGAATGCATTTACAGCCCCAATCAAACAATTGTTTGAAATATTATCCAGATGCCCTCTAAAACGCAACCAAGGACCTGCCATTGATATGTGATCTGTAGTACACTTCCCAAAAGCTTTAATAAGAAGTTTTGCATTTCTAATTTCAGTTCCCAAAGGTTCAAAAGGTGTTAACAACTCTAATCTTTCGGAGCTTGGCGAAACTACTACTTCAATTTTAGAACCATCTGCTACAGGAGGTGTAAAACCAGCATCTTCTACAGCAAATCCTTTACTTGGTAATTCTTCACCTGTAGGTTCA
Organism: Bacteroidota bacterium; assembly: GCA_042584125.1. Classification (GTDB taxonomy): domain Bacteria; phylum Bacteroidota; class Bacteroidia; order Flavobacteriales; family Flavobacteriaceae; genus Flavicella. The sequence goes on from JBHOTE010000003.1 coordinate 86,894, forward strand.
TCAAATAATACTTCCTCTCCTTCTTTATTCAATAATGAATCTTTCCGTGGGTCAAAATCTAACCTTCCAGAAATGGCTATTGCCGCAACTATTTCTGGTGAAGTTACGAAGGCATGTGTATTTGGATTTCCATCTGCTCTTTTCGCAAAGTTTCTATTGAAAGAATGGATTATAGAGTTCTTCGGTGCGTTTTTCGGATCGGAATAACGTGCCCATTGTCCAATACAAGGTCCACAAGCATTGGTAAATATTGTAGCCCCTAATTCTTCAAATATCGCCAAAAGACCGTCTCTTTCAGCTGTGTATCGCACCTGTTCTGAACCTGGATTGATTCCAAATTCAGCTTTTACTGCAATTCCTTTTTCCACCGCTTGTTTAGCTATTGATGCCGCTCTTGACAAATCTTCATAGGATGAATTTGTACAAGAACCAATCAATCCCCATTCTACTTCTAAAGGCCAATGGTTAGCTTCAGCTTTTGCTTTTATATCTGCTCCTGTTTCAGAGGCCAAATCTGGAGAAAATGGACCATTGATATGTGGTTGTAATTCATCCAAATTAATTTCTATTACTTGATCAAAATATTGTTCTGGATTTGCATAAGCCTCTGGGTCACCTGTTAAATAAGGAGCGATTTTATTTGCCGCATCAGCAACATCGCCTCTTTCAGTAGCACGTAAATAACGTTCCATAGAAGCATCATATCCAAAAGTTGAAGTAGTTGCACCAATTTCTGCCCCCATATTACAAATCGTTCCTTTTCCAGTAGCAGAAAGGTTCTTTGCTCCTTCACCAAAGTATTCAACAATAGCACCTGTTCCTCCTTTTACTGTTAAGATCCCAGCTACTTTTAAAATGACATCTTTTGGGGAAGACCAACCAGAAAGTTTCCCTGTCAACTTTACACCTATTAATTTGGGGAATTTTAATTCCCAAGCCATACCAGCCATTACATCAACAGCATCTGCACCTCCAACACCAATAGCCACCATTCCCAAACCACCAGCATTTACGGTATGTGAATCTGTTCCAATCATCATTCCTCCTGGAAATGCATAATTCTCTAAAACTACTTGATGAATAATTCCGGCTCCAGGTTTCCAAAAACCAATTCCGTATTTATTTGAAACTGATGATAAAAAATCAAAAACCTCTTTACTTGTTTTATTAGCGAATTTTAAATCTTCTGTCGCGCCATTTTTAGCTTGAATTAAATGATCACAATGAACTGTAGTTGGAACTGCCACTTTCTCCTTACCTGCTTGCATAAACTGTAGTAATGCCATTTGCGCAGTTGCATCTTGACAAGCAATTCTATCGGGTGCAAAGTCTACATAATCTTCACCTCTTTTATAAGCTTCCTTTGGAATCTCATTCCATAAGTGACTGTATAAAATTTTCTCGGAAAGCGTTAAAGGTTTCCTCACAATTTCTCTTGCTGCATCTACTCTAGATGACATACGAGCATATATTTTTTTTATCATTTCAATATCAAATGCCATAGCTACTATATATTAAATTAATATTCCGTTTATCGTCTTAAACAAGATACAAAATATTATTCCTGAATCATTTACAAACCAATTATGATTATTGATATATCTATAATGATTTTTTATACATCAATTTATTTAACTATAAAAGTTAAACAGCACCCATAAAAAAAAGCCCAAATCCTAAGATTTGGGCTTTATATAAATTTAAAAAGAAATAAATTATTTAATCAACTGTTTTAACGAAGGTGTGAATTTTGTCAATACAATACCTTCAACTGCTGCTTCGTATTCAGCCATAGTAGGAGTTCTACCTAAAACAGTAGACAATACTACAACTGGAGTTGAAGACAATAAAGACTCTCCTTTTTTCTCACCAGAATCTTTTACCACTCTTCCTTGGAATAAACGTGTAGAAGTAGCCATTACAGTATCACCTGGTTCTGCTTTTTCTTGGTTCCCCATACATAAGTTACACCCAGGTCTTTCAAGGTACAACATGTTTTCATATTTCGTACGAGCTGCTCCTTTTGGGGCGTTATCATCAAATTCAAAACCAGAGTATTTTGTCAATACATCCCAGTCACCTTCCGCTTTCAACTCATCAACAATATTATAAGTAGGAGGAGCAACAACTAACGGCGCCTTAAATTCTACTTTACCTTGCTGTGCTTCAATGTTCTTTAACATTTGAGCTAATATTTTCATATCACCTTTATGAACCATACAAGATCCTATAAATCCTAAATCTACTGATTTAGTACCACCATAGTAAGACAATGGTCTAATTGTATCATGTGTGTAACGCTTAGAAACATCATCATTATTTACATCTGGATCCGCAATCATTGGTTCAGCAACCTCATCTAAATCAATAACAACTTCTGCATGATATTTAGCGTTAGCATCTGGTCTTAAAGCTGGTTTTTCTCCTGACTTAATTTCAGCTATTCTCTTTTCTGCTTTTTCAATTAGCCCTTGCAAAACATTTAAATGATTGTCCATTCCTTTGTCAATCATAATCTGGATTCTACCTTTTGCAATCTCTAAAGATTCTATTAAAGTTTCATCCTCTGAAATACAAATTGAAGCTTTTGCTTTCATCTCTGCAGTCCAATCCGTAAATGTAAAAGCTTGATCGGCAGTTAGTGTTCCTAAATGAACCTCAATAATTCTACCTTGGAATACATTTTCACCACCAAATTGTTTTAACATTTGCTGTTGTGTTGCATGTACTACATCACGGAAATCCATGAAAGATTTCATTTGACCTTTAAAAGTAACTTTTACAGACTGAGGAATTGGCATCGTAGCCTCACCTGTTGCCAATGCTAAGGCAACGGTTCCTGAATCTGCTCCAAAAGCAACCCCTTTAGACATACGTGTATGAGAATCTCCACCAATAATAATATCCCAATCTCCTACAGTAATATCATTTAATACCTTGTGAATAACATCTGTCATTGCATGGTATTTCCCTTTAGGATCACGAGCTGTAATAAGTCCAAAATCATTCATAAATTGCATCAATCTTGGAATGTTAGCCTTAGACTTATCATCCCAAACAGAAGCTGTATGACATCCTGATTGATAAGCACCATCAACAATTGGAGAAATAATTGTAGCAGCCATCGATTCTAATTCTTGAGAAGTCATTAAACCTGTAGTATCTTGAGAACCTACAATATTTACTTCTACACGAACATCAGAACCTGCATGTAAAGTTTTACCTGGGGTATTCCCTACTGCATTTTTATTGAATATTTTTTCAACTGCCGTTAATCCTTGTCCCTCAATAGAAATTTCTTTAGAAGGAGCAAATACAGTAGGAATATCAATTCCTAAAGCTTTCGCAGCAAAAGTTTGAATTTTTTTACCAAATACTACAGCATAAGAACCACCCGCCTTGATAAACTCAACTTTTTGAGGAGTCAATGCAGCAGAAATATCTTTTACTGCTTTACCGTCTTTGTATAATTGTTTTTCTTTAGTATTGATTGTTAAAACAGTTCCTGTTTCAACAGAATATTTTTCTTCTAAAACTGGCTCACCATCCGCATCAATAATTACCTTACCTTCAGCATCTGTTTTCTTAACCCAGTTTTGTAAATCAATTCCAATACCTCCAGTTACACCAACCGTAGTTAAGAAAATTGGAGAAATACCATTTGTTCCTGCAATTACAGGAGCGATATTAATAAATGGCACATAAGGACTTGCTTGAATACCTGTCCATAATGCCACGTTGTTTACACCTGACATTCTAGAAGAACCAACTCCCATAGTACCTTTTTCTGCAACTAACATCACACGCTTATCAGGGTGCTCTTGTTTCAATGCTGAAAGCTCTTTTTGCATTTCTTTGTTATGCTCAAAAAGACATTGACCATGTAATTCACGATCTGAACGTGAATGAGCATCTGCTCCTGGAGATAATAAATCTGTAGAAATATCACCTACACCAGCTATATATGTTACTATTTCAATTTCTTCTTCAACCTCAGGCAATGTTGTAAAGAACTCAGCTTTTGCATAACTTTCTAAAAGTTCTTTAGCAATTGCATTACCTTCCTTGTAAGCAGCTTCCAAACGTTCCGTATCTGCCTCGTAAAGGAAAACTTGCGTTTTTAAAACTTTTGCAGCTTCTTCAGCGATAGCAGCATCACTACCTAAAGCTAAATCTAACAAAACTTCTACAGAAGGTCCACCCTTCATATGAGATAACAATTCTAAAGCAAAACTTGGTGTAATTTCTTTAACTAAAGATTCACCTAAAATAATTTCTTTTAAAAATTTTGCTTTTACACCAGCAGCACTTGTGGTACCAGGTACAACATTATATATAAAAAAGTTTAGAGAGTCTTCTCTATCTTTATTATCTATATCTTTAATTTGAGAAATAATTTCGCTTAATAATTCGGCTCCATCTATCGGTAATGGGTTTAATCCCTGACCTTTTCTTTCTTCGATTTGCTTAATGTAATCGTTATAAATGCTCATAGTATAATGGGAATTTATAGTTTTGGCTTTTGATCCTATTTATATCAAACGCAAAATCTATCTATTTGTTAATTATTTTGCTGCGAAAATACAAAATATAGCTCATATTTGAAAGAGCTCCCACTTATGAATACTTCAAAATCATAAAGATAAATGAGATTGAAATTTAAAGAATATTAAAATTATATTATTTATGAATTAAAACCACTTTTAATGAGATATTCATAACACGAAACATTTATTATATCTAACTGTTTTAATATAAATAAGAAAATTATTTTGGGCGTTCCCCTTCAGGTCGTGCTTTTACCACTCGCTTTTTATTGTTTAGACTTCGACAAGCTCAGCCTTCAAAAAAAGAGCTCAAACAAAGGTGCAATCACTAACGCATTCCTCTTAACAGTTGTTTTGTATAATGTTTTTTCTAGACACAAATTTCTAAACTTCGTTGCAAAAATCACTTGAACTGAAATTTCATCTATTTTAATACAAATAAAAAAAGTAGGCCTATAAGCCGAATTCTGTTTCCGTCAAAGACGGATTCTTATCATTTATCTAGTTCCAAAATTACTTATGGAATCCATCTGCCTACCCCTTGGAATCGAGCGAGTAGCCCTCAAGCTCCAATGTACATGGCATTGCATCGTATAGAGTTTACCTGGTTTCACTACAGCCTAACTGTACTTGCTTTCTGTTGCACTTGTCCTCAGCTCACGCTGGACGGATGTTATCCGCTATACTACTCTGCGATGTCCGGACTTTCCTTTTCTGAATCAAGTTCAGAACGATAAGACAGCCTACTTTTATTTTATATGATTTCATAAAAAACCCACTCTGTGACCAGAGTGGGAAAATTGCTATGAAAAAGATGTTGTTAAAAGATTAACAACACCGCAAAGTTATGTATAATTAATTTAAATAAAGACAATTATTTAAGAAAACATATCTTTTACTTTTTCAAAAAATGATTTATCCGTTTTACTAGGGCTCGGAACAAAGTTATCGTCTTCTAAATTTACCTCGAAAAATTTTCTTTGTGACTTATCTAATTGTTGTGGTGTCCAAACATTTACATGTACCATAAGATCTCCATTACCGTATCTTTCAATACTTGGAAGCCCTTTTCCTTTCAGTCTTAATATTTTTCCTGACTGAGTCCCTGCTTCTATTTTTATTTTCACTTTTCCTGTAACTGTATCTATTTCTTTTGAAACACCTAAAGCTACTTCAGAAAAACTTACATACAAATCGTAATGTAAATTTGTTCCTTCTCTTTTTAATTTATCATGAGGTATTTCTTCAATTACCACTAACAAATCGCCAGGAATAGAATTATTACCTGCTGCTTCATTTCCTTTACCAGAAACTTTTAATTGAATTCCTTCTGTTACTCCTTCAGGAATATTAATAGTAACGGTTTCTTCTGAAATAATTAATCCTTGTGCATCTGCTTCTTTAGGTTTGCTAGAAATAGACTGCCCAGCACCATTACAAGTTGGACATGTAGCAGCTGTTTGCATTCTTCCCAACATCGTGTTGGTAACTCGCATAACTTGACCTTGACCATTACATGTAGTACAGGTAGTGTATTTTACACCTTTAGCCTGAGTTTTACGTCGAACTTTAACTTTCTTATCAACTCCCGTAGCAATTTCTTCTAAAGTAAGTTTTACTCGAATACGTAAATTAGTCCCTTTGGTTCTTACAGGCCCTCTAGAACGACTTCTGCCACCGCTAAAACCTCCTCCAAAAATATCTCCAAATTGACTAAATATATCATCCATATCCATTCCGCCACCGAAACCTCCAAAGCCACCACCGCCTCCGGCACCACCTTCAAATGCACTATGACCAAACTGATCGTAACGAGATTTTTTATCCGCATCACTCAAAACCTCATAAGCCTCAGCTGCTTCTTTAAATTTTTCTTCAGCTGCTTTGTCATCAGGGTTTTTATCTGGATGGTATTTTACTGCCATCTTTCGATACGCTTTCTTTATTTCACTAGTAGTTGCAGATTTTGAAATCCCTAGTACTTCGTAATAATCTCTTTTTGCCATTGTATTCTAATTAAGATTTGGTACTAAAATTACCAATCAAATAGTTTGTATTGATTTATGCTTGTCCGATAACTACTTTAGGATAACGAATTACTTTATCTCCTAACTTATATCCTTTTTCAATCACATCAATAATTTTTCCTTTCATATCGTCTGTTGGTGCAGGAATTTGTGTAATTGCTTCATGTAAATCTGCATCAAAAACATCACCAGGTTTTGCTGTTACTACTTCCAAACCTTTTTGAGTTAATGTACTTGTCAATTTATCATTGATCAAGGTCATCCCTTTTAACAGTTGTTTTTCTTTTACTTTTTTAATTTCTGCCAACCCTCTGTCAAAATCGTCCAAAACAGGTAATAATGACACCATTATGTCTTGCCCTGCCGTTCTATACAACTCAATTCTTTCTTTTGTTGTACGTTTTTTATAGTTTTCGAATTCAGCAAATAGACGTAAATATTTGTCCTTTTCTTTTTGTAAAATTTCTTCAGCAGTTGGCTCAACCACAGGTTCTTCCTTTACATTTTCCGTATTTGCTTCAGCAGCCACATTGTTATCAACTGTTTGCTCTGCTTCGTCTTTAATTTTTTCTTCAGTACTCATTGTATGTTATTCATTTAAAATACATTTTCACTAAAACAACAATATTGCCATTCTTGATTTTGTGCCAAAATGTCACGGCGCAAATTTAATCCAAGAAATAAGAACTAGCACTAGTTTTATTAAAAAATAATTGCCTTAAAAACCGACCATTTCTAGTCGAACTTTAAGGCAATTTTAAAGAAAATTATTTTTAAATTAATCGTTAATGCGTTCAATTTTTGCACCTATAGATTTTAATCTTCCTTCAATATCTTCATATCCTCTATCAATTTGATCAATATTATGAATGACACTTGTTCCTTTAGCTGAAAGTGCCGCAATTAATAAAGAAATACCCGCTCTAATATCTGGTGAAGTCATCGTTGTTGCTTTTAATGAAGACTCATGATTCATTCCAATAATTGTAGCTCTATGTGGGTCACACAAAATAACTTTAGCCCCCATATCAATTAATTTATCGACAAAGAACAAACGACTTTCAAACATTTTTTGATGTATTAAAACACTTCCTTTTGCTTGAGTAGCAATTACTAAAACAATACTTAATAAGTCAGGAGTAAAACCTGGCCAGGGTGCATCAGACACCGTTAAAATAGACCCATCAATATAATTTTGTATTTCATAAGACTCTTGTGCTGGAATGTAAATATCATCATTTACTTTCTCCAATTGAATACCCAGTTTTCTAAAAACTCGTGGTATAACTCCTAAATCTTTCCAACTTACATTTTTAATAGTCAGTTCTGATTTGGTCATAGCTGCCATACCAATCCAACTACCTATTTCAATCATATCAGGAAGCACTCTGTGTTTACAACCTTTCAACTCTTTAACACCATCAATAATTAACAAGTTAGAACCAATACCAGAAATATTTGCCCCCATGCTATTTAGCATTTTACAAAGTTGTTGAATGTAAGGCTCACAGGCTGCATTGTAAATTGATGTTCTACCGGTAGCTAAAACCGCTGCCATTAAAATATTTGCTGTTCCTGTTACAGAAGCTTCATCTAACAACATATCTGCTCCGAACAGTTCGTCTGCCTCAACCCCATAAAAATGTTCTTCTTTATTATACCTAAACTTAGCTCCTAAATTTATAAAACCTTCAAAATGTGTATCTAAACGTCTACGTCCAATTTTATCACCTCCTGGTCTAGGAATATAACCTTTCCCAAAACGTGCTAGCAAAGGTCCTACAATCATGATAGACCCCCTTAAAGAACTCCCATCTCTTTTAAAATCTTCCGATTCTAGATATGCAAGATTTAACTCGTCTGCTTGAAAAGTATAGGTATTAACATCATGTTTTTCTGTTTTCACCCCTAATTCACCAAGAATAAAAATAAGTTTATTTACATCAATTATATTTGGAATGTTCTCAATCTTAACTTTTTCAGGAGTTAAAAGCACAGCGCATAGAATTTGCAATGCTTCATTTTTTGCACCTTGAGGAATAATTGTACCATTTAATTTATGCCCTCCTTCAATTTTAAATGTAGCCATTTAGTGTAATACGTTTTATATGTGTGGTTTTAAAACAATAAAGAATCTAGCTTAGTTTTTTCTATGCTGATGACCTCCTTTTTGGTTTCTATGGTTGTTGTTTTTTGAATAATTTTTATTCCTATTATTGTTATGCTGCGACTTTGGGTTAGAACTTCTAGCATTTGCGGTTTTCTTTAACAAACTACTCGATTCTGACAATACTTCATCAGAGTTTGTTAAATCAATTTTTCCATTCGACAAATCCAATAAATGCTTAAAAATAACTGCATCATCTACCGTGTCTTTATTCCAATTCAAATAACATTTTTTCATATGATTGGCAATATTGAAAATCAAAGCTGTTTTCAATTCGCCTTCATCCCAAGACAAAGCTACCTTAATCATAGTTTGAATATTATGCCCGTAAAAACGATACCTTGAAGCCATTTTAGGATAAGCCAAAGGTTCTGGTTTTGCCTGTAATTCAACCTGATCTGGAGTACCATATGGAGATTCAACATTTAATTTGAATTCCGACATAATAAAAATTTGATCCCAAAGTTTATGTTTAAAATCGGGTACATCACGTAAATGTGGCTGCAAATTCCCCATCACATCTACAATAGCATTCGCCATTTTTTTTCTTTCCTCTTCACTTTCTAGAGCCACGCAATGATCTACAAGTTTCTGAATATGTCTTCCATATTCAGGAATGATCATTTGAGATCTATCCGAATTATATTCTAAATCAAATTCCATTATTTATATTTCAACTAAGTATTTTTTACAGAAAATTCTGTTTATTTTTTGTGTAGTAATTTCTAAAGTAAGTTTTAAAAGACCGCATCTAGATGCTCATAAAACCAATTACTTTATATAAAGTGCAAAGTAACTAAATATTTTTGCTTTCACAATAAAGAAATTCTCAATAATAAGAATTTAATTAGCAAGCATGGCGGCACCAATAATCCCTGCATTGTTTTCAAACTGAGCCGCTACTACAGGAACATTAATAGTGATTTTACTTTTAAACTTATGTAATTTCTTACTAGCCCCTCCTCCCAAAATAATTAAAGTAGGTGTGAATGTTTGTTCTACAAACAACAAAAACTTATTAAAACGATCTCCCCAGTCAATAAATTTTAAACCATCTCGTTTTCTAGCAGAATCTGCCGCATAATATTCAAAACGCTCATATTCTTTATAAGGTACGGATCCTAATTCTACATTTGGTACCAAAGTACCATTGACAAAAACAGAAGATCCTAATCCGGTTCCTATAGTGACTACAATCACCACTCCTTTTTTATTTTTGCCTATTCCAAAATTAATTTCTGCCAAGCCTGCAACATCAGCATCATTAGCTACAAAAAACTCCAATCCTGTTTTTTCTGAAAAAAGTTGTTCCACATTGGTTCCTTTCCAACTAGGATCTATGTTTCCAACAGACTTTGCGACCCCTTGTGAAATTATTGTAGGAAATCCACATCCTACTTTCCCTGTCCATTTAAAATGTGAAATTAATTCCGCTACAGCTTCTGCCACATCATTTGGCAT
>JBHOTE010000004.1:0-75856 GCA_042584125.1 Bacteroidota bacterium
AAATTGAGTTTCGAATTAAAAAACTGTAAAAACAAAACAATTTATAAGAGTGCTATTGGTTCTAGTTCAGAGAAAGATTTTAAAAAAGGGTACCAAGAAAGTTTAAGAAATGCCTTTAAAGATTTTAAAAAATTAAAATATAAATATTCTCCAAAGGCAATAGTTAAGCTTCAATCTGAAGCCGTGCTGCTTGCGCCGAATGCTATCTTAAAAAATAATGTTTATACTTCAGTACAAGGACTTTCAATCGAATTACAAGAAAACAATGGCAACTATATAGGAAAGGTTGTAAAAAGTTCTTCGCTCAATTATTCCGAAGGTCAGATAATTTGTAAGTTGTTTAAAACATCGTTAAAAAATGTGTACAAAGCACAATGGAAGGATACCTATGGTAATTTTGTAAACACCATTGGTTACTTTGATACTGATGGCAATTTAAATGTTGACTTGGCAGAAACTACAGGAATTACGGTTTTAAGGTTTACTCATTAATTTAATAGTCGTATTTGTCTTTCCATCTGGTTTTTAAAAACGCTCTAAAATTTTGCTCTCTTGCGTTATTGCTTGGCTCATAAAATTTAGTGTTTGAAATTTCTTCAGGAAGAAATTCTTGAGGCACAAAATTATTTTCGTAGTTATGAGCGTATTTATAATCCTTTCCGTAATCTAAATCTTTCATTAATTTAGTAGGTGCATTTCTTAAATGTAATGGAATAGAAAGATCTCCTGTGTTTTTAACATATTGTAAAGCATTGTTTATGGCCATATAAGAACTATTGCTTTTAGGAGAAGTAGCTAAATATATGGCACACTGACTCAATGAAATTCTTGCTTCTGGATAGCCAATAGTAGTGACTGCTTGAAACGTAGTGTTTGCCATAATTAAAGCTGTAGGATTTGCGTTCCCGATGTCTTCTGAAGCTGAAATTAATAATCTTCTAGCTATAAATTTCACGTCTTCACCACCTTCAATCATTCTAGCTAGCCAATATACGGCAGCATTAGGATCACTTCCTCTTATAGATTTGATAAAAGCTGAAATAATATCATAATGTTGTTCCCCTGTTTTGTCATATCTAACGGTGTTTTTTTGGACTTTAGAGAGCACTAGTTCATTAGTAATAGTTACCGGTGCTTCTTCAGAAGAAACAACGAGCTCAAAAATATTTAGTAACTTTCTAGCATCACCACTAGAAACTCTAATAAGAGCTTCAGTTTCTTTTAATACGACTTGCTTTTCTTTTATCGTATGATCAATTTCCATGGCTCTATGTAGCAAGTCAATTAAGTCTGTTTTGTCAAAGGAGTTTAAAATATATACTTGACATCTCGATAGTAGTGCAGGTATTACTTCAAAACTGGGGTTTTCTGTAGTAGCTCCAATTAAGGTAACCCATCCCTTTTCTACAGCAGCTAATAATGAGTCTTGTTGAGATTTACTAAACCTATGAATTTCATCAATAAATAATATTGGGTTTTTTACAGTAAACAATCCTCCGCTTTGTTTTGCTTTTTCTATAACTTCTCGTACGTCTTTTACTCCAGAATTTATGGCACTTAAAGTGTAAAAGGGTCTGTTAGATACTTGAGCAATTATGTTGGCTAAAGTTGTTTTTCCAATGCCCGGAGGTCCCCATAATATTAAGGAGGGAATGATGCCTTTTTGTATATGTTGCGTAAGAATTCCGTTAGGTCCAACTAAATGTTGTTGACTGATATAGTCTTCCAATGACCTAGGTCTGATTCGCTCTGCTAAAGGTTCGTTCATCTTGTAAAATTAATAAAATATTAGTGATATTACTTCTTGTTTTATTTAAATTAGCTACCAATCCCTGTGTCATTATTTATGATAAAAGAAGAAATTGAGTTTAAGTATACAAGTCAGGTAATTAGAGTGCCAATGTTGGTTGCTTTACTTATGTGGATGGTGTATTGGGTTGAAATAAAATTTCAAATAAATTTCACCAATCACGGAATTATGCCTAGATCTTTTTCTGGTCTACAAGGTGTTCTCTTTTCTCCTTTTATTCATGGAAGTATCAAGCACCTGTTTAACAATACCATTCCTATATTGGTTTTTTTAGGAATGCTCTTTTATTTTTATAGAAGTCTTTCTTGGAAGGTGTTGGTATTAGGGGTTTTAATGTCGGGTATAGGTACTTGGATTATTGGAGTAAAAGCTTATCACATTGGAATGAGCGGAGTGGTTTACCTGCTGTTTAGCTTTATTTTTTTTAGTGGGTTGTTTCGTAAATATTATCGATTGCTAGCGGTTTCGCTAATCGTAATATTTTTATATGGAAGTATGGTTTGGTATGTGTTTCCTGTTGATAGAGCTATCTCTTGGGAAGGTCATCTATCTGGATTGATAAGTGGATTAATTTTGGCTTTAGTTTTTAGGAAGAAAGGCCCTCAAAAAAAGAAACCACAATTCACACAAAGTGAATTTGATACTTGGTTTGACGAAGAAGGAAAATTTAATCCACCAAAGTTAGAGGCAGATAAAGAGAATGAGGTTTAGGTATCTTTTTTATAATTCCACAGTAAAGTAAATAGATGACCAAAATTAGAACTAAATCCTTTGTCTTACGGCTTCGTATAAAAAGGCACCACACGCAACAGATACATTCAATGAACCAATAGTTCCTTTTAATGGAAGTTTTGCTTTTACGTCGACCATTTTTAAAATAGAAGGGTTGATACCTCTATCTTCTGAACCCATTATAATGGCTGTTGGTTTTTTAAAGTTTACCGAGTATAAACTGTCTTCTGTTTTTTCAGTGGCTGCTACCATTTGAATTTCTGCAGCTTGTAAAATAAACAACGCATCTTTTATATGGTCAACTTTACAAATAGGAATATTAAAAGCGGCACCAGCGGATGTTTTAACGGTTTCAGCATTTACCGGTGCATTTCCTTGTTTTTGAATAATAATACCATGAACACCAGTACATTCTGCTGTTCTAATGATAGCTCCAAAATTACGAACATCAGATACCTGATCTAAAAGTAAAAACAAAGGTGTTTCTTCTTTTTCAAGAGTTTTGGTAATAAGTTCGTCAAGGTCATGGAAATCTATAGGGGCAATTTGTGCTACAGCTCCTTGGTGATTACCATGTTTAGATAGCTTGTCAAGTTTTTCAACAGGCACATAGCTAAAAGCAATATTATTCTTTTTTAAAGCTTGCATCAATTCAGACATTAAATGACCTGAAATTTCTTTTTGAACAAATACCTTGTCAATAGAATTGTTGCTGTTAATTGCTTCTAAAATGGCTCTAATACCGAATATTCTTGCTGTCTTTGTTTCCATGCTGCAAATGTAGTTTAAATAAATAAAAAAACCACCTGAGGATTCAGGTGGTTTTTAAAATGTATCTCAATTAGTTAATGAAATGGTAAAACATGCTCAGATGCTTTGTTTGCAACCAAAACTGCATTCAAATCCACCGTTATTGTACATGTTGTTCCTCCTGTAGTATAGTCAAAAGCATCTAGGTCATCTGCTATACTAGCTATAAAACTAGGTACCACTTTTACTGTACTTGGGTCTCCATCTTCAATATTTGGGTTTTGTGAAAATTCATTTTCATTAATAACAAATTTCACTCCCATATCAGCAAGTCTTATTCCTTCAGAAATAAATACTTCCTGTCTTGTCTTGTATAATAAAGCAATCGCAGCATCATTATTCGTCATATTGTCAATGTCTGTTTGAGTTAATGAAGTACCTGATACAGATGGGATATCCACATTTCCAGACTGTCTGTTTAGGACTAAACCTGATATTCCGTTAACAATTACAGTTTCGTCAAGAGGTCGAGCTCCATCATGTCTTAATTCAGTTGAGTCGTCAATATTACGAACTTCTCTTGTAGCAATAAGCGCAAGTAAATCTTCAAGATTCGTTTTAACATCTGCAATTGCTCCGTCTTTTAACTTCGCTTCTGCAATAATTAAGTAAGCTTCTTCCGCCTTTAAATAATGGATTGAAGGGTCTAAATCAGTTGTCAAGAAAGAATATTTTGGGTCTAAAAAGTCTAAACTTGGTAAAGGTTGTATGTCGTTAAAAGTTGCTCTTTCAAATAAAGCTGATTCCATACTGTTTGAAGGCTCATCTTTTTCATCAAACATTGCTTCTCTTGAAAAAGAAGTGCTTTTGGTTAAAGCTGCTTCTGAGGAGCTAACGGCATTTGTTTTATCTCCTAAAAAGTAATAGCATCTTGCTTTTGCCAAGTTGTATTCGGCTTTGTCATTTAGTGCAATTGCTTCGTTAAAGCTAGTAATTGCTTTTTGCAAATTGTCATTCGAATTAATAGGAGCACCTAATGGGGTAATAGGTAGAGCTGAAAAATACATACCTGCTAACATATAGGACATTCCTTCAAAAAAATGGAATTCTGCATTTACTTCAGAGGTGTATTCCGAATCATTTGGGCCAACAGTTCCTAAACCATAAATCGCCATTTGTCTCACTCTAGCAATTTCATTCTGTAAATCTCTAATATCATTGTCTGTTGTTCTAATATCAAGGTTGTCCATTAACTGACTGTAAAAGGTTTTTACATTGTCATAGTTGTCTGAACCTAATTCTGCTAGAATTATTAACTCATTAAAAGTTCTAGAGAGTTCTCTTTCCAGTCCATGTAGCCAAATATTAGCGGAATTTGGTTGTCCTACTACAGACGCTTCAGCTAAATTTGGATTTTCTACATCTTTAAAGTCAATTGCGTCTTTAAAAGTATCTGTGCAGCTTACTGTTAATAAGAAGCCACATATGTATATTAATATTTTCTTCATATTATTTGGTTTTTCTAAAATTGAAATTTAATTGAAGTATTGAAAGTTCTTGGTGCAGACTCTGTACCAAATGCAAAACCACCACTACTAAATCCATTTTGACCTGAAATCCCAGATCCTGTTGATTCAGGGTCGAAGTTGCCAGCTGTCCAGTTTAATGGGTTCGTAACAGAGAAACTTAACTTAGTGTTTTGTATAAATGGTATCTTATCTTTAAGATTGTAAGAGATACCGATATTTCTGATTTTAACAAAATCACTATCAAATGTAAAATAATTCACATAATTAAAAGGACTTGTTTGGCCGTCGATTGCCTCCGGAATTCCAGTAGAGTCAAATCCATATAAATGTCTAAGTAAAAAGTTTAATTCAACGGCTTGACCTCCAAATTGATAATCTCCTGTCAAAAATAAATCTAAGTCCTTGAAGGTATAGTTGAATCCAAATGATCCGAAGTTTGGAGCATAAGTATCTCCAAGATTTGTGTTTGGCGTGTATTGCCAGTCTCCATTACTGTCTTTTGCTGCAGAAGTTCCTCTTAAGTAGCCTAAACTTTTTCCTTCTTCAACCCAAGATCCAATTACAGAAAATCCACCAACATTAAATGGAGCTGCTCCTCCCATACTGGTCACAATGTTTTTATTATTGTTGTAAGAAACATTTGCTGTTAATCTATGATCTCTAGAGTTAAGAATGGTTGCGTTAAGTGCAAATTCCCAACCAGTATTTTTTATTTCTCCTATGTTTTTAATTTGAGCTAAAAGTCCGGAAGATGGTGGTTGAGATGGTGTAAACAATGCATCTTCAGTAATTGCCTTATAATATGTTGTGCTAAAATTAATTTTATTGTTAATAAATCCTAATTCTAATCCGATTTCAGAGGTTTTAACTCTTTCTGAAACTAGGTCTTCGTTTCCTGGATTGTCAAATCTAAATGATGGTTGTCCCAAAAATGGTTGTAAACCAAAAGTTCTGTCTTGTGAAAATGGTTCAGCAAAATTAGTAGCTTCTCCATAGTTAGCTCTTAATTTTACACTTGAAACAATATCTCTTATTTTAGAGTTTCCATAAAACTCATGATCTGATAGGTTATAAGTAAATCCAATTTTAGGTAAGAACAGTACATCGGTATCTGTACCTGCTGAAGTGTTTTTATCAAATCTACCTCCTAATTCTACGAACGCAATGTCATGTATTCCAATGTTTTCTAAGAAATAGAAACCATAGTTGGCATTTTGAAGTGTAAAATCGGCAGCTGTCTGTGTTGGGAATGTTGAAATTGATTTAGTTCCATCTACCCCTCCGCTTCCTGCAATGTTATTTTGTTCATCTTCCGTTCTAAAGTATTGTGCACCAATGATTGAAACAAATGATAGGTTTTCAATACTTGTTTTATTAGTGAAGTTAATATCAGCTGTTGTTGTAAATGAGCTTCTTAAAACACGTTCTAGTGTAGCTTTGTCTGTTGTACCAACAGACTCTGAACCTAAGGCAACAAGTAATGCATTTGTGTCGTTTTCTTCTTGAGCAGTTGTTCTATAATCGATACCATAAGTTGCATTGATTTGGTTATTTTGGTCAATATCGTATGTGAATTTGTTCGAAGCGGTAAAACGCTTTATTTCATTAGAAATATCTACAAGACCACCAATTGCTTGCATTTCAGATTTTAATTCTAGCCAATCAGCATCATCCATTTCATCTAAGTCTCCTGATGTTCCTTCTAAATTCCCATATCTACCGAAGCTAGTGTTCGCATTAAAATCCATTTTGTTTTTGAAACCAACATAAGAAAAAGAACCTTGGTATTTTAACTTGTCTGTAATTTGAGCTCCTAAACCAAATGTGAAACTTTTTTTGATTTGTTCGTTTACATCATTAAAGCCGTCATCTGCATATATGCTTCCTCCAAAATTGTACGTTACTTTCTCGTTTCCACCGTTTATAGAAATTCTTTGTTGTTGAGAAACGCCTGTTTCAAAAAGTGCTTCAGATGTTCGTTTGTATTTTAAGAAATCTGTAGTTCCTTTAATAAGTCCAAGACTGCTCTCATATATTATGGTAGGTTTTCCTTGAGTTCCTTTTTTAGTAATTATTTGAATCACACCATTTGCCGCATCTGCACCATATAATGTAGTTGCTGCTCCTCCTTTAATATATTCAATTCTCTCAATAGATTCTACCGGTATATCTGCTAAAGCAGAAACGTTAGCTCCTCCAGTGTCAAGTCCAAGTTCGGGATTTGAATTTAGATTATCTACTCGTATCCCATCTACGATTACAACTGGTGTAGAAGAAGATGCAGCAGAAATAGGGCCCCTTGTTCTTATGATTGCTGCTGTACCAGGTTGTCCAGAACTTAATCTAATTTGAGCACTTGGTGTTGTTGATTGAAGTATTTGGTCTATTTGTTTTGAAGGAAGTTTTTCAAGTTGCTTTGATGAAAGTGCATCTACAGTAGTTGAAAGTCTTCTTTTTTGCATACCAGAACCTTGACCTGTTACAACTACTTCCTCTAAAGCTTCCATGTCTTCTTGAAGCGTAATGTTCATTGTGTTGGAATTACCAACAGTCTGTTCAGTTGTCTTCATACCAATGTAGCTAAATACAAGTGTAGCTCGTGGTTTGGCTTGAATGGAATAATTTCCATCAAAATCTGTTTCAGTACCTGTTTGAGTACCTTTAATTAAAACTACTACTCCTGGTAAAGGCCCGGTACTGTCGGAAACGTTACCTGAGATAGTCTTTGATTGTGCAAATGTAAGTTGCACCACAAACGCTAATAAGAGCGTTAAAAAACCATTAAATTTTGATCTCATAGTTTGAAAATTTGAATTAGTTATGCTAAAAATCCTAATAATTTATCAGACATGCAATGTTTTTGTTAAAAAATGTTAATAAAATAGGCTTTGATTAACATTTGTTTAAATATTGTGAATATGGTAAAAACGCATGTCTGTTCTGTTGTTTTGTTGAAGATAATTCTGTGTAAAGCGGTGGATTTTAGTTTTATAGCAATTGTGTTTATGTGTTAAAAGAAACTAATTAGTTTTATGTGAAAGATCCCTTTTTGAAAATTAAATTCCGTTTTATCCGTTTTTCCAAAGGCGTAAGAGAGGTTTATAAAACCTGAAAGTGTTTTGTAATTATAGCCAAAACCAAGGCTGTATAATGTGTCTTTTAATTCTTCAGGTTTGTTTTGAACTAAAGATAGGTCACTAAAAGTATATAGGTAAGAACTGTTTGCTGTTTTTATTTGGTATTCAATATTTGTGTAGTTGTAACGTGTAGCTTGTATACTGTTTTCGTTAAATCCTCTTACGGTATTTGCGCCTCCAATAAAATAGGTTTCATTTTGAAGTATATTATTTCCTTTTAGTTCTTCAAATGTAGTTTGCAAAAATAAAGAAGTTCTTTGTGTTAGTTTTACATGTTGTAGCCCTTGGATATAATAATGTAGTTGGTTTTCGTTTGTTGAGTTTGTGGTTTTAATTCCTTTGTCTAGTTGAAATATGATTTTAGTTTTAGGTCTAGAGCTGGTGTCGTTGTAAAGACTGTATGTATAGGAAAGTCCATAATTTGTTTTTGTATAAGAGTTTATGTCATTTGTTGGAATGGTTAATGATGAAGTAGATTTTTCTTTAGCGGTAGTTATTCCGAAAATGTTATTGTGGTTGATGTAGTAGTTTAATAAGAGTTTGCTTCTTGTGTTGATAAATGAAGAATCCTGTTTTTTGATATTTAAGCTGAGTTCTGAATTGATAGGACTGTTAAAAATAAAAGGTGAGTTTAATTGAAGGTTTAATTGTTCAATATTGTTTCCGTTATTAAGCCACTTGAAAGAAATTTTTTCACCTTTATTGAAACTGTTGTTTAGTTCAAGGTGTAAATGTCCATTAAATCTAATTTTATTGCCGTTATCTTTATTGCTAAAACCAATGAGTCCATCAAATAGGTTCAATCTTTTTCTCTTTATATATAGGTATAGAATTGTTGAGTCTTTGGTAAAAAGGACTTCAGGTTTTTTTTCTTGTGAAATAAAAGCTAGTTTTTTTAATTTTATATCTGTTGTTTTTAGTACATTTTTATTGAAAGGCTTGTTGAGGAGTTTCAAATAATGTTTATTGTATCTACTTGGGAATGTAGCGTATCCTTCAAATATTATTTTGTCAATTTTTCTTGGAGTTTTATTTGTAATAATTAAATCTGCTTTTATGTTATTGTTGATTTGAACGATATTCTCAATTTTTATTTTAGTAAAAACTTTACCTGTTTGTTGATGATATTTGTTTAATTCGTTGATGAAATCTCTAAGTTTAGAAGTGCTTAGTGTTATTGAATCATTCTTTTGATTCAGAAGATATGGAGGTAGGTCGTTTGTTTTTTTTAAGTTAAGATATATGCTGTCTGTTTTTTTCGGGTTGTCAATAGGTAATATATAAAGGGAGTCAGTCTTCTTTAGTAGTTGTTTAAAAGGAGTAAAGAAGCCCATGTTGTTCGCTTTAGATGTAAAAGAGTCGATTTCTTTTCGCATTGAAACAGTATCATTAAAATGTAGGATTCTGTTTTTAAATAATGGAATCTTTAGTTCTTCGCTTTTCTTGTTTTCTATTTTAAGAGTTATTTTTTGAGAATAAACATTAGAAATACAGGGCAAGCTAAAGAATAAAATAAATAAGATGTGTTTTAGGTGCATGAAAATATAATTTTCAAAATAGGTTAATAAGGTGTCTTGGTAAAGGTTATTTATTTAAATCAAAACTAATTGAATAAACATCAAATGGCAAGATTCTAGTAAAAATTAAAATTTAACTGCTTGATATTTGAATAAATAGAAATTAATTGTACATTTGCACCCTCTAAAAAAATTAGAGAATTATAAAATAAACGTAATTTATAACAAATTAGTATGCCAACTATTCAACAATTAGTACGCAAAGGAAGAACCCAAAACACTAAGAAGAGTAAATCGGCTGCTTTAAATTCGTGTCCTCAAAGAAGAGGAGTTTGTACACGTGTTTACACTACTACACCGAAGAAACCTAATTCTGCAATGAGAAAAGTTGCCAGAGTTAGATTGACTAACGGTAATGAGGTAAATGCTTACATTCCTGGAGAAGGACACAATTTACAAGAGCACTCGATAGTATTAGTAAGGGGAGGAAGAGTTAAAGATTTACCAGGGGTAAAGTATCACATTGTACGTGGAGCTTTAGATACAGCTGGTGTTGAGGGAAGAACTCAACGTAGATCTAAATACGGAGCCAAACGTCCTAAGAAGTAAATTTTTAATGTTCGCTGTTTAAACAAAAGAGTATTATTCAGCAACAAAACAAACTCAAGAAAACATGAGAAAAAGAAGAGCCAAAAAAAGAGTTCTTTTACCGGATCCTAAGTTTAACGATCAATTAGCAACACGTTTCGTGAACATGCTAATGTGGGATGGTAAGAAATCAGTAGCGTTCAAAGTATTTTATGATGCTTTAGATATCGTAGAAGAAAAAAAGGGAGAAGAAGAAAAATCTGCCTTAGAAATTTGGAAAGATGCACTTTCTAATGTGATGCCTCAAGTAGAAGTACGTAGTCGTCGTGTTGGTGGAGCAAACTTTCAAATTCCAATGCCAATTAGACCAGACAGAAAAGTTTCTATGGCTATTAAATGGATGATTTCATTTGCTAGAAAAAGAAATGAAAAAACAATGGCACAAAAGTTAGCAGGTGAAATTTTAGCTGCTGCTAAAGAAGAAGGTGCTGCGGTTAAGAAAAGAGTGGATGTTCATAAAATGGCTGAAGCAAACAAAGCATTCTCACACTTTAGATTCTAAGAAATGGCAAGAGATTTAAAATTAACTAGAAATATTGGTATTGCTGCACATATTGATGCTGGTAAAACTACTACTACAGAACGTGTATTGTATTATACAGGAGTTTCTCACAAAATTGGAGAAGTTCATGATGGTGCTGCTACAATGGACTGGATGGAGCAAGAGCAAGAAAGAGGTATTACAATTACATCTGCTGCAACTACTTGTGAATGGAAGTTTCCTGTAGAAAATGGTCAGCCTACTGCTGATGCTAAAGAATATCACTTTAACATTATTGACACTCCTGGTCACGTTGATTTTACCGTAGAGGTAAACAGATCATTACGTGTATTGGATGGTTTAGTGTTCTTGTTTAGTGCTGTTGATGGTGTTGAACCTCAATCAGAAACTAACTGGAGATTAGCTGATAACTATAAAGTACCAAGAATTGGTTTTGTAAATAAAATGGACCGTCAAGGATCTAACTTTGCTAGAGTTTGTAAGCAAGTTAAAGAGATGTTGGGTTCAAACGCAGTTGAAATTGTTTTGCCAATTGGTGAAGAGATGGATTTCAAAGGTGTGGTTGATTTAGTAAAAAATAGAGCTATTATATGGCATGAAGAAACGCAAGGGGCAACTTTTGATGTTATTGATATTCCAGAAGATATGGTTGACGAAGCTGCAGAAGCTCGTGCAAGATTGATCGAAGAGGTTGCAACTTACGATGAAGAGTTGTTAGAGAAATTCATGGAAGATGAAAACTCTATCACGGAAGATGAAGTACATGCTGCTTTAAGAGCTGCAGTAATGGATATGGCAATCATTCCTATGATTGCTGGTTCTGCATTTAAAAACAAAGGGGTTCAATTCTTATTGGATGCTGTTTGTCGTTACTTGCCTTCTCCAATGGATAGACCAGAGGTTGTTGGTACGGATCCTAATACAGGTGAAGAAACTACTAGAAGACCTGATGTAAAAGATGATTTCGCTGCATTGGCATTTAAAATTGCTACTGATCCTTTCGTAGGTCGTTTGGCATTTTTCCGTGCGTATTCAGGAAGATTAGATGCAGGTTCTTATATATTGAACAATCGTTCAGGAAAAAAAGAGCGTATTTCTCGTATCTATCAAATGCATGCTAACAAACAAAACTCTATCGATTATATCGAAGCAGGAGATATTGGTGCGGCAGTTGGATTTAAAGATATCAAAACTGGAGATACAATGAGTGCTATGGATGCTCCAATTATATTGGAATCTATGGATTTCCCTGATCCAGTAATTGGTATTTCTATTGAGCCTAAAACTAAGGCAGATGTTGATAAAATGGGTATGGCTTTAGGTAAATTAGCTGAAGAAGATCCTACATTTACAGTTAGAACTGATGAGGCTTCTGGTCAAACAGTTATTTCTGGAATGGGTGAGTTGCACTTAGAGGTTTTGATAGATCGTTTAAAGCGTGAATTCAAAGTTGAAGTTAATGAAGGTGAGCCTCAAGTAGAATACAAAGAAGCGGTTACAAAATCTACACAACACAGAGAAACTTATAAAAAGCAATCTGGTGGACGTGGTAAGTTTGGTGATATTGTATTTGAAATGGGACCTGCTGATGATGATTTCAAAGGGCCGGGATTACAATTTGTTGATCAAATTAAAGGTGGACGTATTCCTAAGGAGTTTATTCCAGCAGTGGAGAAAGGATTTAGAGAGTCTATGCAAAATGGACCATTAGCTGGTTTCGTTATGGATACTTTAAAAGTAGTTTTAACAGATGGATCTTTCCACCCTGTGGATTCTGATGCTCTTTCTTTTGAATTAGCTGCGAAAATGGGTTACAAAGCGTGTGCGAAAGCGGCGGGTGCTGTAATTCTTGAGCCTATTATGAAAATGGAGGCTATTACTCCAGAAGAGAATATGGGTGATATCGTTGGGGATTTAAATAGACGTAGAGGTCAAGTAAATGACATGGGAGACCGTTCAGGTGCGAAAGTAATTAAGGCAGATGTGCCATTATCTGAAATGTTTGGATATGTAACAACGTTACGTACACTTTCTTCAGGTAGAGCAACATCTACTATGGAATTTTCACACTATGCACAAACACCTTCTAATATATCAGAAGAAGTAATTGCAAAAGCTAAAGCATAATCTCTAAATTATAAATCATGAGTCAAAAAATTAGAATAAAATTAAAATCTTACGATTATAATTTAGTAGATAAATCTGCTGAAAAAATCGTTAAGACTGTAAAGTCAACTGGTGCAGTTGTAAACGGACCAATACCTTTACCAACAAATAAAAAGATTTTTACGGTATTGCGTTCTCCGCACGTAAATAAAAAATCAAGAGAGCAATTTCAATTAAGTTCTTTCAAAAGATTATTAGATATCTATAGTTCTTCATCTAAGACTATTGATGCTTTAATGAAATTGGAATTACCTAGTGGAGTTGAAGTTGAAATTAAAGTATAATTTCAATAAACTTTAAAGCTTGTTTTTTATATAGTTGGAAGACAAGTAAATAAATTAAGGGGCTGAAATCTGTAAAAGATTTGGCCCTTTTTTTATTTGTAAAATGGAAACTTAATATTTTTTTTAAAGGATTTGTCTTAATGTATTGAAAAAGAAGGTTTTTTTTGTATATTTGCACACCCTAAAAAGGGGATTGTCAGTAAAACAAGGGCTTGCCTTTGTGATTTATTGATGAAAACACGCCGAATTAGTTGTTTGGTGAACATGTCCGGAGCTGCGAGCGAAGGAAAAACGGTTAAAAATAGATTCAGAGCTGAAGATATTTTGCTCTGTTTTTTTTGAATTATAATTTGAATAATAATTAATATAAATAAATAAAAATGTCTGGGTTAATAGGAAGAAAAGTCGGAATGACCAGCTTATTCGATGCAAACGGGAAGAATATTCCTTGTACGGTAATCGAATGTGGTCCTTGTGTAGTTACCCAAGTCAGAACTGAAGAAGTAGACGGTTATACCGCTTTACAATTAGGTTTCGATGACAAAGCAGAAAAACGCACGAACAATGCGTTAAAAGGTCACTTTAAAAAGGCCGGAACAGCTGCTAAGAAAAAAGTCGTTGAATTTATAGGTTTTGATGAGGAGTACAAATTAGGTGATACTTTAACAGTAGATCTATTTGAAGAAGGTGAATTTGTTGATGTAACAGCAACTTCAAAAGGTAAAGGATTCCAAGGGGTTGTAAAACGTCATGGTTTCGCCGGAGTTGGTCAAGCAACACACGGTCAACATAACCGTTTAAGAGCGCCAGGTTCTATCGGTGCAGCATCTTATCCAGCTAGAGTATTCAAAGGAATGCGTATGGCAGGAAGAATGGGTGGTGAAAATGTAAAAGTTCAAAACTTAAGAGTTTTAAAAGTAGTTTCTGATAAGAACCTACTTGTGGTGAAAGGATGTGTTCCAGGTCACAAAAACGCTTATATAACTATTGAGAAGTAATGAAAGTAGCAGTTTTAGATATTACAGGAAAAGACACAGGAAGACAAGTTGAGCTTTCTGATGCTATATTTGCTTTGGAGCCAAACAAACATGCTATCTATTTAGATGTAAAGCAGCACTTGGCAAACAAAAGACAAGGGACGCATAAAGCTAAAGAAAGAGCTGATATTGCGGGAAGTACAAGAAAGATTAAGAAACAAAAAGGTACAGGTACTGCACGTGCTGGTTCTATTAAGTCTCCAGTTTTTAGAGGTGGAGGTAGAGTTTTTGGACCTAGACCAAGATCTTATTCTTTTAAACTGAATAAAAATTTAAAGCGTTTAGCTCGTAAATCTGCATTAAGTTCTCAAGTAAAAGAGCAAAATGTAATTGTAGTTGAAGACTTTAACTTTGAGTCAGTGAAGACTAAAAATTTCGTAAACGTTTTAAAAGCTTTTGGTTTAGAAGATAAAAAGTCTTTATTCGTTTTAGGTAATGCAAATAACAATGTGTATTTATCTTCAAGAAATTTAAAGAAAACAAACGTAGTTACTGGTTCTGAATTGAGTACTTACGGTGTTTTAAATACAAGTAAAGTAGTTCTTTTAGAAAGTGCTTTAGAAGGAATTGAATCTAATTTAAGTAAATAGGTAGCAAGATGAGTATTTTAATTAAACCTATTATCACAGAAAAAGCAACTAAGGATAGCGAAATTTTCAATCGTTATTCATTCGTTGTCGCTTTAGGAGCGAATAAAGTGGAGATCAAAAAAGCTATTGAGTCAACTTACGGAGTATCTGTAGAGAAAGTAAGAACGATGGTTTATCCAGTAACTAGAACAACAAAATTCACTAAGAAAGGTGTTGTTTCAGGGATGATTGGTCAATACAAAAAAGCAATCGTTCAATTGTCAGATGGTGAGGCAATTGATTTTTATAACAATATTTAATAACTAGAAATGTCAGTTAGAAAATTAAAACCAGTAACACCAGGTCAGCGTTTTAGAGTAGTAAATGGGTTCGACGCCATAACTACTGATAAGCCGGAAAAAAGTTTACTTGTTCCGAATAAAAGATCTGGAGGTCGAAACAACAGTGGAAAGATGACCATGAAATTCATGGGAGGTGGACACAAAAGAAAGTACCGTATTATCGATTTTAAAAGAGATAAAGCAGGTGCTGCTGAAGTATTGTCAATCCAGTACGATCCAAATCGTACAGCTTTTATTGCATTAGTACAGTTTGCTGATGGAGAAAAAAGATATGTGATTGCTCAAGGAGGTTTACAAGTAGGACAAAAGATTGAATCAGGTTCAGGAAGTGCTCCAGAAGTTGGTAATGCAATGCCATTGTCTGAAATGCCTTTAGGAACAACAATTTGTTGTATCGAATTAAGACCAGGACAAGGGGCTGTTATGGCTCGTTCTGCAGGTTCGTTTGCACAATTAATGGCAAAAGACGGTAAATATGTTACTGTAAAAATGCCATCTGGTGAAACAAGATTGATTTTAGGGACTTGTGCTGCTACTATCGGTGTTGTATCTAACTCAGATCATCAATTACTAGTGTCTGGTAAAGCAGGTAGAAGTAGATGGTTAGGAAGAAGACCAAGAACTAGACCAGTGGTTATGAACCCGGTTGATCATCCAATGGGTGGTGGTGAAGGTAAATCTTCAGGAGGACATCCTAGATCTAAAAATGGTATCCCTGCAAAAGGATTCAAGACAAGATCTAAGACTAAGGCGAGTAATAAATATATTATAGAACGTAGAAAAAAATAATAAGATATGGCACGTTCATTAAAAAAAGGACCTTACGTATTTCATAAACTTGAAAGAAAAGTTTTAGCAAATGTTGAAGCAGGAAGTAAGTCAGTAATAAAAACATGGTCTAGAGCAACTATGATCACACCTGATTTTGTTGGTCAAACTATAGCTGTGCATAACGGTAGATCTTTTGTACCTGTTTATGTAACTGAAAACATGGTAGGGCATAAATTAGGAGAATTTTCACCAACTCGTTCTTTTAGAGGACATGGTGCGGATAGAAAAAATAAAGGTAAAAAATAGTAGGTATGGGAGTTCGTAAGAAAAATATGGCAGACCAACGTAAAGAAGCTAAAAAATCTTTAGCTTTTGCAAAGTTGACTAACTGTCCTACATCACCAAGGAAAATGCGTTTGGTGGCAGACTTAGTAAGAGGAGTAGAAGTTGAAAAAGCTTTACAAATCTTGAAATTTAGTTCTAAAGAAGCATCTATAAACGTTGAGAAATTGTTATTGTCAGCTATTGCTAACTGGCAAGCAAAGAACGAAGATGCTAGTATCGAAGATGCTGGACTATTTGTAAAAGAAATTTGTGTTGATAGCGCAGGTATGTTAAAAAGATTAAGACCAGCACCTCAAGGTCGTGCACATAGAATTAGAAAACGTTCTAATCATGTTACAATCGTGTTGGGAAATAAGAATAACGCAATTTAATCGTAAGTAGAAATGGGACAAAAAACAAATCCAATTGGAAATCGTTTAGGAATTATCAGAGGATGGGAATCTAACTGGTATGGTGGAAAAAACTACGGAGATAAATTAGCGGAAGATGATAAAATAAGAAAGTACGTACGTGCTAGATTATTTAAAGCAAGCGTTTCTAGAGTTATTATCGAAAGAACTTTAAAACTTGTAACCGTTACTATCACTACTGCAAGA
Organism: Bacteroidota bacterium; assembly: GCA_042584125.1. Lineage (GTDB taxonomy): Bacteria > Bacteroidota > Bacteroidia > Flavobacteriales > Flavobacteriaceae > Flavicella. The sequence goes on from JBHOTE010000004.1 coordinate 16,756, forward strand.
CCTGGTATCATTATCGGGAAAGGTGGTCAAGAGGTAGACAAGTTGAAAGAAGAACTTAAGAAAATTACTGGAAATGAAGTTCAAATCAATATTTTCGAAATTAAACGTCCAGAATTAGATGCTACTTTGGTTGCTTCTAGTGTTGCTCGTCAAATCGAAAACAGAATCTCTTACAAGAGAGCTATTAAAATGGCGATCGCTGCAGCAATCAGAATGAATGCTGAAGGTATCAAAATTGAAATTTCAGGTCGTTTAAACGGAGCTGAGATGGCACGTTCTGAGCACTTTAAAGAAGGTAGAATTCCTCTTTCTACTTTTAGAGCGGATATTGATTATGCACTTGTAGAAGCACATACCACTTATGGAAGATTAGGTGTTAAAGTGTGGATTATGAAAGGTGAGGTTTATGGGAAGAGAGAATTATCTCCATTAGTTGGTTTGTCTAAAAAACAAGGTGGTGCTAAAGGTGGTAACTCTAAGAAATCACAACCTCGTAAAAGAAAATAAATTTTTTAAAATTTAGATTAAGAAATGTTACAGCCAAAAAGAGTAAAATACCGTAAGGTACAGAAAGCGAAGGGTAATATGAAGGGGAACTCTCAAAGAGGACACCAACTTTCTAATGGAATGTTTGGTATCAAATCTTTAGATCAAAACCTACTTACTTCTCGTCAAATAGAAGCAGCTCGTATTGCGGCAACACGTCATATGAAAAGAGAAGGGCAATTATGGATTAAAATATTTCCAGACAAGCCTATTACTAAAAAGCCTTTAGAAGTACGTATGGGTAAAGGTAAAGGTTCTCCAGAATATTTCGTAGCTGTAGTAAAACCAGGAAGAATCTTATTTGAAGTAGGAGGAGTTCCTTTTGAAGTTGCAAAAGAAGCATTACGTTTAGCAGCGCAGAAACTTCCAGTTCAAACGAAGTTTGTTACCGCTAGAGATTTTGATAACGCATAATTGATAAGAAAATGAAACAATCAGAAATTAAAGAATTATCAGTTGCTGAGTTACAAGAGAAGTTAGCAGGGTTTAAGAAAAATTATACAGATCTTAAAATGGCTCACGCAATTTCACCGTTGGAAACACCTTTGCAATTGAAAGCTATTAGAAAAACTGTTGCAAGAATTGCTACAGAATTAACTAAAAGAGAGCAATAATTAGTTACAAGATGGAAAAAAGAAATCTTAGAAAAGAAAGAATAGGTGTTGTTGCTAGTAATAAAATGGAGAAATCTATTGTTGTTGCTGAAGTAAAAAAAGTAAAGCACCCTATGTACGGAAAATTCGTTTTGAAAACGAAAAAGTACGTTGCACACGATGAGTTAAATGATTGCAACATCGGAGATACTGTAAAGATCATGGAAACAAGACCTTTAAGTAAATCTAAACGTTGGAGATTAGTAGAAATCTTAGAAAGAGCTAAATAATATGTTACAGACAGAATCAAGATTATTAGTAGCAGACAATACTGGAGCGAAAGAAGTTTTAGTTATTCGTGTTTTAGGAGGAACTAAGAAGCGTTATGCATCTATTGGAGATAAAATTGTTGTCTCTGTAAAGAGTGCTACTCCAAACGGAACTGCAAAGAAAGGACAAGTACATAGAGCAGTTGTTGTTCGTGTTAAGAAAGAGATCAGACGTAAGGATGGATCTTATATTAGATTTGATGACAATGCATGTGTTTTGTTGAATGCATCTGAAGAAATGACAGGAACTCGTGTATTCGGGCCTGTTGCTAGAGAACTTCGTGATAAATCATTCATGAAAATCGTATCATTAGCACCTGAAGTGCTTTAAAATTATAAAAAATGGCGAAGCTAAAAATTAAAACAGGAGATACAGTAAAAGTTATTGCTGGTGATCAAAAAGGTAAGGAAGGAAAAGTTGTTCGAGTTTTTATCGAAAAAAACAGAGCAATTGTAGAAGGTGTAAACTTAGTGTCTAAACATACTAAGCCTAGCGCTCAAAGTCCTCAAGGAGGAATTGTAAAGAAAGAAGCTTCTCTTCATATCTCTAATCTAATGTTACTAGAAGATGGTAATACTACGAGAGTAGGTTTTAGAGCGGAAGATGGAAAGAAAGTTCGTTTTTCTAAAAAAACAGATAAAGCTATATAATATGAGTTATATACCAAGACTTAAAGAAGATTACACAAATAGGATTGTAGGAGCTCTTAAAGAAGAGTTCGGTTACAACAATGTAATGCAAGTGCCTAAATTAGAGAAAATTGTTCTTAGTAAAGGTGTAGGTGCTGCAATTGCTGATAAAAAATTAATTGATTATGCTTTAGAAGAGCTTAGTACAATTACAGGTCAAAAAGCAATTTCAACTATCTCTAAGAAAGATATTGCAACTTTTAAATTACGTAAAGGGATGCCAATTGGTGCCAAAGTAACTTTAAGAGGAACTAAAATGTATGAATTCTTAGATAGATTGATTACTGCGTCTTTACCACGTGTAAGAGATTTTAACGGAATTAAAGCAACTGGATTCGACGGAAGAGGAAATTATAACTTAGGTGTTACTGAGCAAATTATTTTCCCTGAAATCAATATTGATAAAGTGAATAAAATTAGTGGTATGGATATTACTTTTGTAACATCTGCTCCTACTGATAAAGAAGCTAAATCATTATTAACTGAACTAGGTTTACCATTTAAAAAGAACTAAGACATGGCTAAAGAATCAATGAAAGCCCGTGAGGTGAAAAGAGAAAAAACGGTAGCTAAATATGCTGAGAAAAGAAAAGCTTTAAAAGAAGCTGGAGATTACGAAGCATTACAAAAATTACCTAAAAATGCATCTCCAATTCGTTTGCACAATCGTTGTAAACTAACAGGAAGACCAAAAGGTTATATGCGTCAGTTTGGAATTTCACGTGTAACTTTTCGTGAGATGGCAAACCAAGGTTTGATACCTGGTGTAAGAAAAGCTAGCTGGTAGATTTTATTATCTATTACATAAAAAAGAACTTTATTTTTCAGGAAATAAAGTTCTTTTTTTAGGCAAAATATAAATAATTGTATAATAACAAGGATATTATACAATTATTTGTATCTTTGCAAACCCTTATTTTTCACTTTTTGAAGAAAAGGTTAGGTTTTTAAGGCTTTTACTGGCGTTTTAAACAAAAAAAATGAATATAAATTGGTTTCAGGTTTCGAACTAGAGTAGTAAGGAATACCAAAACCGCAAATTAGTATATATGTATACAGATCCAATTGCAGATTATCTTACAAGGATAAGAAATGCTGCTGCAACCGGACACAGAGTCGTTGAGATTCCTGCTTCAAATTTGAAGAAGAATATGACGAAGATCTTGTTCGAACAAGGTTACATTTTAAGCTATAAGTTTGAGGACGATAAAGTTCAAGGAACTATTAAAATAGCTTTGAAGTATGACTCAGATTCAAAAGAATCAGTAATTAGAAAAATCGAACGTATCAGTACACCTGGACTTAGAAAGTATGTGAATGCATCAGAGATGCCACGCGTATTGAATGGATTAGGTATAGCTATCGTTTCAACGTCTAAAGGTGTGATGACTAACAAGAAGGCGCGTCAAGAGAATGTTGGAGGAGAAGTTTTGTGTTACGTTTATTAAAAAAGAGATAGTATTATGTCAAGAATAGGAAAAAGCCCAGTTGCAATAGCAGAAGGTGTAACCGTTACTATCTCAGGAAACTTAGTAACAGTTAAAGGTAAGTTAGGAGAATTATCTCAAGAACTTGCGAATGGAATTACTGTAAAGGAAGAAGAAGGTCAGTTGATCTTATCTCGTCCTTCAGATAGTAAAGCTGATAGAGCACAACACGGTCTTTATAGAGCGTTGTTGAATAATATGGTTGAAGGAGTTTCTAACGGATGGACTAAAGAATTAGAGTTAGTTGGTGTTGGATACAGAGCTTCTAACCAAGGTCAAAAATTAGATTTAGCATTAGGATTTTCTCATAATATTATACTTGATGTTGCTCCAGAAGTAAAGGTTGAGACAGTTTCTGAAAAAGGGAAAAATCCAATCGTAAAATTAACTTCTTTAGATAAGCAATTGGTAGGTCAAGTAGCTGCTAAAATCCGTGGATTCAGAAGACCTGAGCCGTATAAAGGAAAAGGAGTTAAGTTTGTAGGTGAAATATTAAGAAGAAAAGCAGGTAAATCTGCATAATTTATAGAAAATATATTATGGCATTATCAAAGCTTGAAAGAAGACAAAGAATTAAGTCTAGAATTAGAAAAGTTGTTTCTGGAACTGCAGCACGTCCAAGACTATCTGTATATAGAAGTAACAAAGAAATCTATGCTCAATTAGTTGATGATATTACAGGAACTACATTAGTTTCAGTTTCATCAAGAGATAAAGGAGTTGACGCTAAAGGATCTAAATCTGAAGTAGCTACAACTGTAGGGAAAGCTGTTGCTGAAAAAGCAATTGCAGCAAAAATTGAAACAGTTTCTTTTGATAGAAATGGTTTCTTGTACCACGGTAGAGTTAAAGCATTGGCTGAAGCAGCTAGAGAAGCTGGTTTAAAATTTTAAGAAATTATTATGTATCAAAATTATAAAAACGTAGAAAGAGTTAAGCCTAGTGGATTAGAGCTTGTAGATCACTTAGTAGGTGTGAACAGAGTTACTAAAGTTACTAAAGGTGGACGTGCTTTCGGATTTTCTGCAATTGTTGTTGTAGGAGATGGAAACGGAGTTGTAGGTCACGGTTTAGGGAAATCTAAAGATGTTGCATCTGCAATTGCAAAAGCAATAGAAGACGCTAAGAAGAACCTAGTAAGAATTCCTATTATCAACGCAACTTTACCACATGAACAAAAAGGTAAATTTGGAGGAGCTAAAGTATTCTTGAAGCCTGCATCACATGGTACTGGAGTTATTGCTGGTGGAGCTGTACGTGCGGTATTGGATTCAGTTGGAGTTCATGACGTATTGTCAAAATCTCAAGGATCATCAAATTCTCATAATGTAGTAAAAGCAACTTTTGATGCTTTATTACAATTGCGTAGTGCACATACTATTGCTAAGCAGAGAGGTATTTCTTTAGGTAAAGTTTTTAACGGATAAATTGAAGTACGATGGGAAAAATCAAAATCACACAAGTAAGAAGCCAAATTAGACGTGAAGGTTCTCAAAAAAGAACTTTACAAGCTTTGGGTTTACGTAAGATGAATCAAGTAGTAGAGCATGAAGCTTCTGCAACTATACTTGGTATGGTAAATAAGGTTAATCACTTAGTTTCTGTAGAAGAAATTAAATAAAAATATTAACAAAGATGAGTTTAAGTAACTTACAACCCGCAGCTGGTTCAGTTAAAAAGGGTAAGAGAATAGCAAGAGGTGAAGGTTCTGGTAAAGGTGGAACTGCAACTAGAGGTCACAACGGACAAAAGTCACGTTCAGGATATTCAAGAAAAATTGGATTTGAGGGTGGACAAATGCCATTGCAAAGACGTGTACCTAAGTTTGGATTTACTAACATTAACCGTAAAGAATATCAAGGAATTAATCTTGATAAACTTCAAGAGTTTGTTGATGCTGGAAAAATCAATGATACAGTAGATTTGGCTGTATTGGTAGATGCTCGTTTGGCTCACAAAAATGATTTGGTAAAAATATTAGGTCGTGGAGAGTTAAAAGCAAAGTTAAATATTACTGCACACAAGTTTACTGCAACAGCCAAAGCGGCTATTGAAGCAGCTGGTGGAACTGCAGTTACTTTATAAGAAAATAGTAAATGAAAAATTTTATAAGTACCTTAAAAGATATCTGGAAAATCGAAGAACTTAGAAATAAGATTCTTTTAACTCTTGGTTTAATGGCGGTTTATCGTTTCATGGCTCAAATTCCATTACCTGGGGTTGATCCTACGCAATTAGCTGCTTTAGAAGATCAAACTTCAGACGGGCTTTTAGGTTTATTGAATTCATTTACTGGAGGAGCATTTTCTCAAGCGTCTATAATGGCCTTGGGGATAATGCCGTATATTTCTGCTTCGATTGTTGTTCAGCTAATGGGAATTGCAGTTCCTTATTTGCAAAAACTTCAAAAGGATGGTGAAAGTGGAAGAAAAAAGACTACACAAATTACGCGTTGGTTGACTATCGGTATTACGATGGTGCAAGGGCCAGCTTATATTACTAATATTAGATCTATTTTACCTGAATCTGCATTTATTTCAGAAGGGGTATTAGGAGCCGGAATGTTTTGGTTTTCATCTATGGTAATACTAACTGCCGGAACGATATTTGCTATGTGGTTGGGAGAAAGAATTACTGAAAAAGGTATTGGTAACGGAATTTCGTTATTAATTATGATTGGTATTATTGCTCGTTTCCCTTCTTCTTTTGCGCAAGAATTAGCTTCTAAAACAGCTAATGGTGGAGCAGGTGGTGCAATGATGGTATTGTTAGAAATTGTTGTTTGGTTCTTGGTTATATTGGCTTCAGTATTATTAGTTACAGCCGTGAGAAGGGTTGGAGTTCAATATGCAAGGAGATCAGTTGTCGGAGATATCAAAGAAGTAGAAGGATCAAGACAGTATATTCCTTTAAAATTAAATTCAGCTGGTGTTATGCCAATCATTTTTGCTCAAGCAATTATGTTCATTCCTGGAGCAATTGCTCAAAAGGCGGAAGGTTCATTCCAAGAAATTGGAGCTAGTTTTGCTAATATGAATGGTTTGGGGTATAACTTATTGTTTGCTTTCTTAATTATAGTATTTAGTTATTTTTATACTGCAATTACTGTAAAGACTAACGAAATGGCGGGTTCTTTAAAGAGAAATAATGGGTTTATTCCAGGTGTTAGACCAGGAGATGATACGGATAATTACTTAGATAAGATTTTATCTTTAATTACTTTCCCGGGATCTATCTTTTTAGCATTATTAGCTATTTTGCCTGCAATTGCAGTTCAATTTGGAATTCAGCAAAACTGGGCGTTATTTTATGGAGGTACTTCATTAATCATTATGGTTGGTGTTGCTATCGATACAATTCAACAAATTAATTCGTATTTATTAAACAGTCATTATGATGGTTTAATGAAGACAGGAACAAAAAGAAAAGCATCATTGTAATATGGCTAAACAAGCTGCAATACAACAAGACGGTACAATTACAGAGGCATTATCAAATGCAATGTTTCGTGTAGAACTTGAGAATGGTCATATCGTAACCGCTCATATATCTGGTAAAATGCGTATGCACTATATCAAATTGTTACCAGGCGATAAAGTGAAGTTAGAAATGAGTCCTTATGATTTATCAAAGGCTCGAATTACTTATAGATACTAAAAATATTATACGATGAAAGTAAGAGCATCAATAAAGAAAAGAAGTGCCGAGTGCAAGATTGTGCGTAGAAAAGGCAGATTATATGTAATCAACAAAAAGAATCCTAGATTCAAACAAAGACAAGGGTAAGTTATGGCAAGAATAGCAGGAATTGACATACCAAAAAACAAAAGAGGAGTTATTGCTTTAACTTATATCTTTGGTATTGGTAGTACAAGAGCTAAACAAATTTTAGCAAACGCTGGAGTAGACGAAAGCGTTAAAGTTCAAGATTGGACGGATGAGCAAATTGGAGCAATTCGTGAACAAGCAGGATCTTTCACTATTGAGGGAGAATTACGTTCAGAAACTCAATTAAACATCAAACGTTTAATGGATATTGGATGTTACAGAGGAATTCGTCATAGATCTGGTCTTCCATTAAGAGGGCAAAGAACTAAGAACAACTCTAGAACTAGAAAAGGTAAAAGAAAAACTGTAGCTAACAAAAAGAAAGCTACTAAATAATAACTAGAAATTATGGCTAAATCAAATTCAAAAAAGCGTAAGGTTATTGTTGAGTCTGTTGGTGAAGCGCACATCACAGCTTCATTTAACAACATCATTATTTCTTTAACAAATAAAAAAGGAGATGTAATCTCTTGGTCATCTGCTGGTAAGCAAGGATTTAGAGGTTCTAAAAAGAATACTCCATATGCTGCTCAAACAGCTGCTGAAGATTGTGCTGCTGTAGCACACGAAGCTGGATTAAGAAAAGTGAAGGTATACGTTAAAGGACCTGGTAATGGTAGAGAAAGTGCTATCAGAACTTTGCACAATAACGGAATTGAAGTTACTGAGATTATTGATGTAACTCCAATCCCTCACAATGGATGTCGTCCTCCTAAAAGACGTAGAGTATAATTAAATTTTAAATTGGTTAGGAACTAGATTGTCGAAGGAGTTCGCCTTAATTCACAATCCCTAGCTATAAAACATTAAGAAATGGCAAGATATACAGGACCAAAAACAAAAATTGCTCGTAAGTTTGGAGAAGCGATTTTCGGAGATGATAAATCTTTCGAAAAAAGAAATTACCCTCCAGGGCAACATGGTAATGCAAGACGTAGAGGAAAAAAATCTGAATACGCTATGCAATTACAAGAAAAGCAAAAAGCTAAATATTCTTATGGAATATTAGAACGTCAGTTCAGTAATTTGTTTAAACAAGCTTCTAATAGTAAAGGTATTACTGGTGAGGTATTGTTACAATTATGTGAATCTCGTTTAGATAATGTAGTTTTCCGTTTGGGAATTGCAAACTCTAGAAGAGGAGCACGTCAGTTAGTATCTCACAGACATATAACAGTAAATGGAGAAATTTTAAATATTCCTTCTTACTCTTTAAAGCCTGGTGATGTTATTGCTGTAAGAGAAAAGTCTAAATCATTAGTTACTATTGAAAGCGCTTTAGCTGCTAACAGTAATGTATACGAGTGGTTGACTTGGAATTCTGATACTAAGCAAGGAACTTTTGTTACTGTGCCAGAAAGACTTCAGATTCCAGAAAACATCAAAGAACAATTAATAGTAGAGTTATACTCTAAATAATTTTTGACACCCGTTAAACTATGGCAATTTTAAATTTTCAGAAACCAGACAAAGTAATCATGATTGAATCTACTGATTTTGAAGGTAGATTTGAATTCAGACCTTTAGAACCAGGTTTTGGTTTAACAGTAGGTAACGCATTGAGAAGAGTTTTGCTTTCTTCTTTAGAAGGATTCGCGATAACTTCTCTTAGAATGGAAGGAGTTGAACATGAATTTTCTACAATAGAGGGAATCGTTGAAGATGTTACTGAAATTATCCTTAATCTTAAACAAGTTCGTTTTAAGAAACAAATAGAAGATACTGACAGAGAAACAGTTTCAATTTCAGTATCAGGACAAGAGCAGATTACTGCTGGAGATATTCAAAAATTCACGTCAGGTTTTCAAGTATTAAATCCAGATTTAGTTATCTGTAACTTGGGAAGTAACGTTAAGTTTGATATGGAAATCACTATCGAAAAAGGTAGAGGATTTGTTCCTGCAGAAGAAAATAAAAAAGTAAATGTGCCTTTAGGAACAATTTTTACGGATTCTATTTACACTCCAATAAAGAATGTTAAATATGCTGTTGAAAATTATCGTGTAGAGCAGAAAACTGATTATGAAAAATTAGTTTTTGACATCGTTACTGATGGTTCTATTAACCCAAAAGACGCTTTAACTGAAGCTGCTAAAATTTTGATTCACCACTTTATGTTATTCTCTGATGAGCGTATCACTTTAGAGGCAGATGAAATTGCTCAGACTGAAACTTACGATGAGGAATCATTGCATATGCGTCAACTTTTAAAGACAAAATTAATTGATATGGATTTATCAGTTAGAGCTTTAAATTGTTTGAAGGCTGCAGAGGTAGAAACATTGGGAGATTTAGTATCATTCAATAAAAATGACTTAATGAAGTTCCGTAATTTTGGTAAAAAATCATTAACAGAGTTGGACGAATTAGTTCATGTTAAAGGTTTACAATTCGGAATGGATTTAAGCAAATACAAATTAGATAAAGATTAATTTTTCATATTTTGCTCCCTAGAAGGGTTGAGCAAGATGAAATAATAAAACAAAGGTCATGAGACACGGAAAAAAATTCAACCATTTAGGAAGAAAAACAGCGCATAGAAAGGCAATGTTAGCAAATATGGCATGTTCATTAATTGAGCATAAGCGTATTAATACTACTGAAGCAAAAGCGAAAGCTTTACGTCAGTACGTTGAGCCTATCATTACTAAATCTAAAAATGATACGACACATAATCGTAGAAATGTTTTTAGTGTTTTGAAAAACAAATATGCAGTTACTGAGTTATTCAAAGAAATTTCAGTAAAAGTAGCTGATCGTCCAGGAGGATATGTTCGTATTATCAAATTAGGAAATCGTCAAGGAGATAATGCTCCTATGGCAATGGTTGAATTAGTTGATTATAACGAAGTTTACAACCCGAACGGTGCTAAAAAGAAGAAATCTACTCGTAGAGGTAGAAAGAAAGCAGATGATGCTGCTGTTGTAGAAACAGTAGAAGCTCCTGCTGCTGAAGAATCTAAAAGTTCAGAAGAATAAGATGATTCATCAGTGATAATTTTTTTAAAAAAGGATAAGCTATTTAGTTAGTTTATCCTTTTTTTTAGATAGTTATAAAAAAGTTAGGTGCATTCAGTATATTTGCACAGCATAAAATATACTATAAATTTAGAATTGAAACGTTAGTATAACGGACGTATATCTGATAAATATGAAATATAAAGAATTAAAAAAGGCAATATTACTTTTACAAGACGGAACTATTTTCGAAGGAAAATCTGTAGGAATTGAAGGAACTTCTTTTGGTGAAGTTTGTTACAATACGGGTATGACAGGATATCAAGAGATTTTTACAGATCCATCTTATTCTGGTCAGCTAATGGTTACTACAAATGCACATATTGGTAATTATGGAGTAAATGATGATGAAGTTGAATCTGATGGAATTAAAATAGCAGGTCTTATTTGTCGAAATTTTAGTTTTACTCATTCTCGTGATCGTTCTTCAGGTTCTTTAGAAAATTATTTTCTAGAAAATAATTTATTAGCAATAACGGATGTAGATACTAGAGCGGTTGTTAGCTATATTCGTGAAAATGGAGCAATGAATGCTGTAATATCAACTGAGGTTGATAATATTGAGTCTTTAAAATCGCAATTAGCTGAAACTCCTAGTATGAAAGGTCTTGATTTAGCATCTAGTGTTTCTACAAAAGAAGCATATTTTTATGGAGATGAAAATGCTACGTATAAGATTTCTGCATTGGATTTGGGAATAAAAACAAATATTTTACGAAACTTAGCTAAAAGAGATTGTTATATAAAAGTGTTCCCTAACACTTCTTCTTTTGAGGAAATGGAATCATTTCAACCTAATGGTTACTTTTTATCTAATGGGCCTGGTGATCCAGAGCCTTTAAAAAATGCACAAGAAGTTGCTTCTAAAATTATAGAAAAAGATTTGCCTTTATTTGGAATTTGTTTAGGACATCAAACAATTGCTTTGTCTCAAGGTGTTTCCACAAAGAAGATGCACAATGGTCATAGAGGAATTAATCACCCTGTTAAAAATTTAATTACGGGTAAAGGAGAAATTACATCGCAAAATCATGGTTTTGTTATTGATAGAGACTCTTTAGAAAAAAATGATACTGTTGAAGTGACACATGTTCATCTAAATGATAATACCGTAGCTGGTATTCGAATTAAGGATAAGAATTGTTTTTCTGTTCAATATCATCCAGAGGCGAATCCTGGTCCACATGATTCTTCTTATTTGTTTGATCAATTTATAGAAAATCTAAGAAAATAATAATATTTTAAAAAGATATCTCATAAGGATTTCGTAAAAGTTATAATTAAAAAATTAAAGATTCAGTTTAACGAATACGTTGTAGGAAATAATACTTATTAATCTTATTTATTAGGTGCTGCTTTCGTAAATTGCAATCAGAAAAATAAACATTAAAAATAAAATAAAATGAGCGTAATTATTAGCATTCATGCACGTCAGATTTTTGACTCAAGAGGAAACCCAACTGTAGAAGTTGATGTTATTACAGAAAGTGGAGTATTAGGAAGAGCAGCTGTTCCTTCTGGAGCATCTACTGGTGAACACGAAGCTGTTGAATTGAGAGATGGTGGAAGTGATTTTATGGGAAAAGGTGTTTTAAAAGCTGTTAATAACGTTAATACTACAATAGCTGAAGAGTTATTAGGTTTTTCTGTATTTGAGCAAAACACTATTGACCAAGCAATGATTGATTTAGATGGTACGCCAAATAAAGCTAAATTAGGAGCTAACGCAATATTAGGAGTTTCTTTGGCTGTAGCTAAAGCTGCTGCTAATGAATTAAACCAACCATTATATCGTTATATTGGTGGGGTAAGTGCAAATACACTTCCTGTTCCAATGATGAATATTGTAAATGGTGGTTCTCATTCTGATGCGCCGATTGCATTTCAAGAATTTATGATCATGCCAGTTATGGCAAAATCTTTTTCTCATGCATTACAAATAGGTTCTGAAGTATTTCACAATCTAGCTAAAATTTTACACGGGAGAGGATTAAGTACTGCTGTTGGTGATGAAGGAGGATTTGCTCCAACTTTTGACGGAACAGAAGATGCTATCGAAACTGTATTGTCAGCTATTGAAAAAGCAGGATATAAGCCAGGAGAAGAAGTTATGTTAGCATTAGATTGTGCTTCTGCAGAATTTTATGAAGACGGAAAATACAATTACGCTAAATTTGAAGGCGAAAATGGTGCAGTTAGAACTTCTGAGGAGCAAGCTGATTATTTGGCTGAGCTATCAGCTAAATACCCAATTATCTCTATTGAAGATGGTATGGATGAGAATGACTGGGCTGGTTGGAAATACTTAACTGAAAAAATTGGTGATAAAGTACAGTTAGTTGGTGATGATTTATTTGTTACTAATGTAGAGCGTTTAGCTAGAGGTGTTGAAGAAGGTATTGCTAATTCAATTTTAATTAAAGTAAACCAAATTGGAACTTTAACTGAAACTATTGCTGCCGTAAATATGGCTAAAAATGCTGGATTTACTTCCGTAATGTCTCATAGATCAGGGGAAACAGAAGATAATACAATTGCTGATTTAGCAGTTGCATTGAACACAGGACAAATTAAAACTGGTTCAGCTTCAAGATCGGATCGTATGGCTAAATACAATCAATTATTGAGAATAGAAGAAGAATTGGAGGAAAATGCATATTATCCACAAGATAAAGCGTTTAACGTAAAAAGATAAATAGAAATCTATTTTGTTAAAAAGCCGAAACATTTGTTTCGGCTTTTTTTATGGTTTAAAGCAGGTTTATAAGAAAATAGCGTATTGGCTAATTATTGTTTTCATGACACTTATTGCTATTTGCCTTAAATTTTCTAAAGAATCTCTTTAAATCGCTTAGTTAGTTTTGTTATTCGTAAAAAACACACCTATTTATTTCGATTTTTTTTATCTGAAATCTAACATAAAAAGCCTGTTTTTGTGTAAATTTGTATCCCTTGGAAATTAAAACTAAGAAATTTAAAAAACAATTACACTATGTCTGAAACAGCGAAACTTATAGTAAACGGTAAAGAACACGAATTTCCTTTATTAGTAGGAAGTGAAAATGAATTAGCAATTGATATCAAATCATTGAGAGCCGCTACTGAAGGAGTTATTACGTTAGATTCAGGATATAAAAATACGGGCTCTTGTGAAAGTGCTATAACGTTTTTAGATGGTGAGAAAGGAATTTTAAGACATAGAGGTTATTCTATAGAAGAATTGGCAGAGAAATCAAATTTTTTAGAGACTTCTTATTTGTTGATTTTCGGTGAGTTACCAACAGAAACTGAATTGCAAAAGTTTCATGATGATATCCTAGCAGAATCATTAGTAGATGAGGATATAAAAAAGATATTAGATGGTTTCCCTAAGTCAGCTCATCCAATGGGGGTTGTTTCTGCTTTAACGAGCTCTTTGATTGCATTTAATCCAGAGTCTGTAAATATTGAGTCTCGTGAAGATATGTATGACGCTATCGTAAAATTATTAGCAAAATTCCCTGTGTTAGCGGCATGGACTTTACGTAAGAAACAAGGTTTGCCACTAGATTATGGTGATTCAAATTTAGGCTATGTAGAAAACATGTATAAAATGATGTTTAGCAAACCTAACTGTAAGTTTAAATCCAATCCTATTGTATTGAACGCATTGGATAAATTGTTGATTTTGCATGCAGATCACGAACAAAATTGTTCAACATCTACGGTAAGGATAGTTGGATCTTCTCATGCAGGTTTGTTTGCTTCGATATCAGCTGGTATTTGTGCTTTGTGGGGTCCATTACATGGTGGAGCAAATCAAGCTGTCATTGAAATGTTGGAAGAGATTAAAAATGATGGTGGAGATTATAATAAATATATTGCTAAAGCTAAAGATAAAAATGATCCATTCCGTTTAATGGGGTTTGGGCATAGAGTTTATAAAAACTTTGATCCTAGAGCTAAAATTATCCAAGTTGCAGCGGAAGAAGTACTTGCCGATTTGGGAGTAAATGACCCAGTGTTGGATATTGCGAAAGGATTGGAGCAAGTTGCTTTGAATGATGAGTATTTTAAATCACGTAATTTATATCCAAATGTTGATTTTTATTCAGGAATAATTTACAGAGCCTTGGGAATTCCAGTAGAGATGTTTACTGTAATCTTTGCATTAGGAAGATTGCCTGGTTGGATTGCTCAATGGAAAGAAATGAGAATTAAACATGAGCCAATTGGAAGACCACGTCAATTATATAATGGAGAAACATTGAGAAGCTTTATACCTATTGAAAAAAGATAAATTTTATTAATTGTCATATTAAACCTCATAGCTTGCTATGAGGTTTTTGTTTTATATTTATCAGATGAATCAATTAAAAAACACAATTGTATTTAGTTTTCCTAAAAAAGAAATATTCTTAAATCAAAATATTTTGGAGGGCGTGGTCAGTAAGTTGCAAAACTTTGGATTTACAGTGCTTAGAGTAGAGTCTTTAGGTTTTAATTACGAATCTGTTGGAATTGGTAATTGGATTACTTTTCATAAGAAAAATCTAGTAGCTGTTTATCCATTGATGGATGAAGCTTATCGTGACTGTAGGAATAATCTGTTGTTTTCTGAATTAGAATCAAAAGGAATTGTTTTTAGTGAGGTGATAGATTATACAGAGGCTGAAACAGAGGGGTATTTTTTAGAAGGGAATAAAAGTTTCGTTTTGGATAATGTAAATAATGTTGCTTATGCTTCTGAATCTAAATTTACCGATGAAGATCTATTTATTGAATTCTGTGAAGATTTTGAATATACGCCTATTGTTTTTTCTGCTATTAATAGGGATGGGTGTTCAATTTCATTTACTAGTTCGATTCTTATGGTTGGGGAAGAATTTGCAATTGTAGCTTCTTCTTTGATTAAGGATAAAAAGGAACGAAAATTAGTGATGAGTCATTTGAAGCAATCGGGAAAAGATTTAGTTTATGTTACAGAGCAACAATGTGAACAGCATATTTGTTCGGTGGTTCAGTTAACAAGAATCAACGCGAAAAATATTTTGGTTATGGCTAAAAAAATCCATCAATTATTTACATGCGAACAGCTTGAAGTTTTGCAAAAACATAATGAATTGTTAGTTGTAGATTTTGATTCGTGTGTAGGAGATGTAGATTCTGTTTTTTCTGAATGGATTGTACAGGTTAATTAATAAAAAAATCCCCAATAGAAATAGATTTCTATTGGGGATTTATGTGAATTTATTCTATTGGTGTTTTGTTTTTGTCAATTTTAACGGTTAGTTCTTGTTTTTTGTCATCTAAATCCATTGTAATGATATCGCCTTCCGTTAATTTAGAGTTAACTATTTCCTCTGCAAGTGCATCTTCAATATATTTTTGGATGGCTCTTTTTAATGGTCTGGCCCCATAGCTTTTATCAAATCCCTTGTCTGCAATATAGTCTTTTGCTTTTTCACTTAGTACTAATGTGTAGCCAAGATCTGAAATACGAGTTAATAATTTTTGTAATTCTATATTAATTATAGCATGGATGTCTTTACGCTCTAGTGCATTAAATATAATTACATCATCAATTCTATTGATAAACTCTGGAGCAAAAGATTTCTTTAAAGCGTTTTCAATAATGCCTTTTGCGTGACTGTCTGCTTGTTCTTTTTTAGAAGAAGTTCCAAAACCTACACCTCCACCAAAATCTTTTAATTGACGAGCTCCGATATTAGAAGTCATAATGATAACCGTGTTTCTAAAATCTATTTTTCTTCCTAAGCTATCGGTTACAAAACCTTCATCTAGAATTTGTAGCAGCATGTTGAATACTTCAGGGTGCGCTTTTTCTATTTCGTCTAAAAGTACAACAGCATAGGGCTTTCTTCTAACTTTTTCTGTTAGTTGACCTCCTTCTTCGTATCCAACGTATCCTGGAGGTGCACCAATTAGTCTTGATATCGAGAACTTCTCCATGTATTCACTCATGTCAATTCTAATTAATGAATCTGTTGAGTCAAATAGTTCACTGGCTAAAATTTTTGCTAGCTGAGTTTTACCAACACCTGTTTGACCTAGGAATATAAATGAGCCAATAGGTTTATTAGGATCTTTTAGCCCAATTCTATTTCTTTGAATGGCTTTGACTACTTTTGCTACAGCTTCATCTTGTCCAATGACCTTTCCTTTTATTTTTGAAGGAAGTTCACTCAGTCTACTGCTTTCTGCTTCAGCAACTCTATTTACCGGAATTCCTGTCATCATAGAAACAACTTCAGCGACATTATCTTCAGTAACTGTTTCTTTGTTCTCTTTAGATGCTTCTTCCCATTGATTTTGGGCTGATTTTAATGCGGATTCTATATTTTTTTCATCATCTCGAAGCTTTGCTGCTTCTTCGTATTTTTGACGGTTTACAGCGTTTGTTTTACTTTCTTTAATGCTTTCTAATTTTTGTTCCAATTCAATTATTTGTTTTGGAACAACAATATTGGTAATATGTATACGAGAGCCGGCTTCGTCTAATGCATCAATCGCTTTATCTGGTAAAAATCGATCTGTCATGTATCGGTTTGTTAGTTTTACACAAGTCTCAATAGCTTCGTCTGTGTATTGCACATTATGATGCTCTTCGTATTTGCCTTTAATGTTGTGTAGTATTTGAATAGTTTCTTCAATAGTTGTAGGTTCAACAATTATTTTTTGAAACCTTCTTTCCAAAGCGCCGTCTTTTTCTATGTTTTGACGGTATTCATTTAAGGTTGTAGCGCCAATACATTGAATTTCTCCTCTTGCTAAGGCGGGCTTCAGCATGTTGGAAGCATCTAATGATCCTGTCGCTCCTCCTGCTCCAACAATTGTGTGGATTTCATCAATAAATAAAATGATATCATCATTTTTTTCTAGTTCATTCATTAGCGCTTTCATACGCTCTTCAAATTGACCTCGATATTTTGTTCCTGCAACTAAACTGGCTAGGTCTAATGAAATAATTCTTTTGTTAAATAGAATTCTTGAAACTTTTCGTTGAACAATTCTCAATGCTAAGCCTTCTGCAATTGCAGATTTACCAACTCCAGGTTCTCCAATTAGCATAGGGTTGTTCTTTTTTCTTCTGCTCAAGATTTGTGAAACGCGTTCTATTTCGGCTTTTCTTCCAACCACAGGGTCTAACTTGTCGTTTTCAGCAAGTAGCGTTAAGTCACGTCCAAAATTATCTAAAACGGGTGTTTTAGATTTCTGAACGGTTTTTCCTTTTCCTGGTTGAGATTCAAAAGGATTCGATTTCCCTGGTTCATCAAAGTTGTCGTCTTGATTGCTCTCCGATGTAGGGAAATTATTATTGTCTTCCGAAGTTTTGTTTAGTTGTCTAAAAATAGATTTCACGTCCTCGTAGTTTATTTCAAAATTATTTAAAAGCTTTGTAGTAGGGTCATTTTCGTTACGCAAAATACACAGTAACAAATGCGCAGTATTTACTGCGTTATCTTGGTATAATTTAGCTTCTAGAAAAGTTGTTTTTAGTGCTTTTTCAGCCTGTCTAGTTAAGTGTAATTTTTTCTTTTCAACTTCTTGGTTAAAACTAGGTTCAGAAGGTGTTAAGCTCTCTATTTTTTTCTTTAGATAATCTAAATTGGTATCCAAGGAGGTTAGTATATCTATTGCTTTTCCTTCAGCTTTTCTCAGTACGCCTAAGATTAAGTGTTCGGTTCCGATAAAATCGTGACCAAGCCTTAAGGCCTCTTCTTTACTATAGCCTATCACGTCTTTTACTCTTTGTGAAAAATTATCGTCCATAGTTATTTGTTTTGATTTAGGTAAATTTAGTAGAATTTTTTATAAAAAATTACAAAACAAACCTGATTGTTATTAAAAACATTAAACTAGCCTTTTTTTTAGTAAAAACAAAGCTGATTTTCAATAGAATATAAACTGTTAAAAAACTATCAAAAATGTTAATAACTATACAGAAATCTAAGTAGTATTTTATGGCTAAAAATATGAAAAGATGTATCTTGCTCTTTAGATAAAAAAACAATTAAAAATAAAAGATATTATTATATGGCAGACGGAGAAAAGTTGATACCTATTAATATTGAGGAACAAATGAAATCGGCTTACATTGATTATTCAATGTCGGTTATTGTTTCTAGGGCATTACCTGATGTAAGAGATGGGTTAAAACCTGTGCATCGAAGAGTTTTATTTGGAATGCATGAATTAGGTATTAAGGCAACTGGGTCTTACAAAAAGTCAGCTAGAATTGTTGGGGAAGTATTAGGAAAGTTTCATCCACACGGAGATACTTCGGTATACGATGCAATGGTTCGTATGGCTCAAGATTGGAGTGTTCGATATATGATGGTTGATGGACAAGGGAATTTCGGTTCTGTAGATGGAGATAGTCCAGCAGCAATGCGATATACAGAGGTTAGAATGAAGAAGATATCTGAGGATATGTTGGCAGATATTGAAAAAGATACTGTTGATCATAAGCTGAATTTTGATGATACTTTAAAAGAACCAACTGTATTACCAACTCGTATTCCAACATTGTTGGTGAATGGAGCTTCTGGAATTGCCGTAGGAATGGCTACAAATATGCCTCCTCATAATTTAACAGAAGTTGTAAATGGAACAATTGCCTACATTGATAATAGAGAAATCGAGATTGATGAGTTGATGCAGCATATCAAGGCACCTGATTTTCCTACCGGAGGGATTCTTTATGGAACGGAAGGAATTAAAGATGCTTTTCATACAGGACGTGGAAGAATTATAATGCGTGCAAAGGCAACTTTTGAAGAAGTAAAAGGACGTGAATGTATTATTGTTACAGAGATTCCTTATCAAATTAATAAAGCAGAAATGATTAAAAAAACTGCTGAATTAGTTAATGATAAAAAACTTGAAGGGATTTCCAATATTCGTGATGAATCGGATAGAAATGGAATGCGTATTGTTTACGTTTTAAGACGTGATGCTATTCCTAATATTGTATTGAATAAATTATTTAAATACACATCACTTCAAACTTCTTTTAGTGTTAATAATATTGCATTGGTAAATGGTCGTCCAGAAATGCTGAATCTTAAACAAATGATTCATTATTTTGTTGAACACAGACATGAAGTGATAGTTAGAAGAACTGAGTTTGAGTTAAAGAAGGCAGAAGCAAGAGCTCATATTTTAGAAGGGTTAATTATTGCAAGTGATAATATAGATGAAGTAATTGCTATTATCAAAGCATCTGGAAATGCAGATGAGGCAAGAGAAAGATTGATTGATAGGTTTAGTTTGACTGAAATTCAGGCAAAAGCTATTGTGGAAATGCGTTTGCGTCAGTTAACAGGTTTAGAGCAAGATAAGTTAAGAAGTGAGTATGAGGAAATTATGCTTTTAATTACTGACTTAAAGGATATCTTGGCGAATGAGCCTAGAAGAATGAACATAATTAAAGAAGAATTAACTACAATTAGAGATAAATACGGTGATGAACGTAGGTCTCAGATTGAGTTTGGGGGTGCTGATATGAGAATTGAGGATATGATTCCAGATTCAAAAGTTGTAGTAACTATTTCTCATGCAGGTTATGTAAAACGTACTCCATTATCAGAATATAAAACACAGAATAGAGGAGGAAGAGGTCAAAAAGGGGTTGCGACTAGGAATGAAGATTTCTTAGAGCACTTGTTTGTTGGAACGAATCATCAATATATGATGTTCTTTACGCAAAAAGGAAAAGTATTTTGGATGCGCGTTTATGAAATTCCAGAAGGAACAAAAGTATCCAAAGGTAGGGCCTTACAGAATTTAATAAATATTGAAAATGACGATAAGGTAAAAGCTTTCTTAGTCACTCAAGATTTAAAAGATCAAGAATACATAAATAGTCATTATATTATCATGGCTACAAAGAAAGGGCAAGTAAAGAAAACTTTATTAGAACAGTATTCTAGACCAAGAACTAATGGTATTGCTGCAATTACTATTAGAGAGGATGATGAATTATTAGAAGCAAAACTAACTACAGGTGATAGCCAGGTAATGTTAGCATTGAAGTCTGGTAAATCTATTCGTTTTGAAGAAGAAAAAACTAGGCCAATGGGTAGAAATGCATCTGGGGTAAGAGGTATAACTTTAGGCCATGATGATGATGAGGTTGTTGGAATGGTTGCTGTAGATGATATGGAAAGTAACATTTTAGTAGTTTCTGAGAAAGGTTATGGGAAACGTTCTAAATTAGAGGATTATAGAGTTACGAACCGTGGAGGTAAAGGAGTTAAAACATTAAATGTATCTGAGAAAACAGGTGATGTTGTTGCTATTAAAAATGTAACTGATGATGATGATTTGATGATTATCAATAAGTCGGGTATTACTATTCGTTTAGCGGTAGGAGATCTACGCGTTATGGGTAGAGCTACTCAGGGGGTTAAATTAATCAACATAAAAGATTCGGATTCTATTGCGGCTGTAGCTAAAGTTATGCATGAAGACGAAGAAGAAGTGGAAGTTGATGAAAATGGTATGACTATTGATACGTCAGGAGAGTCAGAGCAGTCGGATTCTGAGAATACAACTAATAAATAAGTAAAACGATAAAATTAAATAGATGAAAAATCAATTGTTATTACTGGCGGCACTTGCGTTAAGTGTATCAGTAACAGGACAAAAAAAAGAGTTAAAAGTAGCAGCCAAAGCTTTGAAAAAAGGAGAATATTCTGCAGTGTGGACTTCTTTAAAGCAAGTAGAAACTATGTATAAGGACATGGATCCTAAATCTAAAAGTAAGTATTTGTATTTAAAAGCAAAAGCTTCTCTTGGTGCAGGGTTAGATGGAAAAAATGATACTAAAGTAGCGACATCTTTTCAAGAGTTAGTTGATTTTGAAAAAACTCAGAAGAAACAAAAATATAGTGCAGAAGCTGGTGTTATTATTAATAAAGTAGTTCAAAGAACCGCAAAAGCAGGTTCTAAATCGTATAAAGAGAAAGATTACAAAACAGCAAGCGAGAAATTTGAATTAGTGTATAATTTAAGTAGTGCAGATACTGTATATTTAGAAAATGCAGCTTTGTCTTCTTATTTTAATAAAGACTACGACAAAAGTATTGAAATCTATAAACGACTTTTGGATATGGGTTACACGGGTATCTCTACTTCATATAAAGCAACTAACATCATAAATGATGAAGTAATGTATTTTAATAATGCAAAAGATATGCAGCGTCAAGTTGCTATGAAAATAGCAAAAGATCCTGAGGTTGTAGTTTCTAAATCTCGAACTGGAGATATTGCAAGGAATATTGCTTTGAGTTATATAGCAAAAGGAGATAAAGAAGCTGCATTGTCAGCAATTGCTGAGGCTAAAAAATTATTTCCAAAAGATTATAATTTAGTGATTAGTGAAGCTAATATTTATTTTGAACTAGGTGATAATGAAAAATTCCTAGCGGGAATAAAGGAAGCGATATCAATTAATCCTACAGATCCATATCTTTATTATAATGCTGGAGTGATAACAATGCAGGAAAATTATATTGAGGAAGCTATGGATTATTTTAATAAGGCTGTTAAGTTAAAGCCAGATTATTCAGATGCTTACAACAATCTTGGGGCTTGTGTGTTGGAAAAAGTTACTCCTATTATTGAGGAGATGAATAAGAGTTTGAGTGATTTTAAGAAATACGATAAACTTTTGTTAAAGCAAAAAGAAGTTTATGCTGAAGCGTTACCATATTATGAAAAGGCTTATGAGTCTAATAAAGAAAGCAAAGATGTTTTGAAAACTTTAGTTGGACTATATGAAGTTTTAGAAATGTATGAGAAACAAAAAGAAATGAAAGCTATTTACGATAGTTTATAATAAATTTTTGAAATAAAAAAACCGTCTAAATTTAGGCGGTTTTTTTGTTTATAAAACTATATAATTTTTTTAATTACTCTTAGCTTGTGTGTGTGTCTTTTTGTGTCTACATTATAAATCCCAGAATGATCTAGACGATCGATTCTTACTTTTCCATGTGCATGGATTATATAATTGTCCTTCATGATAATACCTACATGTGTAATGTTTCCTTCGTTATTGTCAAAGAAGGCTAAGTCACCAGGTTCACTTTCTTCTATAAAGCTTAAAACCTCACCTTGTGTAGCTTGTTGAGAAGCATCTCTTAATAGTTTATAGCCATTTAGTTTATAGACCATTTGCGAAAATCCAGAGCAGTCAATTCCAAATGGAGTTTTACCTCCCCAAAGATATGGAGTATTTAAAAATAAAAATGCGGTTTTAATCAAGTTGTTTTTACTGTGTTTCCCCGTAATTATATCACCTTCATATGAGTATGGTGTTTCTCCAACTGTAAATTCTGTGTTTTTATAGTTAGGTATATTGGCACCAAGGGGAATTGTAGAGAGTTCATTGTTTTCGTTTGAAATAAAGTCAACAAGATTACCCGCGAGTGTTAGTCCTTCCTTTTCTAAAGAGTCATATTTTTCTTCGGAAATTAAAATAAATTGTTTATTGTCAATCCAACCTTCGTATTTGTCAAAAGCCAAACGAATTTTACTCCATTCTTTTCGTATTTCTAAAACTTTGAAATGCTCACCAAATAGAACTTGAGAAATAAGTTCTGTTTGATTGGAAGGTTCGCTTCGAAGAGGAACGATACTTAAATTACAAATTCCGTAATCCATTAACCGATGTTGATTTTTTCTAAAATTATTGCACTAGCTCCGCCGCCTCCGTTGCAAATACTAGCCGCTCCAATAGTTGCGTTTTGTTGATTTAATATATGCAGCAAAGAAACAACAATTCTAGCTCCTGAACAACCTAAGGGATGTCCTAATGATACTGCACCTCCATTTATATTTGTTTTACCAGGATCTATGTTTAATAATTTACAATTAGCTAATCCAACAACTGAAAACGCTTCGTTTAGTTCAAAATAATCGACGTTTTCTAATTTGATCTTTGCTTTTTGTAAAGCCTTTGGAATTGCTTTTGCGGGCGCGGTAGTGAATTTTTCAGGAGAATTTGAGGCATCTGCATAACCTTTAATATAGGCAAGAGGTATTAAGTTTAGTTCTTCTGCTTTTTTTTCTGACATTAGTATTAGAGCGGCTGCACCATCGTTTAGTGTAGAAGCATTTGCAGCTGTTACTGTACCATTTGGTGAAAATGCAGGTTTTAATTTGTCTACCTTTTCAAAATTAATTTTTTTATATTCTTCATCTTCTGTAATCCATATAGAATCTCTTTTTCGCTGAGCAATTTCTACAGGAACTATTTCATTTGCAAATTTTCCTTCTTTCCATGCTTTCGCTGATCGTAAATATGATTCTTTAGCAAATTGATCTTGTTCTGCTCTAGAAATGTTATTCTCAGTAGCACAAAGGTCAGCGCAAACTCCCATGTGTTTTTGGTCATATACATTAGTTAGACCATCTTTTAATAAGCCGTCGTTGACAATAATATCTCCAAATTTGTTTGGGTTTCTAGAGTTTAAATAATGTGGAACTAGCGACATGTTTTCCATTCCTCCAGCAACTATAACTTCGGCATCGCCACAAGAAATTGCTTGCGCAGCTTGCATTATGGTTTTCATTCCAGAAGCACAAACTTTATTTACGGTTGTGCATGGAACGTTATAAGGGATACCTGCTAAAAGAGCAGCCTGTTTAGCAGGTGCTTGACCTAAATTAGCTTGTAATACATTTCCCATCAAAACCTCATCGATTAACGATGGATTTAATTTTATTCTGTTTATGGCTTCTCTAATTGCAATAGCACCTAACTCTGTTGCAGGAACAGAAGATAAACCTCCTAAAAAACTTCCTATAGGTGTTCTAACAGCAGATACTATGACAACTTGATTTTTCATAAATAAAAGTTTAGGTACTGTGCTAAAATACTCAATTATTTTTAGAATTGTTTTACTAAGCTTATCAGAATTGAAGTTAATTGAGGTCTATATGAGATTCTCTTTTCGGGATTTTCAATTATCACTGTTAAATTGTTTATTTTTGATTACAATTATTTTTTAATGAAAGATATCTTAAATAAAATATATCAGAATAACTCTATAATTTATAAAGTTTTTCTATTTGTAATTACTACTTTTTTAATAGTTTATTCTTTTCCGAAAGGAGGAAAGTTCAAATATGAATTTCAAAAAGGAAAACCTTGGCAGTATGAGTCTTTGTATGCTCCTTTTGATTTTGCTATCCAAAAAAGTCCTGCTCTTATTGCAAAAGAAAAGGAAGAGGTGATTAAAAGATCCAAGTTGTTTTTTGCTACAGATATAAACACTAGAAATGCTGTTGAAGCATCAATGAAAAATCGTTTTCAGCAATTAGCTAAAGACTCTTTATATTACAAAATACTCCTTTCGCAAGGAAAAAGTATACTAGATGAAATTTATAAAAATGGATTTTTGGAGCCTGATAGCGAGTCTAGAGTAATTAATGTAAATAAGAAAATTGTTTTAAGGCGAGGTAATGAAATTACAGAGGTGCTGTTTAATGAGTTGGTGCTAACTAGAGATTTGTTAGGGGTGCTTCAGAAGAAAATAGCACAAAATAATAGTGTGATTTACAAAGATATTTTAATCAATGTTTTGACCGATGTAGTGAAACCAAATGTGAAATTTGATGCGGAATTAACTGATAAAGCTTTAAGAGGTGAATTGAATACGATTTCTTATACGACAGGTAGAATCGCTGCTCAACAAATAATTATCTCTAGAGGAGATATTGTTGAGGGAAAAAAGTTAGCGATTCTTAACTCTTTAAAAGAGGAGTATAAATCTCAAATATGGAATAAGAGTAATTATAGTTGGATTGTTTTTGGGTATACTGTATTGGTAGCTCTTGCCTTGTTAATGTTGTTGCTTTTTTTAAGAAAGGATAGGCCGGAGATTTTTGATGATAATACAAAAGTTTCTTTTATTTTTTTCAATATTGTTTTGATGATATTATTGGTAACGTTTACCATTAAGTATAGGGTTGATTATTTATACGTGGTACCATTAAGCCTGCTGCCAATTATTTTAAAAGCATTTTTTGATGCTAGATTGGGATTGTTTACCCATGTGTTAACAGTGTTGCTTTTAGGTTTTGTTGTGCCAAATAGTTTTGAATTTATTTATTTACAAATTATTGCAGGTATTGTAACGATACTTACGGTTTCAGAACTATATAAAAGAGCTAATTTATTTATTTCAGTTGGGCAAATTACTTTAATTTATATGTTAACCTATTTTGCTTTTTCTATTATTCATGAGGGGAATATAACTCAAATGAACTGGAATTATTTTGTGCTTTTTGCGTTGAATGGTGTGTTGTCATTTTTGTCGCTGTTCTTAATATGGTTTTATGAAAAATTATTTGGTTTGGTTTCGGATGTAACTTTATTGGAATTGTCAAATACCAACTCGAAATTATTAAGAGAGCTTAATGAACGTGCTCCTGGTACGTTTCAGCATTCCATGCAGGTAGCTAATTTAGCAGAAGCATCAGCTAATGAAATTGGTGCTAATTCTATGTTGGTTAGAACAGGGGCTTTATACCATGATATCGGGAAAATTGTAAATCCGATGTATTTTACAGAAAATCAATCTACCTCAGTGAATCCTCATGATGAGCTTCCTGCAAAAGATAGTGCACGTATTATTGTTGATCATGTAATAAACGGAATAGAATTGGCTAAAAAAAATGGTTTGCCTGATCGTATTATTGATTTTATTAGAACGCATCATGGAACCAGTACTGTTTATTTTTTTTATAAAAAGGCGCAAGATGGTAATTTGGAAGGTGTAGATAAAACAGATTTTCAATATCCTGGACCAATACCTTTTTCAAAAGAAACGGCTATTTTGATGATGTGTGATGCGGCTGAAGCGGCTTCAAAGAGTTTAAAAACACCAACAGCTCAATCTATTGATATTTTGATTGATAAAATTACGGCAAAACAAATGGAGGAGGGGCAGTTTAGAAACGCATCAATTACTTTTAGAGAAATTGAAACAATAAAAAAAGTCTTAAAAAAGAAGCTGAAAAATATTTATCATTTACGAATAGAATATCCTGAGTAAAACGAGTAATATTCTTGTTGTCAATTAGTTGGTGCGACGTGGTTTTGTATTAATTTTGATGTGTGAATTTAAATTATATTATTTTTTTAGAATAAGTAAAAAAAAATTAAAAAAATGTTGTGAAATACATTGAGTTGCTTTAGATTTGCACTCGCAAAATTAAGTTCTTTTACAGATTAAATAATAATAATATTTTAAATATTGGAGAGGTGCCGGAGTGGTCGATCGGGGCTCCCTGCTAAGGAGTTGTACCTTTACGGGTACCGGGGGTTCGAATCCCTTCCTCTCCGCATTTAAAATTTAAAGCTATACTCGGGGTGTAGCGTAGCCCGGTCATCGCGCCTCGTTTGGGACGAGGAGGTCGCAGGTTCGAATCCTGCCACCCCGACAAATTAGTCTGTAGACATTTAAAAGCATTTATAAACACTTGTTGTTTATGGATGGGCGCATAGCTCAGCTGGATAGAGCACCTCCCTTCTAAGGAGGCGGTCGAAGGTTCGAATCCTTCTGCGCTCACTGAAGGAAACAGCAAATTCCGTCAAAACCCTGTAAATCATATGTTTACAGGGTTTTTTGTTTTCCGACATATCGATTATATGAGTAAAAAATCATATATTCGGTCAACAAATCGGTCAACAGTTCGGTTAACAAATTTTAAGGGGTAACAGGTCGGCATACCAGTTAAACCAATGGGTTTAGAAATTGAATTGTACATAAAGTAAATATTATTCATCTATTTCCGTTAACAATATGGTCAACAAAATGAATAATTTGTGACTGTAAACTGTTCTTAATAGTTGATTTGACTTTCGTCTAAAATAAGTTTCACTTAAAGACGACAATTATGAGAGCATCAAGTACCTTCAATATCCTAATTTGGATAAATCGTTCACGTTTAAAAAACAATGAAGCAGAAATTTTTGCTAGAATTACTGTAAATCAAAAGAGAGCTAATATCAGTTTAAAAAGGAAAGTTGACCTTTCTAATTGGGATTCTGCTCGTGCCTGTGTAAAAGGTAATGGAGAAAGAGCTAGGTTAACAAATCGATATATTGAGCAAACTAAGAACGACATTTTTGTAGCTTACCAGGAGCTGAAACAAGAAAATAAAATTATTACTTCTCAATCAGTAAAATCGCGTTATTTAGGATTGGATAATATTCAGTATTCTTTATTAGATATGTTTGAGTATCATAATACCAAAATGGGGCCTAAACTAAATGCAGTGACATTAAGACATTATAAAACGTCACAGAATTATATGCTTAAATTTATTTTAAAAGAGTACAAGGTTAAAAACATGTTTCTAAATGAATTGAAGTATTCTTTCCTCATAGGATTTGAATATTTTCTTTTGAATCACAAGCCTCAAGGTAACCTCAAACCAATTAAGAATAACACGGTGATGAAACATATCCAAAGGTTAAGAAAAATGACAACGATGGCCTATAAGATGGAGTGGATTGATAAGGATCCATTTATTAGGTTTAAGTCTAGGTACGAGAAATCAGAAAGAGAATTTTTAACCCAAAAGGAGCTGGAAAGAATAGAAGAATACATTCCGGGAAGTAATCGTTTAAAGTTTGTAAGAGATCTTTTTGTTTTTAGTTGTTACACGGGAATTGCATACATGGACATAATGCTATTGACAAAAAATAATTTACTACTTGGTATTGATGGGAATAAATGGATTATTACAAAACGCCATAAAACGGGGACTCCTGTGAAGGTGCCTTTATTAAGACAAGCAAAAGAGTTAATAGAGGATTATAGTGATAATCAAAAAGCACTTTCTACAGGTACACTTTTTCCTAAAATGTCCAATCAAAAGCTGAATGATTATTTAAAAGAACTTGCAGCATTGTGTGATATAACTAAACACCTTACTTTTCATATGGCACGCCATACGTTCGCAACTACGGTAACCTTAACCAATGGTGTACCAATTGAGACAGTTTCAAAGATGCTAGGTCATACCAAGCTTTCAACTACTCAAATATATGCAAAGGTTGTAGAGACCAAAGTTAGTGAGGATATGAATAAACTTAGAGATCTGTTAGATGGTAAAACCCCAAAAAACGAGGCGGATTCTAGGATTAACATTTATTAAGAGTGAATCTTTTTTTGTAATTTTAGTCTGCTAAAAAAATTATATGAAAAATATCCTACTCATAATCGACAGTTACGCTGATCGAAAGAAAAAAGTTGCGCTAAATTTCAGTGATAATCATGAGATTTTAAAGGAGAAAATTAAACTTACCCAATCTTTATTGCAGGAACTAAGATTATATGTTAGGAGTAATTCGTTCAAAACAAAAGAAGATGAAATTTATTTTTTTAAATACATCAAACCCAAAATTTGTGGAGACATGAAGTCTTATTCTTGTCAAGTTTCGTTTTATATAGAAAAACCGAATGCTACAATATGTGTTCAACAAGCTCATATTAAAGCAGCTCTTAAGAAACTAGAATCTAAAAAAAAGAAAAACATTGTATTCTATAAATATTTAAAAAATTCAGAAACATTGTTGGATGATAAGTACTTTTTTAGAAATAATGGACAATTTAATTTATTTGGTTCTGATTCAGTGTTGTGCTCTGATCCTGAATTTAATACTTCACATGATATGTTGGCTGCTGAGGTGGTAGCTTATGACTTGCTCACGAGGTTTTATATGAAGGAGCTAGAAGTCATAAAAAATGAAAATGAAAGCTGTCCAGATGCAAAAAAAAATAAAAAACTAAACTCTTCCGATTTATTATGGACTTCATCAAAAGCAGATTTAATTGAGCTTATATATGCGCTAAAGGCATCTGGTTCTATTAATGGTGGTGACTCACATATAAAACAATTAACAGATGTTTTCGGTAGTATGTTTAATATTGATTTGGGTAATTATTACAAAACCTATGCTGATATTAAGAACAGGAACAAGGATCAAACAAAGTTTCTAATGAAATTAACATCTAAACTAGCTGAAAGATTAGAATTAGAAGATGCATAAAAAACACGTAAGTTTTTTGACCTTACGTTTTTCTGTTTTTTACTCATAAATACTGAATTTAAAAATCACACAAAAACCTCAGCCTTTGAAAATGCTGAGGTTTTTTATTTTGAGTTTATTTAACGGTAGGTAAAAAAACTACCGTATTAATTCTATCAAATCGTTGCAATTTTGTAGTACGAAAGTCAAATCGTACTATTTATTAATTAAAAAGATAAAGCAATGCCAACAGCAATTATTACAACAGAAGATTTAAGAGAATTTAAAATGGAAATGTTAGAAGAGATTGAGAGTCTTCTAAAAAAACAACCATCAATAAAAAAGAAGAAATATTTGAAATCTTCCGAATTGATGGAATTATTACAAGTAAGTCCAGGAACACTTCAAACATTACGTATCAACGGAACGTTACCATACACGAAAATAGGAGGGATTATTTATTATGACGCAGATGAAATTCAGCAGGTAATGGACGAAAACAAAGTCCAAAACTAGCACTGGAATATGTCAAGGGTAAATTATATAGCACATTTAAATAATTTCTTTCTAAAAATCCCACTAGACAAACGATTGAAAACAACACATGTGAGTCTGTATCTTGCATTATTTCATACTTGGAATAATGCAAGGTTTTCTAAGGAGTTCTTTATAAATAGAAATGAAATTATGCAACAATCTCGCATTGGATCAAAGGGCACGTATCATAAATGTATAACGGATTTAGATGAATGGAAATATTTAAAATATAAGCCTTCATACAACCCTCAGTTAGGAAGTACGATTAACATGTTCGATTTCGGTACAAGTACCGAACAAGTATTGAACCACTACCGTACCAAAAGTGGTACAGGCTGTGTACAGGCATCGGGTCCTTATATAAACATTAATAAAGATAATAAACAATATAAACAGGAATCACAAAATTTAGATTTTTTAAAAGTTGAAAAAAATAAAAATTACAACGAACCATTGTAGCAAAATTTATTCAATGAATTTCAATTTTTAAATGAGTCTCTGAAGAAATAATTTGTGGAACAATGGAAGTGCGTTTCTGAAAGAAAAAGAGCATGGAATTGTGAATCAAATGGTACGAAGTAATTTCCTACAGAGATCTTGATTTTTTTGGTTCTTTTTTTTATCAAGAAAAAAATGAACATAAGATATCAAGGCAAAAGAATATATTGAAAAATATAATTTTGTTCTGGAAAAAGAAAATGTATTAATAAAATATCATTATGACACCACACATAATTCAAGAAGCCAACCTCAGCTATGAACTAGGGTCATTCAATAATAATTGCATTCAATATGATTTTGATAAAATACTAATCTATTTAGATGCAAAAGGAAGAATGTTGTTTGGACAAGATTTTAAAATCCAATCTGATGATTTAGAAATTATTTACAAACTCTGTGTGTATACAGTCCAAGATTTTGAAAAGTGCAGAAAACACAATTTAGATCCTCATAAAGGATTGTTGTTGTCTGGACCAGTAGGTTGCGGAAAAACATCCTTAATGAAGTTAGTCCGGTATCTTACACCTCATAAATCACAATACAAAATAATCCCTAGTAGAAATGTTGTTTTTGGCTTCAATCATATCGGATACAAAACAATTGAAGACTATGGAAATTCAAATTTCTATTGCTTTGACGATATTGGAGTAGAACCACAAGGAAAACACTTTGGGCAAGATTGCAATGTCATGGGGGAAATATTACTATCACGTTATGATTTATATCTAAGCCCAAAGAAAAAGGAAAAAACTCACGGAACAACAAACCTCAACGCAAAAGAATTAGAAGAAAGATATGGAAATAGAGTTCGGTCTCGTATGCGACAATTATTTAATTTAGTGGCTTTTGATAAGGATTGTTTTGATAAAAGATAATATTACATATATAAATATAAAAGATCATTAAAAGTATCTATAACCTGTTATATTCATCCAAAAATGATGCTTTTAGTAATCGTATATCTAGTTACCTTCAATGTAAAAAAAGACGACCGTGCAAAAGAACAACGACACGTTTTGACGGACTGACTTTCGACATTTGCAGAAAACAAATAATTAAGAAATAAACAAATGGAAGCATCAACCACTATTAAACAAATGTTGGCAGGTAATCGAATTTTTGTGCCAACCTATCAAAGAGCATATTCTTGGGATACAGAACTTGAAAAGTCAAATCTGCCAAAACAAATAAATGTTTTCCTCTCTGACTTAGAAGACTACAATCGAAGTACAACCAAGTCAAAATATTACTTCGGGCACTTTCTTTTTGAAGAACAAGCAGATAATAAATTTGGCGTTATTGACGGTCAGCAAAGAATGACGACTATCGTTATATTTCTTTCAGCCTTATTCACAAGACTTAAGCAAATCAGACCACTAACAGAAAAGGAAGAAGGATCTTTTGAAGACATAATCAAGAGAAAATCAACTTACCGTTTTGAGACCGTAGATTATGATAAACAGCTTTTCAAAGACTATGTAATTGACCAAATCAAAAAAGATAAAAACGGACTTGAAACTGAATCAGCCAAACGCATTGTAACCGCATTTGACTTTTTTACTTCTCATTTGGTGAATAAAGATGAATTGTATTTGCTAAAAATGTTGAGCACAATTCAAAATGCTTCGTCTACCACTTATCGAGTCATAGATGAATCGGAAGCAATCCAAATGTTAATTTTTCAGAACAATAGGGGGAAAAGCCTTCCAACTTAGAAATTATCAAAGCTCAATTTATGTTCAACGTACATTTGTACGGTGGCGAAGAAAAAGAAACTTTGATTGAGGAGATTAAAACTCGTTTCGAAAAAATTTACAAATCCATTTCTTCGATTGAGTATAGAATTAACGAAGATGATGTTTTGGTCTATACCCTTAGAGTTCATTTCAATTCGCTTTGGGAAACAAATGCAGTTGACAAAATCAACAAACTGTTATCCGAAGAAAATCCAATTCCATTCATAAAGTCATTTACTCAATCGCTTGCTACAAGCTTTGAGCATTTAACAACATTCTTTGGGAAAGATGAACGTGAGAATTTAGAAATCCATTCACTAATTACACTTGGTGGAATCGGTATTGCAATGCCATTTAATATCAAAGCCTACAAATTTGGACTGTCGATTAACCAAATCAATCAGCTATGTAATAAAGAGAAATCTCATGAAAGAATTTTAATTTTAAATGTTGAATTCTAAATTTTCCTAACTCTTTAATCTAAAATCCAACCTCGTTTCTAGTTAATCTACTTTAATCAAATACAAATGGAATTATTAATAAGAGAAGTTAGTTCTAAACGAACTCCTTTGTGTTTTTTCAAAATTTATATTGTTTACTAGAGCTATATGTAATATATTCAACTTTTAAAAACTGTACTTCAATATCATGGCAAATAGCAAACATGCACATCTAAGGTATAACATAATAGATTACTGTTTTCGAACTAAAGCATTTACGTTTAATCAATTATTAGAATACGTAAATGATAAAATTGCTGAAATATACCCTGGTGAAGGTATCGAAACTAGAACACTTAGAGCTGATTTAAAAGTTTTTAGAGATAAAGAAAATGGTTTTGATGCGCCACTTCCAGAAAAAGCAAGAATTCTTCAATATTCAGACACCAATTTTTCAATAGCCCAACAACCATTATTAGAGTACGAGCAATATTTAATTGATGCTTCACAACAGTTATTAGAACGTTTTGAAAATCATCCAAAATATGATAAACTAGCTGAAGCATTGGTTAAATTTCAAGATGGTGAAGATGAGGATACCGATACTTCTAAAATCTTATTCTACGACCAAAATGAAGAGTATAAAGGAATTAAACATTTAAAGCCATTATACCTTGCAATTAAGAAAAAACAAGTACTACAAATAACCTTTAAAGGTTTTAAAGATAATGTACCGTCAACTTTCGAATTCCATCCACACATTTTAAAACAGTATAATAATAGGTGGTTTGTCTTTGGTTTAAATAACACCAATAATAATTCAGAATGGAGTATTCCCTTGGATGAAAGATTAATCAAATTTAATGTTCTTGAAGATGTTACTCATATAGAGTCTAAAGTAGATTGGGAAACCTTTTTTAGAACGATGGTAGGTGTGGTTAGAGCTAAAGATGCTGAAATAGTAAAAGTTGTTTTACGTTTTTATAATGGTAGAGAACAGTATTTTAAAACAAAACCTTTCCACCCTGATTACGAAGAGTTTTTTGAAGATGACAAACAAGACCAAGTTTGGTTTGAAACAATTATCAATAAAGAATTGGTACAACA
Organism: Bacteroidota bacterium; assembly: GCA_042584125.1. Taxonomy (GTDB): domain Bacteria; phylum Bacteroidota; class Bacteroidia; order Flavobacteriales; family Flavobacteriaceae; genus Flavicella. Next base: position 50,622 of record JBHOTE010000004.1, read on the forward strand.
GATTTTGTCCTATGGTAAAGATGTACAGGTTTTAGCTCCAGATAATTTAAAAGAACAAATGTTGGAGCATGCTAATTCAATAAATAAATATTATCCAAGTTAACTGTGCGGTTATGTTGCATTAATTAGAGTTTAATTTGCAGAGTAATATTAATTTTAGTGTGATGAATATTTTAGATAAGAGAATTTGGGAAGTTGTAAATATTAATAGAGGTCATATAGATGTTAGTGAGTTAAAAGAAATATTTATCTCCTTAATTTGTCTAAAGTATATTAATGACACGTTTCGTTCAGAGTTTTATGATGATATTCATATTCCTAAACAAGCGAGATGGGATTTTTTAATTGGTCAAATAGGTAGTGCTTATTTCAAAAATAATTTACTGGATGCTTTTAATATATTAGAGCGTTCAAATGATAAATTAGCGGGAACGTTCAGTACATTTAATTTTCAGTTCAATAATATTGAAAATATAATAAAGAGACTCTTTTTTGGAGTTTCTGAGATTGACTTCAATAGTTATGATATAGATTTTGTTACAATTATTGGTGATTTACTTTTAAGGTTTTCAGATAGTGAAGGAAGAAAAGGTGGAGAATTCACAACGCCGACGTCCGTGTCACAGCTAATGGTCAAAGTTTTGAATCCAAAAGAAGGTATAGTCTTGGATTCAGTTTGTGGTACAGGAGGTTTTTTTCAAAAAATTAAAGAAAATAACCCTAAAGGTGATTTTCAATTTTATGGACAAGAATATATGTCTTCTACTTTAGCATTGGCTAAATTAAGATTTGCATTTAATAAAAAAAATGAAGTTTATTTTGGAGAGGCCAAAAATACTTTGTTAAATGATGAGTTTTCTGATACAAGAGCAGATTTTGTAGTAATGAATCCTCCGTTTAGTTTGAAAAATTGGTCTATGGATTTCAGCGATTCAGATCCTAGATTTCAGTTGGGTGTACCACCAAAAAACAATGCAAACCTTGCGTGGATTCAGCATGCGGTTTATCATTTAAACAATACAGGAAAGGCAGCTGTCTTATTGAACAATAGCTCTTTGTTTTCAAGTGGTAAAGAAGGTGAAATAAGAAAACACTTGATTAATGCTGATGTTATTGAAGCAATAATTACATTGCCTTCTCAGCTACTTTCATATAGCAGTATATCTAGTTCTTTATGGATTTTGAATAAAAACAAAATTCATAAGAATGAAATATTATTCATAGATGCTTTAGATTTAGGTCAAATGATCAATAAATCACAAAGAGTTTTAAGTGATGAGGATGTTTTAAAAATTTCTACATGTCTTCATTCGTGGAGGAATAGTATAAATAATGTTGATGAAATTGGTTTCTCAAAATCTGTATCTGTTAGTGAAATTAAAAATCAAGAATTTCAATTACTACCTAGTAGATATATTGAAGTTGAGGCTTTGAATAAGATAGATTTAACTAAAGCTGTCAAATTAAGGGAAGTTTTAAACTATGTAAGACCTAGGCGTTTAGAACCTGAGGTGTTTTATAAAAAAGTTAGCATAAAAGATTTATCCTCAACTCCAGATTCTTATTTATTGAATATAGAATCATTAGGCGAAGTAAAGTTAAGACCAGATGATCGAATTTTAGAGGATGGTTTTTTATTAATAGCTAGGTTAGGAAATAAGTTAAAACCTACGTTTACTAAAAAAGAAAATGAGGAATTAGCTTTTTCTTCTAATTCGATTTATTCTTTTACAGTAAATCAAAATCTAGTGAATGTAGAATATCTTATTGCAGAATTAGACAAAGACTATGTCAAAGCGCAAATAGATCAATTTGTAAAAGGAGCTGCTATTTCTTTTATCAAACGTCAAGATTTAGAAAATATTAAAATCTTACTTCCTGTATTAGAAGAGCAAAAGGAGATACTTGAAGAAGAACGAAAAACACGTTTTCAATCAATAGCAAAAGACTTAGGTTTTGAAAAAGAAATAGAAAAGCTTAAAGAGTCTCAAATGAGAGATTTGGGGTCTAAAAAGCATAATATCATGCAACATTTAAACAATGTAAAAGCTTCTGCTGATGTTTTAACAACCATGATGGAGATTAATGAAGGTGTTTTAAAATCAGACCAAATCATAGATCCTAGAAGAGGTGTCACTGTTGAAAAACGTTTCTTACGTTTACAAGAGAGTTTGGAAAAGGTTATTTATTATGTAGAGAACTTAACGAATGATATAAAATATGATTCTGCAGAAATATTAAACATAAATAATCTTATAAAGGAATGTAAAGAAAGAGGTGTTCAAGATGATTTATTTTCAATCGAAATTATACTTGAAAAAGAATCTTTTCAGGGGAGAGAGCCCTTGATTAGTATTTCTAAAAATGATTTTGAAGAAATCTATAACAATCTAGTAGAAAATGCTATCAACCATGGATTTGTAGATAAAACGAAACTGTATGTTTTTAGAATTTATATTTCTTATATTGATGATTTTCTAGAAATTAGTTTTATGAACAACGGAAAACCATTTCCAAAAGGAATTGCAGAAAAAATTCTGATTAAAGGTGAAAAAGCAGGGGGAACGGGAGGTACAGGTATTGGTCTTTGGAAAGTGAATGAAATCACGAAGCATTTCGGTGGTAAACTTGAAGTGTACGATGAGCCAGAGAATAATTTTCCGGTAGGTTTTAAATTTAAGTTTAACATGGAAACACTTTAATGATGAATAGATATAAAGTTTTATGGATAGACGATGATGCAGAAAAGCAAGATGGTTTTTTAGATTCTGCTTACTTAAATGGTTTGGATATCAATTGTTGTAAAACATCTAAATTAGGAATGGAAGAATTGACTTCTAAAATTGAGCAATATGATGCTGTTATTTTAGATGCCATGGTGTACAATGAATCTGAAGATGAAAAAGCAGCTTTAACTGGCCTATTTAATTCTATAAAAAAAATTAATCGTTTATCAGAAAGAAAAAAAATACCCTATTTTATTTTCTCTGGTTATATTGATCAAGGTGAACATGCGAGTGCAAGAGAAATGCTGGCAGATGAAACAATCTTTATTAAAAGTAAAGATAATAAAGCTTTGTTTAAAGCTATAAAAGAGGCTGCTGATAAGCAAATTGACACTCAAATTAGGCACAAGTATCAGCGAGTTTTTGATGTATGTACAGAAAAATATATTGGTGAAAATGCCGGTACCGATTTACTAAAATTATTATTAAGTGTTGATAATTCAACTACAGAAAATCAATTCAATTCTTTAAGAAAAATTGTTGAAGATGTTTTTATTGCATTCAATAAGTTTCAATTATTACCAAACACATTTATTACACCATCAATTTCTATAAATGAAAGTAGTAGGTTTTTATCTGGTAAAAATCATAAAGGTGAATTGTTCACAGAAAAAGGATATCAACATATAGAAGAGACACATCTCCCTGAGCAGATTTCTTCAATGTTGTGGAACATTTTGTCAATCACACAAAACGGTTCTCATAGATCTACTATAGACCAACATGTAAAAACATTAAATACGGCTTACCTGTTTCAAAGTGTTCTTTATCAATTGTTTGATGTGATAGTGTGGTTTAAAATTTATATTGATAGTAATCCAAAAACTGAAAACTGGTCGAAAACTGAAAATTCTCTAAAAGAAGTAAATAGTAATATCAAAAAAGGAGAAGTAATTAATTTGAATGTATATAAAGGTTTTGCTTTTTTTAAACCAGATGATGGATCAGACAATGTTTTTATTCCACCTCACTTAGTAACAAATCATACTTTAAAAGAAACGGATGTTATTACTAGTGAAATAGAAGAATACACTGATAATAGAACTAACGAATTAAAAAAACGAGTTAAAAAACTTATAGAATAACATATGAATCACGATCAATTAAAAAACTTAGAAGACAAACTCTGGGATTCTGCCAATGCCATGCGTGCACACGGTGGACTAAAAGCATCAGACTACGCAGTACCCGTTTTAGGTTTAATCTTCTTAAAGTTTGCCGAAAATAAGTATAGCCAACACGAACCTGGAATTCTAAAAGAATATCAAAAAGATAAAGGCACTAGAATGGAACGCACCATCCAAGAAATTGCCCTTGCAACTTGTGGTTTTTATTTACCAGACAATGCTAGATATGATTATCTATTAAAATTAAAAGGCAACAAACGAGCAGAAGCCTTACGTGATGCTATGAAAGGTATTGAAAAATACCAAGATGCTAAGTTTCAAGATGTATTGCCAACAGAAGCTTATTTTGAAATAGAAAAGAAGAAAGACGATATTCTTCCAGAATTATTAAAATCGTTCTCAGACATTCCAATGGATGCTTCTGGAGATATATTTGGTAAAATTTACGAATACTTCCTAGGTAAATTCGCCATGAGCGAAGGACAAAAAGGAGGCGAGTTCTTTACACCAACTTCTGTAGTACGTTTTATAGTTGAGGTGATTGAACCTTACAAAGGTAAAATTTACGACCCTGCATGTGGTTCTGGTGGTATGTTTGTACAATCTGCCGATTTTATTGCACACGAAGGGCACGACCTAAACGATATCTATGTCTACGGACAAGAATACATGGGCGAAACCGTTCGTTTAGCAAAAATGAATTTACTAGTACATAATTTAAGAGGAGAAATTACAGAAGCCAACTCTTACGATAGTGATCCTTATGATGGATTCGGAAAGTTCGATTTTGTCATGGCAAATCCACCATTTAATGTAAAGTCTGTTAAAGAAAGTACGGTTAAAAACGATGAACGTTTTTACAAATATGGTTTACCAAAAAATAAGGGTAAAAAAGACGATAAAATATCGGATGCCAATTATTTATGGATTTCCTTATTTGCTTCCTCATTAAACAAAAATGGACGTGCAGGTTTTGTAATGCCTAATTCAGCAAGTGATGCTCGTAACTCAGAATACGACATCCGTAAAAATATAGTAGATTCTGGTATTGTAGATTGTATGGTGAGTATGCCAACAAATATGTTTTTAACGGTAACCTTACCTGCTACTTTATGGTTTTTTGATAAGCAAAAAGTGCATACAGATCGTAAAAACAAAATCTTGTTTTTAGATGCGCGTAATGTGTATAACCAAATAGACAGAGCACATAGAGAATGGACACCAGAAAACCAACAAAATTTGGCGGCTATTGTGCGCTTATATCGTGGTGAAACGAACCGCTATTTAGAGTTAATTAATTCCTATATAAAAGCAGCAGACCAAGCTGAAAATAAAATTGCACCTGCAAAGGAAACTTTAGTCTTACAAATTGAAAAGGTAGTTAAAAGCTTGAAAAAGCACATTGAAGAAACTAAAGACAGCAAACGCACACCTGCTAAAGTAAAAGCTTTAAAAGAAGCTGATTTGTTGAGTCTAGTAGAGAATTATAAAAGTGCAGAAATTAAAACAAATGAAACTGTTTTAAATAAGCTAACACATCCATTAGAGAGTTCTCCTCTAGATAATAAAGCGCAACATATAGTTGCTGAATACTTAAACACGCTTAGCGTGCAAAATAAGCTTGAAAGCGATGTCTTAAAGCAAGATGTAAACACCCTTTTAGAACTTTATAAAATAGCAGACAAAAACCTGAAATTATCTTCAGATAAAGTTTGGAGCAATTACGATTTAGCGAAAGCCGATAAAATTTTAGAAGAAGCGCTACAAAATTATCTAGAAGCTACAGAACAAGCTGCCTATTGGTTTACAAATATCAATTGGTTACAATCTCGTTTTCCAGAAGCAAAATATGAAGATGTGGTTGGTTTGTGTAAAATGGCGGATAAAACGGAATATGTTGATGAACAAGATTATTCTTTAAATGCTGGGCGTTATGTTGGTGTGGAAATTGAAGATGATAATATTACAGAAGAAGGTTTCAAGTCCAAAATGCAATTAAAATTTAATAAAATAAAAGAACAAAACCTAAAGGCTAAAGAATTAGAAGAAAAGATAATATTTAATATAGAAAATATTATTTCATGAGTTTAGATTATACAAAATTTACGGTTGATGATCTTTGTTTGAAAATCACAGATGGGGCACACTTTAGCCCTTCGGAATTTAAAGGAGGGAGACTTATGGCTTCTTCTAAGGATATGACCGATTATGGATGGGATTTTTCTTCAATAAAAGAGATTCCAGAGGAGGATTATAAAAAATTGGTTAAAGGTGATTGTAAACCTTTAAAGGATGATATATTAATAATTAAAGACGGGAATAATTATTTAAAACACACATTTGTAATAAAAAAAGAAATTGATTTAGTAATTCTTTCTTCAATAGCTATTTTACGTCCGGATAAAAACAAGATTGAACCTCTTTTTTTTCAATATTTGCTAAGAGATCCTAGAATAAGAGGATTAATGGCTAGTTATGTATCTGGAGCAGCAATACCACGTGTAGTACTTAGTGATTTTAAAAAGGTTGAAGTTGTTATTCCAGAACTACCAACCCAAAAAAAAATAGCATCCATCCTTTCTGCGTACGATGATTTAATAGAAAACAACAATCAACGCATCAAGCTGTTAGAAGAAATGGCTGCCGAAATCTACAAAGAGTGGTTTGTACGGTTTCGTTTTCCTGGCTATAAAGAAGCTACCTTTTTAGATAAAGAAGGTAATAAAGTTGCTTACGGAACAAAAGGTGCGATTCCTGAAGGTTGGGAGAAGAAACCAATTAAAGATATTGTTGATATTATTTCTGGCTATGCATTTAAAAGTGACACTTTTAAAGAAGAAGGTAACTATAAATTGGTAACTATTAAAAATGTTCAAAATGGTTTTTTTGTAACTAAAACAACAGATTGTATAAAAGAGTTACCAAAAAATATAAAGGAAGATATTCTTTTAAGGGATAAAGATATTTTACTTTCTCTAACAGGGAATATTGGTAGAATCTGTTTGGTTTATGGAGATAATTATCTTTTAAACCAGCGTGTTGCTAAATTGAAGCCTAAAACAGAGAATTTGTTTGAGTATGTTTATTTGTTTTTCAGAAGTGATTTTTTAAGAATGACTTTAGAAAATTATTCAAACGGAGCTGCACAACAAAATTTAAGTCCGGTTGATATGTCGGAATTAAAGTTTCTAACGCCAACAGATGAATTGTTGGAGGGGTTTTCAAGTATTACTAAATCATTTTTTGATGAAATAATTATTCTTTTAAAGAAAAACCAAATCCTTCAAGAAACCAGAGATTTATTATTACCACGTTTAATAAGTGGTAAGTTGTCTGTGGAAGATTTGGAGGTAGAAGATATAGAAAATTAAAATTGCGCTAAGAAAAAGAAAAGAATGAAAGAAGAAAGTAAAACATTTATATTTTCAGATGTTTTTAAAGAAACATTATCGTTAAAGCAATTAAACAGTGCAACAGCGCTTTACTATAATAGTTTTAACTCCAATCCTTATGCGATTCCAAATATGGACACGTTGGAGTTTATGCTTTCTGCAAAAAGAGAAAAAATAACATTTGGGCCTTACAAAAACTTAACTTTTTTTGAAATGAGCAATCGTATCTATTCAGATATAGTGTTGTTAGAAGCTGCACAAATTTTATTTAAAACAAATAAAATAAAAAGTGTAAAACTCAAAATGAGTAATCACTCTGGGAATGATATAGCAGTTATTGATAAAAGTAACAATATAATTGTAGGTGAAGCTTTCAATACAGCAAATTCTTATTTTCAAACAAAAATGAGAGGTGAGTTGAAAAAGTTTAACAATAATAAAAAAGGTATCATTGCTTTTAATAAAACAGCGCTTGTAGGTAATGAAACTTTTTTTGAGAATAAAAAAAATCAATTTAAAAACATCACGTTTATAATTTGTGAAGGTGATACAATAAAAATATAGCTATGGATTATAAAACAACAATAAGCGACATATTTAGTCCGCGTAAAAACCTATTTGCAGTACCTAATTACCAAAGAGCTTATTCTTGGGAAAGAGATAAGCAAATAAAACAATTTTTTAAAGATATAAAAGAGCATCCTAGCTCAGTATCTCAATACCATTTTGGACATTTTTTATTTGAAGAAGATGAATATAATAAAAATAAGTTCTGGATTATAGATGGGCAACAAAGATTAACTACAGTAGTAATATTTTTAAGTTGTGTGTACAATAAATTGAAAGACATTGAAGAATATGAAAAAGTGGCTGCAAATATTTTTAACGAGTATTTAGTAAATACAGATAGCGACCAAAAATATTGTACAGTAACCTATGATAATAATTTTTTTGAAAATATCATTATCAGACAAGTACAAGATAAAGCAGATACCAAATCTAGAAAACGAATTATAGAAGCATTTGAGTTTTTTACTTCAGAATTAAATAAAAAAGAAGTTTCCATTGAAAAAATTATACATTGGAAAGATTTAATTGAAAATGCTAAAATAACTACAGATTCTGTTTCAGATAAAGCAGAAGCCACACAATTATTTACATTTCAAAACGACAGAGGAAAAGACTTAACGGAATTAGAAAAACTAAAGTCGTTTTTAATGTTCAATATTTACTTAGATTGTACTATTTCGGGTAAAAACCCGAACAGTGATATAACGTATATTGAAAAGGAATTTGAAACCATTTATCAGTCATTAGAACTCATAAAAATAGCAGACGAAGATCAAATTCTAAACTATCATACCATTGCATTTGTTTCAAATAATGATACCTCATTAGAACGTGTAAAAAAGGAGTTAAAAAAGCAAGACAATAAAAGCAATTGGATTAAGGACTTTTCGGTTGCTTTAAAAAAGAGTTTTTCTAGCGTAGTTGCTATTCAAAGATCTAAAAACAAAGAAAGTTTATTAGGCGATGTTTTGTATTTAGACCAATACAACGCTTTTCCTTTAATTTTAAAATTATTCCACTTTCACGATATAGAAAACTTTAGAAAATCACTTCGTTTAATAGAAATTATTCTATTTAAAAAAGAATACACAGTTGGTAGGTACAAGAGCAATCACTTACATCAAACAGCTATACATTTTCAAGGTGATTTAGTCGAATTAAACAAGCAACTACTAAATTTTGCTAATAATGGTTTTAAATGGTATTGGAATTTTACTAGAGATTTTGAAAGCAAACTTGAAGGTGATAATCATTATGAAAAACCAACACGTTACTTATTGTGGAAATACGAAAATGATTTAAGAAACAGAGAAGAAGTACGTGAACCAGCAATGAGTTATAATGATTTTGCAAATACCTATGGTAAATTTAAATATCAAAACACTTTAGATCATTGGACACCACAAAAACCAGATGAGTTGGAATACTCAAAAGAGTTTAATGAAAAGTTTTTAAATAATGTAGGTAATTTAGTCTTAGCAACTAGAAGTAGAAATTCTAGTGATAGTAATAATTTACCAGGAGAAAGGTCGACTAGTTCTGTTTTAATACAAAGACAACAATTAGAACCTTTCAAAGAAAATTGGACAGAGGTTGAAATCAAGAATCGTCAGGATAAAATAGTTGCATTTGCAAAAAGATATTGGAATCCAAATACAATACTATAAAGTTATGGCAGCAAGTTTTGGTTGGATAGATTTTTCAGATGAACAACGTGATAGAGTCAATGCTGTTATTGATATGCTAAGTGCTGGTGGAACAATTGATGAACTGGGAGTTGGAAGCGTGCGAGATGCCTTAGGTGATTGGATGTTTCCTGGTGTATCAACCATCCAAACACGACCTAAGTATTTTATCATACTTACAGAGATATTACAGAATTACATAAGGAAAAATATAAAGAAAGAAAAAATAAAAAATCTTGACGATTACCTTACCAATGAAGAGAACCGCATAATGCATTTATTAGCCAAAAATCACGACTATAAAGAAGGTGATGGAGTAATTGGAATAAAGGTGGCTAAGGAAAATGGGGAACTTGCACGAAAAGCATCATTTATCTATTGGAACGGCTTACGCATACACGGTTTTATCAATACGCATTTATCAAGAACCCAATACGTAAAGGAATATGATGTTTCTGCTTTAGGTAACGATGTCAGCGATGAAGAACTGTCAAGCCATTTTGATCATAATTTTGAAATAAAAGGACATCAACTAAATGTTATCAATGAGGATATGAAGTTAGATCTGAATATGGAACAGGCTAAGTTCATAAAAGATCAATTGTTGGATACCACGCATCCACAAAAACAAAATTACAATCTATTAACTCAGTTATTAAAGGACCGAAAACGAGAGGAAATTGTACTTTCAGCAGCTAACTTTAGAGAAGCAGCAGAACTTTTACTTGAAGTTGAAGATTTACCTTCAGAAACGAAAGCAATTTTAAGAATAGCCTTGGATTTTGATTTGTTAATGAACGGAGCGCATATTCGCTACAATATACAATTACATAAAAAAGCGGGTACTAATAATTATGATGATCTATGGCAAGAATGGCTGCTAAAACTAGAAACTTCAAGGTTTAATATAGAGCGTTTAGATTTCAACTACGTTTTTAGTGAAATAGCAACAGGTGTTGATACGCAAACACAGCGCTTTATGAAATCTTGGCAGGAAGAAATCTTAAAAGCTAATAGAAATGAGATTGTTTTAGATAAACTGGTTTACAATCAGGAAATTAGTAAAAAAGGTAATAAAGCGAAACTAATTTTAAAAGACGGGGAGTACCAATCTTGGGTAGGAATAAGTGGCTTAGAATACCGATTCAATATTGTAAAAAACATTATAAAAGATTTACAAGCTGCTTATGCTTAATATACGACACGACAGATTGAATTACGGTAAATTACTTGCTCCACCCGAATCGTTTGAATTAATGAAGGCTATTGGCACCTCTTTCTCTTTAGATTTATATGCCCTTTTAGCAATCCCAGTTTCGCTATTCTATGCAAAAAGTATGGAAGGTGATTTCACAATTAACCGTTATGATGTGCTGGATGCTATAAGAAGAAGTAAAGAAAGAGTTGATATATTTTGCCAACGTGGGAAAATACTGGTACCTGATAAATACAATACCCTCTTAGCTTTTATGGAAGATTGCATTGTTGAGGTACAACCAGAGATCGTAAATGCCTCATTTCATCCTAAAATTTGGGTACTACGTTTTGAAAACAAAGAAGAAATACGTTATCGACTAATTGTATTGAGTAGAAACTTAACTTTCGATCGCTCTTGGGATGTTGCCTTTTTCTCAGATGGACTGTTATCTGACAACAAAGTACCTTCTTCTGTCAAATTGAGTAGGTACCTTAATCAGCTTTATAAAGATGCTAAAAGAAATATTAAGCCTTCTATTCTAAAAGAATTAGAAAAGGTAGAATTTGATATTCCTAACAACTTCTTCGATTTTGATATTTTCCCTATAATGCCAAAAATAAGGTCAATAACAGGTTTATCTAACCCTGTTTCAGATTTTAAATATAAGGACCTATTAATTATTTCTCCATTTCTAAATAAAGGGGCTATTAAAACCTTAAAAGAAAATAATAGAAATATCACGCTGCTTTCAAGGCAAGAAGAATTAGACAAGCTAGCTCCTAAATTATTGAAGAACATAGATGTGTATTGTATGAATGAGTTAGTTGCAAATGGAGAAGACTATACCGATACCGAGGGGCATATTCCAAAATCTCAAAATCTACACGCAAAAGTATTTATTGGTGAAAATAAAGGAATAGCAGATTGGTATATGGGTTCTGCTAACTGCAGTTCTGCTGCTTTTGATCGAAACACAGAAATATTGGTTAAAATGAGTTCCAAAAAAACTACTTGGAAATTAAACAGTGTTAAAAAAGCACTTTTTGAAGATGAGCCACATTTCTTTATTAAGTACGAACGTTCTGAGATAGAAGTAGATGATGAAGAAGAATCTTTATCAAAAAAAATTAGAGGACTTATACATCATTTGTGTAATATTGAATTTCTAGCAACTGCTATAACTAGCGAAGAGAATGAAAATTACACACTTAAAATAAACTGTACATTTAAGGATCTTGAATTTGAATCTTTCACCGTTAAAGCGACCATTCCACATCGCCAGGATGATGTAAAAGAGTTGATTGCAGTACAAAATCATTCTATTGTTTTTGAGAATATAGCGATAAACCATCTTTCAAAATACCTTATTTTGACTATTTACTACAAAGAAGAGCATCAGAAAAGTATTTTAGTAAAAATGACTATCGATTTACCCATTAAAAGAGAAGATGAGATTTTCAATCAGCTTATAAATAGTCGCGATAAATTTTATCAATACTTGCAATTCTTACTTTCTCCAAACGATCTTAAGAATACATTGCAGATAGATCCTCATCTAGGAACAAACGAAGAAGGAAGTACAATCGGTGTCTTACAGGGGTTATTTGGAATCAATACGCCAATTTACGAAGCCTTGATGTTAGCAGCATCAAGAGCACCACAAAAGCTGAAAGAAATTGACAAAGTGATTACGAAACTTGATCAGATTGATAGTGAGGTAGTCAAATATTTTTTACCAATTTGGACAGTATTTAAAGAATTTTCGAATGATTGAAGAAATTAATAATACCGTTATAAAAATAGATTTACAGCTGAAGAGATTTCAAGCTGCATCGGTAAATTACGTTTTAGATCAATTGTATAATAAGCAACGTAATAAAGTGCTAATAGCAGATGAGGTTGGTTTAGGTAAAACAATCATTGCAAAAGGTGTAATAGCTAAAGCCGTGCAAAAACACAAGCCTGCTAACAGGCCCTTTCATGTAGTATATATTTGCTCCAATCAAGTATTGGCACACCAAAATATTAAGAAGCTAAATCCTTTTGGAAAGAGTGATGAAGCCTTGAATCGCTTAATCTTTTTAGCTAAAAAACCCTATTTTCAAAGTTCTGGCATTTTGCGTTTAAGCACATTAACACCGAGCACATCATTTGAGTTAACCAAAAGTGTCGGCTATAGTGATGAAAGGGCTATTATTTTTAATTTGCTAAATTTCTATGCAGACTTTTATAATTATGAGAAGGCCTGGAAAAGAATAATGCGTGGGAATAGAACTATAAAGAAGGAAAATTGGAATGAAAGAGTAAAGAGGTATAGTGGTAATGATAAACTCAGGGATGATTTGCCAAGAAAATTTAAAGCACGTTTAGAGCAGTTACCTTACAATAAAGAAGCGCTTTTTAAAACTTATGATTACCTAGGTAATACCAGTTATAAATCTTTTTACCATATGCTAATTGCTTTGTTACGTAAACTTGAAAAGAACCCAAGGAAAGATGCCGTAGATTTTAGTTACGAGATAATTAGAGTGTTAAGAAAAGAACTAACCAAAGAATGTGTTAGTTACTTAAATGCTGATCTTTTTATTTTAGATGAATTTCAACGTTTCAAAAAGTTACTTGATGGTGAGGATGAATCAGAAGCTGCAGATATAGCAAAAGCGGTATTGCACAATGATGATGCTAAAGTTTTACTATTATCTGCTACGCCTTTTAAACCTTTTACAACTCAATTGGATCAGTTACAAGGGGAAAATCATCATGAGGAATTCAAAAAAATAATACAATATCTTGGAGGTTCAAAAGGTGAAGAGTTATGGAATGGTTTTAGAAAAGATCAAGAAGCCTTTTTCGAAATATTGAGACATCCTCAAATTGCGCTAGGAAATCAAACTTTAGCAAATGAAAGAAGAAACAATCTGGAGCAATCGTTTAAGAAATTCCTTTCCAGAAATGAACGCTTGGGTGTAGCTAGTGATTACAACAATATGACAACAAATGACCCATCTGATAAAACAGATGTATCTTATGATGATGTCAAGAATTTTATTGCCCTTGATAGGTTAGTTCATATGCTGGAAGATCAGAAACAAGGGAAGCGTAGCTATTTTGGATCTACATTAGAGTTTTCAAAATCTGCTCCTTACCCACTGTCGTTCTTACAAGGATATAAATTAAAAAAACACCTCGATGACAATAAGTTCACTGCAGAATTGAAGGCACACTTAAAAGAGAACAAGGAGGCTTGGATTGATCACAAAAAGATCAATAATTATGAAGCAATAGGTTTCTATAAGGATCAACCTAATTATCCCAATGGTAAATTTAGAATATTGGCCAATGAGTGCTTTAAAGATAATGGGGAGTTCTTGTTATGGGTTCCACCTACCAAACCTAAATATAAGCTATTTGGTAAGTATAAGAATACTGCTGATTTTTCTAAAATACTACTGTTTTCGGGTTGGGCAATGGCCCCAAGAGCTATTGCAGCTTTACTTTCTTATGAAGTGGAACGCAGGACTATTGGTAGTGTTCAACTTGAAGATAACCAGGAAAAAGAGGAAAAGAGGCAATATTTTGATAGCCCAAGAAGACCATCACCTCGTTTAGTTTATTCAGTAAAAGCAACAGAGACAAATTTCAACTACAATATGTGGATGTTTAATCTGACATACCCTTGTCAAGTGTTTTTTGAGAATAATGTATTGCGGTCGTTAAAACACTCAGAACAAAGCTATGCTGAATTAAAAAAACTTCAAGAACAGAAAATTAAATCACTTTTTGAGGAATTTGATATTTCTAATCAGTTTGAAGATAAAAGCCAGAATACAGATAAAAGCTGGTACTGGATAAGTGCTCCTTTATTAGATGCATTAAATAGTAATAATGATGTTTCTCTGAGTAATATTTTTTCGGTTGAGGATAATAATGAAAAAGGCAAAGGGATTAAGGCGCACATTGAACAACTTGAAAATAGTTTGTCTACACTTATTAAACAAGAATCAAGATTAGGAAAAATACCTGAAGATTTATTTTCAGAACTAGCTGAAATTACGTTATCATCACCTGCCAATGCGGCAACCCTTGCTTTATATAACAACTTTGAAAATCATTATCAGGAATTGGAAAGTGCAGGTCTCTTCAAACACGCATATACTTCAGCGGAAGCGTTCATTTCACTTTTTAACAAGCCAGAATCAATCAGTGCAGTAAGAATATCCATCGAAGAAGGCAAGGAATATTGGAGAAAAGTGCTGAGCTACTGTGCTAGTGGTAGTATTTCAGATTTATTGGAAGAGTACCTCTATATGTTAAAGCACTGCAACAGTATGGAATCTCCAGATCAAATTCCCGAACATTTGCAAGATGTATTAGGTGTTAGGACAAGTTGGTTCGATGTCGATATGCGATCTCGTAGTCAGTTGTATAGAGCACACAAAATGCGTTGCCATTTTGCACTTAATTACGGTGATCAAAAAATAAATACTGATTCTGGATCAAACAGAATGGTCAATATAAGGTCTATTTTTAACTCACCATTTCGCCCCTTTGTCTTAGCCTCTACATCTGTAGGACAGGAAGGTCTAGATTTTCATTTTTATTGTAGAAAAATATTTCATTGGAATTTGCCTCACAACGCTATCGACTTAGAGCAACGTGAAGGTCGTATAAACCGTTATAAAGGTTTAGTAATTAGACAGAAACTAGCAGAAACACTAACTGATGGGGATGTATTTAAACTTGGCGATAAGTCCTTGTGGGAAAATATGTTTGCATTGGCAGAGAAAAAGCATGAGCAAGATATATCAGGGATTAAACCATTTTGGTATTTGGACGAGGGAAATGCTACTATTGAACGCTTTGTTCCCTATCACCCATTAAGCAGTGACAACAAAAAGTACGAACAATTAAAAACTACGCTAGCTTTGTACAGGTTAACTTTTGGGCAGCCGAGACAAGAAGAATTAGTACAAGCTCTTAATGGACTAAACCTCAATGCAGATGAGATCACTAGTTTACGTAAATCTTTATTGATAAATTTAAGCCCTTTAAAAGACTATTAATTATGGCATTTTTAAACGAATCACATATAGAAGAAGCAGATATTCAATTTTTTGAATTAATTCTTGGTTACCAACACAAGAATGCTTGGGAAAAGCAACTTATTGGAAGAGAAACTTTAAAAGATGTTGTTTTAAAAGAAGATTTAAAAACAGCTTTAACAAGATTAAATGATCACTTACCAGTTGAATGTATAAATATTGCAGTTGATGAATTAACAAAAAGCAGGGTAAGTTTAACACCTATATTGGCTAATAAAGAAATTTATCATTTAATTAAAAATGGGGTTCCAGTCACGTTTAAAAACGAACAAGGTCGTGAAGAAAATGGATATGTTAAAATTTTAGATTTTGAAGAGGAAACAAATAATGATTTTTTAGTAGTTTCTCAACTAAGTATTGAATATTTACAAACGAATAATATTACGAGAAGGCCAGACTTGTTATTGTATGTAAATGGATTGCCTTTGGTAATGATTGAATTAAAAAATGCTACAGAGAAAGTTAAAGTAGGTTTTGATAAAAATTTAAAAGACTATAAGCAAGATATACCTCAACTTTTCTGGTACAATATGTTTGTGTGTATTTCAAACGGAATACAAACACGTATAGGCTCTTTTAATGCACCTTGGGAGCATTTCTTTTCGTGGGTAAAGTTAGAAGATACAGCGATTTCTCATAGTCAATTAACACGACTTGAAGTTGAGGCGAAAAGCAAAACAACTTCAAAAAGATTAAGTTTAGAATTATTTGGACGCGGAATGTGTAAGAAAGAATTATTACTTGATTATTTTGAAAATTTTGTATTGTACCATAAAAACAAAGTGAAGATTATTGCAAAAAATCATCAGTTTTTAGGGGTTAATAATGCAATAGTTGCTCTCAATAATAAAGAGGACAAAAAAGGAAAACTAGGTGTGTTTTGGCATACACAAGGTTCTGGAAAATCATATTCAATGATTTTCTTTTCTCAAAAAATTGAACGTAAAGTAGAAGGGAATTGGTCTTTTTTAATTGTAACGGATAGAACAGATTTAGACAGTCAGATATATAGAAATTTCCAGGAGACGGAAGTTGTTTTGGAAACTAAAGAACAAAAAGAGAACTATTACAGGCCAAGTAGTAGAAATAAATTACGTGATTATCTACAATCAAATAGGTCATATGTTTTTAGTCTCATACATAAATTCGGTATTGAAAAAGGGAAAACCTACCCTCAATTAACAGATAGAGATAATTGGATAGTTATTGTAGATGAAGCACATAGAACACAATACAAAGGCTATGGTGAAAATATGCGAATAGCTTTACCAAATGCGCAATATATTGCCTTTACAGGAACACCGCTTTTAAGAAGTGAATTGACAAAAGATTGGTTTGGACCTTATGTGTCTGAGTATAATTTTGCTCAAAGTATTGAGGATGGTGCTACAGTACCTTTGTATTACAAAAAGAGTGTTCCAAGAGTAGAGCAAGTTAATGAGGATTTAGTAGGTGATGCGGCTGAAATATTAGAAAACGAAAATTTAACTGAAGAGCAAAAGAAAAAACTTGATAAAGAATATTCAACTTTATTGCAAGTTGTCAGACGAGAAGATCGTTTACAAGAAATAGCAAAACACATAGTGCAGCATTACCCTTATCGATTAAATGTTAAAAATGATGATTTAGAGCGAAAGCCAATGAAAGCCATGGTGGTTTGTATTGATAAATTCACTGCTGTTAGAATGTTTGAGTTTGTGCAATTAGCTCAAAAAGAAGAAATAAAAGAATTAAGAAAGAAAATAGCCAGAGAAAAAGATCTAGAATTAAAGGAACGCTATAAAGAGGCAATTACTTTTATGGAGGAAACTAGGATGTCTGCTGTAGTGAGTCAAGAAGGTTCTGATAAGGAAGAAAAAGAAATTTTTGAGAAAGAAGGATTGAACATTACACCACACAGAAAATTAATGGATTATCCAGATGAGGATGGGCGTAACATAGAAGATTATTTTAAAGACCCTAATAGTACTTATCGTATTGTATTTGTTACTGCTATGTGGTTAACAGGCTTTGATGCTCCTGCTGTTTCTACTTTATATCTAGATAAACCATTGCAAAATCATACCTTAATGCAGACCATTGCAAGAGCAAATCGTGTTTTTGAAGGGAAAAAGAATGGTTTAGTGGTAGACTATTTTGGTGTGTTTAGAAATCTTAAAAAAGCTTTAGCCGATTATGCAGAAGGAACTAAAGGGAAAAGTATAAATGATGATGAAGATGAATTTCCTGTAAAAGAGTTAGAGGAGCTATTAGAACTTTTAGAGCAAGCTATATTAGAAACTAAAATCTATTGTAAAAATCTTGGTGCTGATATTGATGAGATTTTAAATTTAGGAGAGAAAGGATTTAAGGAGGTGGAATTATTTAGAGATTATGCTAATATTATTTTAGAAAATGATGAATACCGCAAGCAGTTAGGCCTATTTGTAAATACAATAGTCAGTTTATATGATTCTGCAAAACCAGAAATATATGGGTATCCTAACATAAAAAAAGAAAAAGATGTTTTTGAATATTTAAGAAAGGTAGTTGACAGACACATAGATCAAGATGAAGCGGTTGAAAGAGCTAAGAAAAAACTAGATGATCTTTTAGATACGAGTGTATTGGGTAAAGGTGATTTAAATGAGCAACCTTATGAATATCATATTACAAACTCTAGACAAATAGATTTAAGCAAGTTAGACTTCAATAAATTAAGAGCTGAGTTTCCAGAAAAGAAACATAAAAACATTCAATTTGCAGATTTAAGAGAATTGATGGAGGTGAAGCTAAAACAAATGTTAGCTCAAAACAAAACTAGAGGTTCGTTTTTAGAACGATTTGAACAAATAATAGAAGATTATAACTCAGGTAGTTTGTCAATTGAAGAAGCTTATGAAGATTTAATGAAGCAAGCAGAAGACTTGTCAGAAGAACAAGAGAGGGCTGCTAAAAGCGGAATGACTGAAGAACAACAAGAATTGTTTGATTTATTAAAGAAAGAAAAACTAACAAAAGAGGAAGAAAAAAATGTAAAGTTGGCTGCTACAGATTTACTAACTATTTTATTTGACGCTAAAAATAAAATTCTAATTCAACAGTGGCATAAAGAGAAGGCTACTCAAGAAATGGTAAGGCAAGAAATAAAAAAGATTTTAAATAAAGATTTACCTCAGTCTTATGATAGAAATATTTTTGCTGAAAAAACAGATGTCATTTTTCAGCATTTTTATGAATTAGCAGAACAAGGTAGAGGTTTTGCTGCTTAAAAAGGATGTTTCTTTAATGAAATTGATAGATGTGTTACTGTGTAAATACACTGCACATATAAGTGTTTAATTTGTATTATATAAATGAAAAAGTATAAAATAATATGGAAAATTTAAATGATTTAATTATTCAAAAAGCAAGACCATTACCTGTTATTATATTAGCAGATGCTAGTGGGAGTATGGCAAGTGATAGAGTAAGAAAGTCTTCAATTTTCAACTCAAAACTAACTGGTAAATATGATAGACGTGTAGATTATTTAATGCTTAAGAAAATATACGGCCTACCAAAAGTGTATCTATTTGAAGTTTCTGATAAAGCGACAAAATACGAGAACTATATTAAAGATGTTTTTTGTCAAAAACATTGTTGGCATGGGTTTTTAGGTATAAATCGTGAAGAAATATCGCGTGAGATATTAGATGAGTTTATAGGCACTAACCATTATTCAAAATTAGAAAATTCAGATAAAGTGCTGTTTAATGAGTATTTGGAAAAAGTTTTTTTTACAAAAAGAAAACATCCCATAAACCCCAAAAGAACTTTTTGCTGGGGAGATAGTCTTGAACCTAAGTTTTTAAAGACGATCAAGATGTCATATTTAGAGCCTGTTATAGAAAGAGTTCTAGATGTTCATTTCTATGTTTAGTTGTTTTTGAGAATATCTAATACAGAGTTGCTTGAAGTTCATTTAAACCCTTGAACTCGGGTCATTATTTACAGTATTTTTATAAGTAAAGTTGATTAATAACGGAAGTTTTGTGAATGAAGCGTGCAGTATGGTAAAAGTCAATAAATTGATGTCAAAGGTATAGGAGGAGATTTTACAAACACAATTCTCTCAATCCTTCATAAATCATAACCATTGCAAGGGTATCAAGTTCACAATACTTTAACAACGAAGTTTTAAGGGCTTCTCTTTCTTCTCTATGCATGTCTACATATTGTAATTTGGCATAAGCAGTTAATGCTTGTCCACCATTATCGATAGAAGTCATTCCTGATAAATTATTTTCAATAGCTTCAACACTCCATTCTTCAAAAAGAGGAGGTAGCATTTTGTATGGATTTACAACATCATTTCCATTCTTCGAAATCCATATATGTTCTTCATTAAAGTTTAAGGATTTTACATGGATCTCTTTAAGTGTCATACAATATTTTTGTTGCAAAAATTCTGAAGTATTTAATATTGCAGGTAAAACAGCTTTAATCGAGTTAGATCCTTTTGTATGCGGATTGTAATAGTATTTTTTTACAATCTCACAGAGATCAATCATATTTCGTGAACCTTTCCAAGACTCAACTCGGTCTTTTTTCGAAGTACTGATACTTTTAATAAAGTCACACAGTTCTTGTTTGTCGGTTTCTTCAGAAACTAGTAATTGATCATAAATAGCATTAACAATGGAGTTCTCGTGTGTTGCAAATCTAAAAATACTTCCTTTGTTTGAGTTCAAGCTTTTCTTTAAAGAACGAATAAAATTAAAGTTCGGGAAATCCCCAGGAGTGGTGTTGATATATTCACCAAAATGAACAATACGCCCATCTTCATATAATATATGATGTGAATATTGAAATGCAATTTGTTCATACGGTCGCATCCCTTTGAACATAGGCAAGGCAACGGTACTGGTTTCAAAGTCGATAAAATTCAGTGGAAACACCCAAGTTTTCATCTCTTCAGCAAGCGCTTCTTTCAACACAAAAGAGCTAGTGTCTTTTTGAGTAGCTTTGGTTACTTGTAGTACTTGTCTTTCTGAATTACTCAATCGGCCAGCAACTTCATTCAATCCTATATCATCTTCATTTAGGTCCTCCATGAAATATTTTCCCTCGTCAAAAAGGCGACTCCCCCTCCTGAAATTCCATATTTCGAATAGATTTGGTTTTACAAAATCGGCAGCTTTCCAATGCAACTGATTTGTAAAACATTCTTTGTAACCGGATAATAAACCATTTTTTTCTTCTTCTTCACTAGTTTTAAACTCACAGGCTTTACAAGCCGTATAGCTCACAGGCCAGTTTGGATACAGATCTTTTTCATAGATATCATTACAAAAAATGACCGCTTCTTTAAAATTCATAGTATTCAGCACAGGATGCTTTCCGTCAAGAATTTCATCAATTAAGCTATTCACATTAGTTGTGGTTATAATCTGATTTCCTAATGAGCTTACATCGTCAATTTTCTTCTCAATACCAGTACGATTTTCTTTGTTCTTAGTTATTCTGAACAATTGATTCAATCCATCAACAGAAGCCGTAGCCGTCTTGTCAGCTAGCATCAACTTTGCGATAACTGTTGAGTTGGGTAAACACAATTGAGCAACGTGTTTTTGAAAGGCTAAATCAAACAAATACGATTTCCAGCCACTGTTTATCTTACCTTTCTTACCCACAAATGTATAATCATTTCCAGGGGTGTATGATTTTGCTTTAACTTCAATCAATTCTATACGAGCTCCTGTTTTTACTAAGATATCGGTTCTGATAAATAAATTGTCGAATAAAAATGCAGCTTCGTAGATAATGACATTTTCTTGCGCTAATAATTCGCTTGTTCTTGCTGCCAAGGATTTGTAATTCCAGTCTTCTCCTTCAATCAATATACCACCACCGTAATACATACGTGCCAGTTCCTCAACTTGAAACCCTCCTTCAGCTAATGATTGTAAAAAGGAATCTTCCAGCTGTTGGTTTGCATAGGCCTTCTTTTTAGTGTAAAAAAGCTTGTTCGGACAACTTAAGGCTTGTTTGAATCTCGATTTGGTAAGGACACGCAATTTTTCCATAATTTCAATTTTAACACAAGGTAAGCATCTAAAGAGAAATTTGAGTAATTGTATGAATCAAATTATAGTACAAAGTCTTTAAGGATGTTGAGGTGAATTCAATTCCTTTTGCTGTGAAATATTCAGGTGTAACAACATGAAATTCGTCATTTGAATCGAGTGTGCCTTGTTTATAAAATACAATTGCTGGAAGTTCATTTATCTTATGTTTGATTGTTGAATCAATATATCGTATTCTATAATCTATTAGTACCAAGGTTTGGTATTCTTTGAGTGTTTTGGGGGTGTTGTTTAATTCATTTTTCACCAAATAATTCCAGTTTTTCTTAGCAATATTATTTTTGTCCGAGCAGAAATACCAGCCTTCTTGTTTTTTTGTATGGGTATTAATAAAGAAATAGGAGCTTTTGGAAAGTTTGTTTTTGATACGTGTATATACAAAACTCCCAGGTGGTGTTTTACTTTTTTCTAGCTGCATAATTTAGAAATCTTTTTTTGTTCAATGTCAAAAGAACAGCATACATTCGCCAATTGGTGTCGTTTTCCAAACGAATATAGATATGACCAATCAATTATTTAATTTTGAATTCGTTTTATAGGGGACTTTTCCTGAGGGAACAACTTTAGAAGTATGTTCCAAATGGAGCTCTTGATCATCAAAAAAGATATCCGCTCTAAACGCACTTAGTACAGCAGCTTTATTTCTCCCTCCTATAAAGAAGCATTCATCAATATGAACATTCCATTTTCTAAGTGTTTTGATAACCCTCAAATGAGCAGGGGCACTTCTTGCTGTAACAATGGCAATTCTTAGTGGAGTTTCTGAAGCTGTACAAGGTAATAATTGTTGAATACTTGAAAGTTTTCTTAAAAAATTAGCAAATGGCCCATCTTCTAGTTCAACATGTTCATGATCCGATTCATGTTTTTGAAAAGAAGCCAAACCTTCAGTTTTATATCGGTGTTCTGATTCTTCTGAAAAAAGAACAGCATCGGCGTCAAAAGCGATTCGAACGTCTTCTGTGTTTTCCGTATTTTCGATAGGAGGGGTGCAAATATGAGCAGCTGCACATAGGTCTGCATCACACATTTTTTGAATGTCGTCAGCGTCTTTTGATAGAAATAAATCCACATCAAAAGCACTTATATAGTTTTGAAGTGAAGCACCTCCAGTAAAAGCAAAACGCTCTATGGAAAGCCCATAGGCTTTTATTGAATTCAATGCACGGATACCTGTTTCCGAACTATTTCTAGACATAACAACGACTTCCACAACAGGACTGTCTACAAGTGTGTTCAAGTGCAGTAGGTTTTTAATCAATTTATACGCGGTTCCTTTTTCTAAGAGAACATCTTCGTGTTTAAATTGATATTCACGAAAAGCTTGTACACCTTCTTTTTCAAAGATGTTATTTGCTTCTTCTAAATTAAATAAGGCTCTTGAAGAAACACCGATTGTTAACATAGCATTTGTGTTCATTAAGTTTTTTTATTCCATTCTGGTTTGAGTCTTTCTATCAATTAAGATTCAATGGTTGAAGTTAAATATTTTGGTGAAATTAAAATGTATTTAACAGCAACTTTTTTATTTTGCTGAAACGCTTCATTTATTTTGGCGTATTTCGATTTTGTTTTTGTTCCGAAACTAGCTCCGTATAAATGCTGACGCAATCTTACTTTAATTCCGCTAACGCTTGTGGTAGATTTTCCTATATAGCTAGGTTTGTCATTCTCATCAATGAAAATTTGGTATAGAACACCTCTTCCTTTGGTCGTCCCAAATGTTGCAAGCACCTCATCAATGCATTCTTTTTCCTGATTTGGGTCTATAATTAGTTTCTCAATGCTATCAAGATATCCAATTGCCTTTTCGATAATTTTATCGATTTCATTGTCATAATTTATTTCATTCATGATATTTTATGAAGTTTTTGATTTGATTTTCCACTAGTTTGAATTGAGAATGTTAGTTTATAAAAATAATTGATGTTTACTGTCATAGTCTAAAGAAAATTTTTCTTCATATAGCGATAAGGTTGTCTTTGCAAGATAAATAAATACTTCTTCATTACCTTCCTCTATAGGGAAGTCATACATGTAAAAATTAGGCCTGTGCAAACAAAAAATATGATTTGCATATTTTTCATATCGTGCGTAGTAACGAAAGTTAAATTCATGTTTCTTACTATTTTCAACTTTATGATGTGTCGTAGCCAATAATACAATTGTTTTATTGCTTGCTTCACAAAAAACGTTTAAAAACCTTAGGATGCTTTCATAGTTTTTATCATTGCTAAATAACAACTTGGTTTTGTAGTCAACATTCTTTAGTTCATCTATGATAAAATAATCGGCTTCTTTCTTTTGGCCTAAAAGCTCTAATAACTCTAAAATAGTTGGCATTAATAAGGATACGACTTCAAAATTTTCATTTTTCTGAATGGGTATATCTATCAAAGGTTTCATTTTATTAGCAATAGCGTATCCCTTAGAAATAACAGCCAATTTTTCATGAAATTTATTTTTCGGAATTTTAAGATTGAGATAGCAACCTTTTTTACTTGTGTTTCTTAACAAAACATTTATTGCAAAACTAGTATTCCCCATGCACAGTCTAGACCCAATTACAATTAGACTATTCGGTTTAAATTGCAAATGTTTATCTAAATTCGGGTATCCAAATTGAAATTTCTCCATGGTATTTTTATAAAATAGTTATTGCTTCTTGCCATTTTTCAATTTGCTCATTTTCGAAAGAGTTATAAGTATCTTTCGAGTAGCCATCAATAGCTTTTGAAAGTGTTTGTTCGAATTCTTTTCGGATGCTTTCTTCAATAAAAACAATATCGTAGCACAAAAATTTGGGCAAGTTTCTGAAGTTGGTTGTGAAGAGCATGTCTAAATGAAAGGAATTCTCGAGTTTGGTATGCAATTCCAAGAAAGAATAAAAAACTGAAAAATCTATATCCAATTTTCGATCAATATAATCGGAATCCATTTCGTTGGTAGTTAAAAAGATAAGAGAAGTACCATTTGTATAGCTTACTAAATAATATTTTCGAACCAAGTTGTAATCGATATGGTGCTGACAGCACAGCGCTAGAACCATGGAATAATAAGCTACAGTAGCATTGTTTGTTTGTGGGAACATAAAATAGTTTTTAGCAAAAGTATTTTACCAGATCGCCATTATGTGTCGCTCAAATTTATATATTTAAAGAAAATTGCAATTACCATGTCCAACTATCATATTTCATTAAAAATTCAATTACTCATTCAATATGTTTATGATAAGCAATATCCCAACAAAGAAGCCTTATTAGCGTAT
>JBHOTE010000005.1:0-69313 GCA_042584125.1 Bacteroidota bacterium
TGAGTATCAGATTGATAATACGTTCTTTGATGTATTTAAGTACGATGAGTACTTAAAAGCAAATTTAAAAGTAGATTTGGTTTTTGTAAAGAAAGTCAATATGTTGGAGTTAGATTTTCGCGTTTCAGGTACGGTAAATGTTCCTTGTGATTTAACAGGTGAGCCTTTCGATTTAGAAACAAATGGAAAGCTTTCATTAATTGTTAAGTTCGGAGAAGAATTTAATAATGATAATGAAGAGATATTGATAATTCCAAATTCTGCTCACCAAGTAAATGTAGCACAGTACATTTATGAAATGATAGTTTTGGCAGTACCTGTAAAAAGGATACATCCTGAAGCTGCAAACGGTGATTTTGCGATAGATACATTAGAGAAATTAGAAGAACTGAAAATAAGTACGAGTAATATAACTAAAGAAGAAACGACGGATCCTAGATGGGGGAAGTTAAAAGATTTATTAATAGATAAAAATCAGCATAATGGCACATCCAAAAAGAAAGATATCTAAACAAAGAAGAGATAAAAGAAGAACTCATTATAAAGCAGTAGCTCCTCAGGTAGCTGTTGATCCAACAACTGGAGAGGCGCACTTGTATCATAGAGCACACTGGCATGAAGGGAAATTGTATTACAAAGGTCAAATTGTAATTGATTCTGTAGAAGTAGCAGAAGCATAAATTTCAAAAACAAAATTGTTTAAAAACCCTCAATTTCAGAGGGTTTTTTGCTGTATTGTTGTTAAATTGACCAAATATTGCTTCTTTTTGGTTTTAAAGTGGAATTATTTTCATTACTTTGGACATTCGTTTTTTTGTGAAATTCAAAAAAAGAAGCGTGTAAACTTTATGATTATGAGTAAAAAAACTGCAGCAATTACAGCAGTAGGAAAGTATGTTCCAGATTATGCCCTTACAAATAAGGAGCTAGAATCTCTTGTAGAAACTAACGATGAGTGGATTTTTACGAGAACAGGAATTAAAGAAAGAAGGATTTTAAAAGACGCAGATAAAGCCACTTCTTATATGGCGATTAAAGCTGCGCAAAATCTTATTGATAAAAAAGGATTAGATCCAAAGGAGATTGATATGGTTATTGTTGGTACTGCAACACCTGATATGAATGTTGCAGCAACTGCTGTCCATGTGGCTACCCAAATAGGAGCGGTTAATGCTTTTGGATATGACTTACAAGCTGCTTGTTCAAGTTTTCTATATGCTATGTCAACCGCAGCTGTTTACATTGAGTCTGGCCGTTATAAAAAAGTATTGGTTGTTGGAGCAGATAAAATGTCATCTATTGTTGATTATACAGATAGAACTACCTGTATAATTTTTGGAGATGGGGCTGGAGCTGCTTTGTTTGAACCAAATGAAGAAGGTTTGGGTGTTCAGGATGAATACCTGAGAAGTGACGGTATTGGAAGAGAATTTTTGCGTATCGAAGCTGGTGGTTCATTAAATCCAACATCCCAAGAAACATTAGATAACAAACAACATTACATTAAACAAGAAGGTAAAACAGTATTTAAGTATGCTGTTTCCAATATGGCTAATGCTAGTGAACAAATATTAAAGCGAAATAATTTAACGAACGAAGAGGTTGATTGGTTAGCACCACATCAAGCAAATACTCGTATTATTGAAGCTACAGCAAGAAGAATGAATTTAGATATGGACAAAGTAATGATCAATATTCAAAATTACGGAAATACTACTTCTGCAACTTTGCCATTATTATTGGCAGATTATGAAGATAAACTTAAGAAAGGAGATAATATTGTTTTTGCTGCTTTTGGAGGTGGATTTACATGGGGTGCTCTTTATTTAAAATGGGCATATAATTCTTAATTAACTAATTACTTAATACTATTTATAACTTAATATATTATGGATTTAAAGGATATTCAAAATTTGATAAAATTTGTAGCAAAATCTGGTGCAAGTGAAGTGAAATTGGAAATGGAGGACATTAAAATTACTGTAAAAACAGGGTCAGATAAAACTGAAACTACAATTGTACAGCATGCAGGAATGCCTGCTCCTCAAATGCCAGTAGTTTCTCAACCAGTTGTGGCTGCTGAACCAGTTTCTGCTGCTCCTGTGGTAGAAACTTCAGTTTCAGAAGATTCGAAATATTTAACAATAACTTCTCCAATTATTGGGACGTTTTATAGAAAACCTTCTCCAGACAAGGCTATGTTTGTTGAGGTAGGTGATTCAGTAAGTGAAGATTCTATTGTATGCGTTATTGAAGCAATGAAATTATTTAACGAAATTGAATCTGAGGTTTCTGGAAAAATCGTTAAGGTTTTAGTGGAGGATTCTTCTCCTGTTGAATTTGGTCAGCCATTATTTTTAGTTGATCCTTCCTAATCATAGAGCATAATTAAAGGATGCTATTTTTACTTTATTATATGGTAAATAGCTTTATTGTTTAAAAAACTTAACTATTATGTTTAAAAAAATATTAATTGCCAATAGAGGTGAAATAGCTTTACGAGTAATCAGAACTTGTAAAGAGATGGGAATAAAAACAGTAGCTGTATATTCTACAGCAGATTCTGAAAGTTTGCATGTGAAGTTTGCAGATGAAGCTGTTTGTATTGGGCCGCCATCAAGTACAGACTCTTACTTGAAGATGTCTAATATATTATCGGCTGCAGAAATCACAAATGCAGATGCCATTCACCCAGGTTATGGGTTTCTTTCCGAGAATTCTAAATTTTCTAAATTATGTGAAGAGCATGATATAAAATTCATAGGTGCAAGTGCAGAAATGATTGATAGAATGGGAGATAAAGCAAATGCTAAGTCGACTATGATAGCTGCAGGTGTTCCATGTGTGCCAGGAAGTGAAGGAGTAATTGAGGATTTTGCTGAATGTAAAAAATTAGCAGAAGAAGCTGGATATCCAGTTATGTTAAAGGCATCAGCTGGTGGTGGTGGTAAAGGAATGCGTGCTGTTTGGAAGGAAGAAGAGTTAGAAGATGCTTGGGATTCTGCTCGTTATGAATCTAAAATGGCTTTTGGAAATGATGACATGTACTTGGAGAAATTAATACAAGAACCTCGTCATATTGAAATTCAAATTGTAGGTGATTCATTTGGGAAAGCTTGTCATCTATCTGAAAGAGATTGTTCTGTACAAAGACGTCATCAAAAATTAACAGAAGAAACACCTTCACCATTTATGACAGATGAATTGCGTCATAAAATGGGGGAAGCAGCAGTGAAAGCAGCAGAATATATTAAGTATGAAGGTGCTGGTACTGTTGAATTTTTAGTTGATAAGGATAGAAATTTCTATTTCATGGAAATGAATACTCGTATTCAGGTAGAGCACCCAATTACAGAACAAGTAATTGATTTTGATTTAATACGTGAGCAAATTTTGGTAGCGGCAGGGGTGCCAATTTCAGGAAAAAATTATTTGCCAAAAATGCATTCTATTGAATGTAGAATCAATGCAGAAGATCCATATAAAGGGTTTAGACCTGCGCCAGGTAAAATAACTATTTTTCATGCGCCAGGAGGTCATGGAGTAAGGTTAGATACACACGTGTATGCTGGGTATACTATTCCTCCTAATTATGATTCAATGGTTGCAAAATTAATAACTACTGCTCAAACTAGAGAAGAAGCTATTAGTAAAATGAAAAGAGCTTTAGATGAGTTTATTATCGAAGGCGTAAAAACTACAATTCCTTTTCATAGACAGTTGATGGACGATCCAAGTTACGTAGAAGGAAATTATACAACAAAATTTATGGAAGATTTCGAAATGAAATCTTAGTTTAAATTGGTTAAAATATAAGAAAGAGGATGCAGTTTTTAGCATCCTCTTTTTTGTTTTGTAGATAGATAAAGCATTATTTAGGTGAATAATCCGTATTTCGTAAATAGATTTCCGAGTTGAAAAGGAAAATTCTAATTTTTTGTTCTAAATTTTACTTACGATATCTAATTGAATTGCTGAAATTGTTGTTTTAATGTTAAAAATAATAGAGGTTTTCTTGTTTTTTTTCAAAATGACTAATAATAAAGAGAATGTTGGCAAATAAGTACATGTTTTTTTTTAAGAACCAACATTTTTTTGTTACTTGCTGTCTGTTAATAGCGAAATTCCTCGGGAGAGGTGGCCGAGTGGCTTAAGGCGCACGCTTGGAAAGCGTGTTTACAAGAAATTGTAACGGGGGTTCGAATCCCTTCCTCTCCGCAGTTTGTTCGTTTTAATAATTAATAGTACAACTTTAAACTATATTAATAAATTAATTTTATCACAATGAAAAAAGTATTTACAATCCTTGCAACAGGTTTATTGTTTTTTGGAGCAACTCAAAACACATTCGCTTTCCAAGGAGCAACAGAAGTAGCAGAATCAGAAACATTTCACCAAGTTTTAAAACAACGTTTTATTGAAGGTGGGCCATTTTTTATGGGAATTGTATTAGTAGCTCTAATTTTAGGATTAGCAATTGCAATTGAAAGAATTATTTATTTAAATATGGCAACTACAAATACTAAGAAATTAGTAGCTAGTGTTGACGAAGCTTTATCTTCTGGAGGAGTTGATGCAGCAAAAGAAGTATGTAGAAATACAAAAGGACCAGTTGCTTCAATCTTTTATCAAGGATTAGATAGAGTTGATGAGGGTATTGATTCAGCTGAAAAAGCCGTAGTTGGTTATGGAGGAGTTCAAATGGGATTATTAGAGAAAAATATTTCTTGGTTGTCATTGTTTATTGCACTTGCACCAATGCTTGGGTTTATGGGAACGGTAATTGGTATGATTGGGGCATTTGACTCGATTCAAGCGGCTGGGGATATTTCTCCAACAGTAGTTGCAGGAGGTATTAAAGTAGCCTTGTTAACAACTGTATTTGGTCTTGTAGTAGCAATTATCTTACAAGTATTTTACAACTACATTATCTCTAAGGTTGACGGAATTGTTAACGATATGGAAGATGCATCTATTTCTTTAATTGACCTTTTGGTTAGAAATAAAAAATAAGAACTCTTATGAATAATAATATATCAAAAATACTAAAGGTTTTAGTCGCTTTGATAGCTGTTGTTGCCGCTTTCTTCTTTGTGAGGATAGTAAATACTGGTGATGATGCTATTGTTGAAGGACAAGGAACTTTAGGAATCGTTGGACCATTGGTGTCCTTTTCAATTGTGTTATTAATTGCTGTAGCAGGTATTACAGTGTTATTCTCAATTTTCAGTTTGTTAAAAAAACCTGAAGCATTAAAGAAAACTTTGATGGGTGTGGTTGTTTTAGGAATTTTATTAGCGGCTTCTTATGGTCTTGCTGCAGATACTGCTGTAACGGATGTTACAGGGCAGGTGCTGGAAGGTGGAGAGGCTGGAGCGCCTTCTAAATGGGTTAGTACTGGGATTTGGTACACTGTTTTATTAGGAGCTGGAGCTATTGTAGCTATTGTTTTAGGAGGAGTTAAATCAATCTTAAAATAATAATATATGGCTAGAAGAGAAAACTCCGAAATTAACGCAGGATCAATGGCAGATATTGCCTTCTTGTTACTGATTTTTTTCTTAGTAACAACTACTATGGATGTAGATTCAGGAATTTCTCGTAAATTATCTGAAAAACCACCAGAAAACTATAAGCCACCAATAATTAAGATGAAAAACATCTTGGAGATAAATATCAATAGAAATGATGAGTTATTGGTTGAGGATGAAATAATGGAAATTGGAGACATTAAACAAACTACTATTGACTTCCTTGATAATGGAGGAGGTGTAGGTCAAGTTATTGATGGTGTCGCATCTGGTTCTTGTGATTATTGTAATGGTGCTAAATCTGAAAAATCATCGGATCATCCAAACAAAGCTATTATTTCTGTTCAAAGTGATAGAGGTACTTCTTATGGGATGTATATAACTGTTCAAAATGAATTGTTAGCGGCTTATACTGAATTACGAAACCGTTATGCTAAAACGCAAATTAAAGGTAAGTATGCAGGAATGAGTTATGAGGATTTACTTTTGTTAGCTGGGAACGATAAAGAAAATAAAGCATTAAAAGATGTGATTGCTGAAGTTAAAGAAGCATATCCACAGATTATTTCTGATGCAGAACCTACTAAATAATATACGATATGTCTAAATTTAATAAAAAGAAAAAGGGACTACCTGCTGTAAATACTGCAGCCCTACCGGATATTGTATTTATGTTATTGTTCTTCTTTATGGTTACAACAACTATGAGGGAAACGGATTTAGTGATTAAAGCTCCGCAGCTTCCAAATGCTACAGAGGTTAAAAAACTAGAGCATAAAAGTTTAGTGAGTACTATTTATGTTGGGAAAGCTAAAGACCAAGCTAAGTTTGGATCAGGTGATAAAATTCAGTTAAATGATAAATTGGCAACTGTAAATGATGTTGCTAATTTTATTTATTCTGAGCAGGAGAAGCATAATCCAGAAGAGATTCCTTATATGACCACTTCTATAAAATCTGATATAAAGGCTAGTGTTGGTACAATACATGATATTAGATTAGAATTAAGAGATATAAACTCTCTAAAAGTTAGTTATTCAACTCGTAAAGGAGATTTGATGAACAATCTTAAAAAATAATTCTATTTTATACTTAATTTAAAAAGACACCTGTCGTTAGACAAGGTGTCTTTTTTGTTTACTTTTGTTTTTTAACATTATGTTACCATGAAAAAATATATTGTTTTTCTACTGTTTTATTTTTGTGTCTTTTCCTTGATTTCTCAAGAATCAAATCTTGATAAAAAATATCTTGAAGATCAGCTTTATTTTCGATTAACCTATAATTCTTTTGATAATACACCTACTGGGTTTTATCATAATGGAATTTCCTTTGGTACTTCTTTCGGTTTTATTAAAGACATTCCATTTAATAGTAGAAGAAATTTTGGTTTGGGATTTGGACTTGGTTATTCCTACGATAGTTTTAATTCCAATTTACTACACGGTTATTCTAATAAGGATATAGTATTGTCAATTAATGATGCTTATGATACAAATATTTTGAATTACAGTAGTATTGAAGTGCCTTTAGAAATTCGTTGGAGAACTTCAACGTATGACAAATACAAATTTTGGAGAGTTTATGGAGGTGTTAATATTTCATATATATTTAATTCTAAGTCAAAATATACATTAAATGAAACTGCGGTTGTAATTAATGATTTGAATATATTGCGTAGAGTTCAATATGGTCTTTCTTTGGCTATAGGTTATAATACTTGGAACTTTTATGCAAACTACGCTCTAAGTAGTTTGCATCTGTCTAATACGAGGTTAGAGGGCTCTAGAGAGCTTGTTCAGTTAAAACCTTTACGAATAGGTTTAATGTTTTATTTTTTCTAAAATTTAGGTATATATATGTTGTAAGCTATTATTTGGGTAAATAGTCCTATAATATATCCTAAACTCACTTCTTTTAGGGTATGTGCGTTTAACCTTAGTCTAGCTTGAGCAACAATACCGGATAAAATACTTATATAGATTAATTCGGAAATTATATTTATTTGATATTGTATCCCAAGGAAAATAAGGAACCCGAAGACTGTTCCCATGCCTAAGGAGTGTAGACTCGTTTTTAACCCTCTGGCAAATAAAAAGTAAACAACACATAGTCCAAAAGAGTTTCCAATGAATACAATTGCCAATCCAATTAGTTCTGTAGATTTAATAAAATAAGAACCAAGTGTTAAGAATAGTACAATCATGAAAATGATTGGGTTTTTCCGTTGTTCAATTTTTACAATATTGTAAGAATCTATTTTTTTTGTTTTTTTAAGAAGGAAAAGTAATATTATAGGTATAATATAAGTAGATGCAAAAATAATTCCAATAGTTTGTGTTTTTACAATATTAGAAATGCTATTTGGATAAACCGAAAAATAATAAAGTGCACCTATAAATGGAAGTAAAATAGGATGGAATATAATAGATACAATTTTAAAAAAACGAATCATATTTCTTTTCTAAGTCTTGCTACAGGTAAGTCTAATTGCTCTCTGTATTTAGCGACGGTTCTTCTAGCAATTAAATAGCCCTCTTCTTTTAGCTTTAGCGCTAGTTTGTCGTCGGTTAGTGGTTTTCTTTTATCTTCATTGGAAATGACAGTCTCTAAAATTTTCTTTATTTCTTTGGTAGAAACATCTTCACCCTGGTCATTTTTCATTGATTCTGAAAAGAATTCTTTTATCAATTTTGTTCCATAAGGAGTTGTTACGTATTTACTATTGGCAACTCTAGATACAGTAGAAATATCCATTTCAATTTTATCAGCAATGTCTTTTAAAATCATAGGGCGAAGTTTTCGTTCGTCACCAGATAAGAAATATTCTCGTTGCTGTTCCATAATCGCATCCATAGTAATAAGCAATGTTTGTTGTCTTTGTCTTATTGCATCAATAAACCATTTAGCAGCATCAAGTTTTTGTTTTATAAACATCACAGCATCTTTTTGCGATTTGCTTTTCTGTTTAGATTCCTGATAGCCTTTAAGCATGTTATTGTATTCTCTTGATACATGTAATTCAGGTGCGTTTCTAGAATTCAAAGTTAATTCTAATTCGCCATCAATTATACTGATTGTAAAATCAGGAACAATTTGTTGTGCCATTCTATTATTATTGATAAACGTACCTCCTGGTTTTGGGTTTAGTTTTTCAATTTCTTTTATAGCATTTTTTAAAGTTTCCTCACTAATATTGAATTTTTCAATTAGTTTTTTATAATGTTTTTTTACAAAATGATCAAAAGTCTTCTCTAATAAATCAATGGCTAAAGCTATACTTTTGGTTTTTTCTTTATTTTTTAATTGTAAGATTAGACATTCCTTTAAATCTCTGCCTCCTACACCAACAGGGTCTAGTTTTTGAACAATTGTAATTAAAATATGTTCTACTTGGTCTTCCGTAGTGAAGACATTTTGTGTAAAAGCTAAATCATCAACTAAATCAATTAGGTCTCTTCTTAGGTATCCACTTTCATCAATACTTCCCACTAAAAACTCAGCTATTATTAAATTTTCTTCAGATAGTCGAAAGGTGTTTAATTGGTTTTTCAGTGATTGATGGAAGGTAGTTCCACCAGCATAAGGTATTTGTCTTTCCTCATCGTCACTACTATAATTATTTGCTTGAAGTTTATAATTAGGAATCTCATCATCACTTAAATACTCATCAATATTTATATCATCACTTTCAATACTATCTGTGCCAGAATCATCATATTCTTCATTAGAATCTATATCATATTCTTTTTCGGATTCTTTCTCATTATCTAGCGCAGGATTCTCTTCAATTTCTTGTTTGATTCGTTGTTCAAAAGCTTGCGTAGGCAATTGAATCAACTTCATCAACTGAATTTGTTGAGGTGATAATTTTTGTGATAATTTAAGTTGAAAATTTTGTTTTAGCATCTTTAGCAAATATACTAATTCTTAATCTCAAGCAATATTTAAATACTTCTCAATTAAACGAATTAAGAAGTATTTAACGACTTTTGGGAATAGGTGTTTTTTTTAAA
Organism: Bacteroidota bacterium; assembly: GCA_042584125.1. Classification (GTDB taxonomy): domain Bacteria; phylum Bacteroidota; class Bacteroidia; order Flavobacteriales; family Flavobacteriaceae; genus Flavicella. The sequence continues at coordinate 9,548 of JBHOTE010000005.1, forward strand.
ACTCTGCGTTTTGTGGAGTTCTAGGAAACGGAATTACATCTCGAATATTAGACATTCCTGTTGCAAACAATACAAGTCTCTCAAATCCTAAACCAAAACCACTATGTACAGCAGTCCCAAATTTTCTAGTGTCTAAGTACCACCATAATTCTTTTTCGTCTATATCTAATGCTTTTATTTTTTCTTGTAATACCTCTAATCTTTCTTCACGCTGTGAGCCTCCAACAATTTCTCCAATACCTGGAAATAATACATCCATTGCTCTAACGGTTTTCCCATCGTCATTCAGGCGCATGTAAAATGCTTTTATTGTTGCCGGATAATCAAAAAGGATTACGGGAGATTTAAAATGTTTTTCAACCAAATATCTTTCATGCTCACTTTGTAAATCAGCTCCCCATTGGTCTAATACATATTTAAATTTTTTCTTTTTGTTTGGTTTTGAATTTCGTAAAATTTGGAAAGCTTCCGTATAGCTTATTCTTACAAAGTCATTTTCTATGACAAATTTTAATTTATCAGTCAATGACATAGTACTTCTTTCAATGGCTGGTTTAGATTTGTCTTCTTGAATTAAACGATTTTCTAGGAAGGCTAAGTCTTCTTTGCAATTTTCCAAGATATAACCCAGTGTATATTTAATAAAGTCTTCTGACAAGTCCATATTGTCATTTAAATCATTAAAAGCAACTTCAGGTTCAATCATCCAGAACTCTGCTAAATGTCTAGAAGTATTCGAGTTTTCGGCTCTAAATGTTGGGCCAAAAGTGTATACTTTTCCTAAGGCCATTGCATATGTTTCAGCTTCTAACTGTCCAGAAACAGTTAGGTGTGTTTCTTTACCAAAAAAATCTTTTGAGTGGTCAGCTTTTCCGTTCTCGTTTTTTGGAGTATTGTTTGGGTCTAATGCAGATACTCTAAACATTTCTCCTGCACCTTCAGCGTCAGAACCTGTTATTATGGGAGTGTTTACATAGTAAAAACCATTTTGTTGAAAATAACTATGTACCGCAAAAGACAGTTTTGAACGAATTCTCATGATCGCACTAAATGTACTTGTTCTTACCCTTAAGTGAGCATTTTCTCTTAAAAATTCGAAACTGTGTTTTTTGGGTTGAATAGGATATTCATCCGGGTTTGATTCTCCTAAGATTTCTATTTCGTGAATTTGAATCTCTACTTTTTGTCCTTTTCCCTGACTTTCTACCAATAAACCTTTAATAGCTACTGCAGCTCCTGTTTGAATTTTTTTTAGAACGGCTTCATCTGTGTTTTCAAAATCTAGAACACACTGAATATTGTTAATTATAGAACCATCATTTATTGAAATAAAGCGGTTGGCTCTAAAAGTTTTTACCCATCCTTTTAATATAACTTCACGTTGTAAGTCATTGGTGTTTAATAAATCTAAAACAGTAGTTTTTTCCATAAAAAAAGAAATTTAGTTCAAACAAATATACTTTTTTGCTTTCATAAATAGAAGTCAAATAGTAACATTTAATAGGTGAAATTAATCTTTATTTTTAGGCAACTGTAAAAACAATTTATAAAAGGATATTTAGAAATCGATAGACTTTAGGGGTCTTAGTTTTGTTTAGTATTGTTTGCTCTAGTCTAAATCAGAAAAAACGTTTTAAAAAAATAGCATAAGAATTGATGCATAAAAAAAGGTGCTTTTCAGCACCTGATTTTTATTTGTCTTCCTCTTCCGTTTTTGGAATAATTTCTAATTTCGGTTTTTTAAGAGTTTGTTTATTTGCTATTTTTCGCTCTAACGAGAGTAGCAGTGCAGGTAATAATAATAAATTAGATACCATTGCAAATAATAGTGTAACAGATACTAACCCACCAAGAGCTTTTGTTCCTCCAAAGCTCGAAATTACAAATACTAAAAACCCGAAAAATAATACAATTGAAGTATAAAACATACTTACTCCAGTTTCTTTAAGCGCTTTGTAAACAGATTTACGAACTTTCCAGTTGTTAGCCATTAATTCTTGCCTGTATTTAGCTAGGAAATGTATCGTGTCGTCAACAGATATACCAAAGGCAATACTAAATACTAATATGGTTGATGGTTTGATAGGTATTCCTAGATAACCCATTAATCCTGCAGTTACTAATAGCGGTAAAAGATTTGGAATTAAGGATACAAAAATCATTTTCAATGATCTAAACATCCATCCCATAAATAATGAGATTAGAAGAATAGCTAAAGAAAGGGATATGACTAGATTTTTTATCAGATAAGTTGTTCCTCTTAAAAATACCAGTGCCTTCCCCGTTAGTGTAACTTCGTATTTGGTTGAATTAAATTCTTTGTCAATTACTGCCTGTAAACGTTCTTGAATTCGCTCCATTTTGTCCGTTCCTACGTCTTTCATGTACGTTGTAATACGTGCATATCTTCCTGTAGAATCAATTACATTTTTTAGAGAATTCGTGTCGTTTCCTGAGTTTTTAAGATAACTTAAGAGGAACGTTTTTTCTTGTGATGTTGGTAGTTGGTAATATTTAGGATTCCCATTGTAAAAAGCCTGTTTAGAATATTTTACTAAATTATTAATGGAAATAGGTTGTGATAAATCAGGAATTAATTCAATAGCATCATTCAGTTTTTCAATTTTTTTCAAAGTAGAAAGACTCATAACACCATTTTCTTTTTTGGTGTCAATCATAATTTCTAAAGGCATAATTCCTCCAAATTCTTTTTCAAAGAATACAATGTCTTTAAAGAAAGTTTTGTCCTTAGGCATGTCTTCAATTAAACTACCAGATACTCTAATTTTATAAACTCCAATGATACTAGAGATAATAACAAATATTGATATAGCATATATGGTTAGCTTTTTATGGCGTACCATTGAAATCATCCAAGTAATAATTTTAGAAATCCATTTTTTATCAAGGTGACTCAAATGCTTCTTTTTTGGTAGTGGCATGAAGCTATAAAGGCTAGGGATAATTAATAGCGACAAGACAAAAATTGCCATAATGTTGATAGAGGCAATAATTCCAAACTCATTCAATAGCTGACTATTGGTGAAAATAAAAGTAGCAAAACCGGCAGAAGTTGTAATATTTGTCATTAAAGTAGCATTTCCTACTTTAGAAATTACACGCTGTAATGATTTGGTTTTGTTACCGTGTTTTTTTACTTCTTGCTGATATTTGTTTATAATAAATATTGCATTTGGCACACCAATAACAATAATTAAAGGAGGTATAAGGGCTGTTAAAATAGTAATTTCATAATGGAACCAGCCAATAAAACCAAAGGCCCAAATTACACCAATGCTAACGACTAATAAAGTTATAAAAGTTGCTCTAAATGATCGGAAGAAAAAGAAGAATATTATTGCGGTAATAGCCAAAGCTAGTCCAACAAACATACCCATTTCAGATTTGATATTTTCAGAGTTCATGGTCCTTACATAAGGCATTCCAGAAACTCGAACATTTATGTTATTATCCTTTTCAAATTTTTCAATTATTGGGTTTAATTGATTGAAAATAAAGTCCTTTCTAATTTTGGTGTTAACAATTTCACTTTTTAAATACAATCCTGTTTGTATGGTCTGAGTTTCTTTGTTAAAAAGTAAGTTGTTGTAAAAAGGGAACTGTGTAAAAAGACGATCTTTGAGACTGTTGACATCTTTCTGGGATGTGATTTTTTTATCAGTAATAGGAACTAACTCAAAACGCTTATTTTTTTTATCTTTCTTTAACTCTTTTAAATCACCAATAGAAATTGAAAAATCAATTTCCGCAAAGCTATCTAGGTCTTTTGCTAGTTTGTTCCAGTTGTTAAACTTCTCTGGTTCATAGATTGTGCTATCTCCAACAGCTAATAAAATTAAGGTTCCTTCTTCACCAAAAATATCTAGGAACTTATCGTATTTTAAATTTTCAATATGGTCTTCTGGTAATAAATTTGCTTCTGTATAAGAAAATTTAATATGCTTCATTTGAGAAGCTAGAAGCGCAGTGACTATAGCAATGGCAACAAGTACAACGATTTGATTTTTAAGTATAAATCGTGAAGTTTTCGTCCAAAATTTCATGTAATCTAATTTGTGTCAAATGTAAGAAATACTTTTATTTATTTGCGGTATTTCATTTGTGTTCAGAAGTTTAAAAAAAAAGCCCAAAGGACTGATCCTTTGGGCCTGTGTGTTTTTATTAGAAATTATACTTTCATAATTTCAGCATCTTTAACAGCATATAATTCATCTATTTTTTTGATGTATGTATCGGTTAAAGTTTGTACTTCTGTTTCTGAGATTTTTTTCTCATCGTCAGAAATATCCGTTTTTTTGATTTCGTTATTAGCGTCTTTACGAGCATTTCTTACACTTACCTTAGCATGCTCTGCTGCTGCTTTGGCAACTTTAGATAATTCACGTCTTCTTTCTTCAGTAAGTACAGGAACATTAATTATAATACTCTCACCATTGTTCATTGGATTGAATCCTAAATTTGCTAACATAATTCCTTTTTCAATTTCTGGAATCATTTGTTTTTCCCATGGTTGTACTGTAATTGTACGTGCATCAGGAGTATTTACGTTAGCAACTTGACTTAAAGGAGTTTGTGATCCATAATAATCTACCATAACTCCACCTAGCATGCTTGCACTAGCTTTACCTGCTCTAATATTTCTAAATTCTTTTTGAAGGTGTTCAATACCATGTTCCATTTGTTCTTTAGAACTATCTAGTATAAATTCAATTTCTTCGTTCATAAAATAGTATTTAATTAGTTTTTATTTGTCAGAAACTACAGTTCCAATTTTTTCTCCAGAAAGTAATTTTTGTAGGTTTCCTTCGGTGTCCATATCAAAAACTATTATTGGTAAATTATTTTCTTCACTTAGAGTAAAAGCGGTTAAATCCATTATTTTTAAGCCTTTGTCTAAAACGCTTTTGTAAGTAATAGTATCAAATTTAATTGCGTTAGGGTCTTTTTCAGGATCTGCAGAATAAATACCATCAACACGTGTTCCTTTTAGGATAACATCAGCAGAAATTTCAATGGCTCTTAAAACTGCAGCTGTGTCTGTTGTAAAATATGGATTTCCTGTTCCTGCTCCAAAAATGACAACACGTCCTTTTTCTAAATGTCTAACTGCTTTTCTTTTAATAAATGGTTCTGCAACTTGTTCCATTTTAATGGCCGTTTGCAAACGAGTTTTTACTCCGGCTGATTCTATCGCACTTTGTAAAGCTAAACCATTAATACAAGTGGCAAGCATTCCCATGTAATCACCTTGAACACGGTCCATACCGTTGCTTGCTCCTGCAACACCTCTAAAAATATTTCCACCGCCAATAACAATTGCTATTTCAATTCCTTTGTCTGAAATGGCTTTTATTTCTTGAGCGTACTCTGCAAGTCTTGCTGGGTCAATACCATATTGGTTTTTTCCCATTAAAGATTCACCACTTAATTTTAGTAATATTCTTTTGTATTGCATCTTGATTTTTTAAGTTGTGCAAATATAAGTATTTTGAGATTCTTTGTAAAAGAATATTTTTAATAGTTTATTTGCTTTTTTGTCAATTGATTTCAAAAAAAAAGCTGTCAAAATAGACAGCTTTAGATATGATATAAAATGAATTAAAACGGTAAATCGTCTGCTTCATCTTCATTAGCAATTGGAGCACTTGTTGTTTCAAATGCTGGTGTAGCACCAGCACTAGAAGTTTGTGCCGCTTCAATTCTCCATCCTTGAATAGAGTTAAAATACTTTGTTTCTCCTTGTGGGTTCACCCATTCTCTACCACGTAAGTTAATAGAAACAGTAACGTCTTGTCCAACGCTATAAGTGTCTAGTAAGTCACATTTATCTTGAATAAATTCTACTAAAATCATTTGAGGATATTGTTCATCAGTAGTTACTACTAATTCACGCTTTCTAAATCCGTTGCTTCCAAATGTTTGTGTAGCATTTATCAATTTAATCTTTCCTGTTACTTGCATTTCTTCTTGAGTTATAATTATTTAATACAGCCGTTAGGTGTTGGTTTAGCAAATTTATCAAAATTATTCGTTCGCAATTTATTTTTTGAAATTGCTTTGATGAAACTTATCAACATTTTGTAAAGATGTATGAATGTCGTTTCCTTTTTATCAAATATTTTAATTTTTTTTGCGTTTTAATGCTGCGTAAAATTTAATTTTTCAAAAAAAGAGTACATTGTACTTTAAAGTAATATTTTATTAATACATGAAAAAAATAAATCCTAAAAATATTGTTGCAGCGGTTTCCTTTGCTATAGTACTTGCCATTTTGTGGACAACCTACAGCTTCTCAAATAAAATAAAAGAGTATGAGCGGACCAAAATGGAAATTCTTGCCAAGGCTTATGATCGTTTTGGAAGCTCTGATTTGGATAAGGATTTGTCTTTGGAAATGAAAATTATTGAGAGTAATCATGATATTCCGATGATTGTTACAGATGAGAAAGGTAAAATTTTAATGCATCGAAATTTAGATTCTATAGAGGCCTTAGATAGTACTTATTTAAAGGCAGAATTAAATTTAATGAAACAACAAAACAAAACAATTGTTGTTAATTATTTAGCAGGGAAGCAAAACAATATCCACTATAGAGATTCCAATTTATTGACGCAATTGAAGTATTATCCAATGACATTGGTGCTTATTTTAATTTTATTTTCTGGGGTAGTTTATTTGATTTTTAAATCGAATAAAGCTTCCGAGCAAAATAAATTGTGGTCAGGAATGGCAAAAGAAACAGCGCATCAAATAGGAACACCACTTTCCTCTTTATTGGGCTGGGTTGAATTAATGAAGTTGCAGGGAATTGGCCCTGAAATAGCTCCAGAAATACAAAAGGATGTTGCGCGATTAAATATTATTGCGGAGCGATTTTCGCAAATTGGCTCTGTTCCAGATTTTGAAAATTACAATCTTATAAAAATCATAAAAGATACCGTGACTTATTTTGAAGCAAGAAGTTCAAAAAATGTTCGATTTAGTTTTATGGAGCCTACATCTTCTATCGATGTAAAAATTAACGAACAATTATTTACCTGGGTTTTAGAAAATTTGATAAAAAATGCAATTGACGCTATGGCGGGTAAAGGGACTTTAAATATAGAGGTAAGTACGAATAAAAAATTTGTTGTTATTCATGTTTCAGATACCGGTAAAGGGATTAGCAGATCTCAGTTTAAAAAAATATTTAAGCCTGGTTTTACTTCAAAAAAACGTGGTTGGGGTTTAGGCTTGTCTTTATCTAGACGTATTGTAGAGGAGTATCACAAAGGCAAAATACACGTGTTAAAATCTGAATTAAATGTAGGAACTACATTTGAGGTGCTCTTGCCAAAAATTTAAGATTGCAATTCTTTTGAAATAGCTGCTGCTAAATTTATAAATTCATCTTGAGTCATTGCTGCTTTTGGTTTTGAAAAGCTAGCATCACTCATGTTGTTTAACGGAATTAAATGTACGTGAGCATGTGGTACTTCCAAACCAATGACACTAAGTCCAACTCGGTTACAAGGCACAACTTTTTCAATGGCTGCCGCTACTTTTTTAGCATAGGCAAAAAGTTCAATATAAGTTTCGTCATCTAAATCAAACAATTTGTCTACTTGTTTTTTAGGAATGACCAGTGTATGTCCTTTGGCATTAGGATTGATATCTAAAAAGGCAAAGAAATTTTCATTTTCTGAAATTTTATAAGAAGGAATTTCTCCTTTGATGATTTTTGTAAAGATAGTATCCATAATAGTTTTTTGTCAAAAATAAAAAACCCTTTCCATAAATTGAAAAGGGTTTGAATAAATGTTCTTATTTTTTATCTTGAAATTTCAAGAATTTCAAATTTCATAATTCCATTAGGAACTTGAATGTCTGCAATTTCACCAACTTTTAAGCCTAATAGGCCTTTTCCAATAGGAGAATTTACTGACAATTTTCCGTTTCTAATATCCGTTTCAGAGTCAGCTACTAAAGTGTAGGTAAACTCCATGTTGTTCGCAATGTTTTTTATTTTAACAACAGAATGAATCAAAATTTTAGATAAATCTAATTGAGATTCATCCAGAATTCTAGCACTAGCAACTACATTTTTAAGTTTTGCTATTTTTAATTCTAATAAAGATTGCTCTTCTTTAGCAGCATGGTATTCTGCATTTTCACTCAAATCACCTTTATCTCTCGCATCAGAAATTTCTTGTGAAACACGAGGTCTTTCAACTTGTTCTAAATGTTCAAGTTCTTGTTTTAATTTTTTAAATCCTTCTTCAGAATAGTATGATATTTCACTCATTTTTTTTCTAATAAAATTTTACAAATCGCTAATTTGTTGTTCTTTTTATGACGAGAATTTTTAGTTCCCAGTCGTGGCACTAAAAAAAACAAAATCCCATTGTTACCATATGTACAATGAGATTGTTACAAAGATACAAAATATTTGTAAATTGCGATGCTAATAAAGGAACCCCTATGTCTTATTTTAAAAAAATATTTTTTTTATCAGTAGTACTAATTTTAGTTGTTGGCTGTGTCGGAGAACCCAATCAGCAAAATAATTTTGTTCCTGATGTGTATTTTAGTACAAATAAAAGTTTTAATCTTCCTGAGGCAAGCGGTTTGTGGATAGTAGGAGGGTATGCTGTTTTTCCTGATTTGGGATATCGAGGCGTGTTGGTGTATAGAATAAGTGATAATAATTTTCTAGCATATGACCTCGCGGCTCCTCATTTGCCTCCTACGCAATGCAGTGTGCCTATGGATTATGAGACAGATTGGCCAAATATCACAAGTTATTGTGGAGAAGAGGATGTGAGTTATTCTGTTACTAGACCGTATGCTAATTATCAAGGGGAAACCTATGAGATGCAAGAGTATAGTGCCGTGCAATTGGATGGGCAAACCATACAAATAAGAAATTTTTAGAGCGGAAAATAAAAAATAGATGCTTATTTTTGCCGCAAAGCAAATACATATGAATGCATATTTTTCTTCAGATTTTAAATTAGGTGTTTTAGGAGGCGGACAATTGGGTAAAATGCTCTTGGCAGAAACGCAAAAATTCGACGTACATACCTGTATTTTGGATGCTTCAAAAGAAGCTCCTTGCGCAGCACATTGTAATGAGTTTTTTCAAGGAGATTTATTAGATTTTGATGCTGTTTATAACTTCGGAAAAAAAGTAGATGTACTTACTATTGAAATTGAGCATGTAAATATTCAGGCTCTGTACAAGCTAGAAGCTGAGGGTGTAAAAGTTTATCCCCAACCAAGTGTTATAGAAATTATTCAACACAAAGGAAAACAGAAAGATTTTTATGTAGAAAATAATATTCCAACATCACCGCATCAAAGATTTTCTTCTTTACAAGAATTGAAGCAAGCTAGTTTTCAATTTCCTTTTGTTTGGAAATCAGCACAATTTGGCTATGATGGAACGGGAGTGAAGATTGTTAGAAATCAAGAGGATATAAATAATTTGGCAGATACAGATAGTATTGTTGAAGATTTGATTCCTTTTAAAAATGAATTGGCTGTTATTGTTTCTAGAAATGCTTCAGGAGAAATTAAAACCTATCCTGTAGTAGAAATGGAATTTCATCCAGAAGCAAATCAAGTAGAATATGTTATTTGTCCTGCAAGAATTTCAGATGAAGTGGCTAAAAAAGCAAATGAAGTGGCTTTAAAAGTTGCAGAATCATTCAAACATGTTGGTTTGTTGGCTGTAGAAATGTTTCAAACAGAAAACGATGAAATTATTGTAAATGAAGTAGCGCCAAGAACACACAATAGTGGTCATTATAGTATTGAGGCTTCGGTAACAAATCAATTTGAGCAACATTTACGTACTGTTTTAAATTTACCTTTAGGAAATACTGAAAGCAAGTGGGCTGGAGTTATGGTGAATTTGGTTGGAGCTGAAGGTTTTTCTGGAAATGTGGTTTATGAAAACATGGAAGAAATTTTAGCTATGGACGGTGTTACTCCACATATTTATGGAAAAAAAGAAACACGTCCTTTCAGAAAAATGGGACATGTAACCATAGTTGATAAAGATTTAGAAGTTGCTAGAAAGGTGGCTGAAAAAGTGAAAAATACAATTAGAGTGATAAGTAAATAACTCTTTAAAATGCTCAGCGTACTGAAGTTAAAAAAAGGTTAGGCTGAGACTAATAAAAAAATAAAATCTAGAGAAATGAAAGTAGGAATTATCATGGGGAGCGATTCGGATCTTCCAATCATGCAAGAAGCAATAGATATATTAAATGAATTTGGAATAGCTATTGAAGTTGATATAGTATCAGCGCATAGAACTCCAGAAAAATTAGTCGAATATTCTACCAATGCTCACAAAAAAGGTTTTTCTGTAATTATTGCAGGAGCGGGAGGAGCAGCGCACTTGCCCGGTATGGTGGCGTCTATGAGTCCATTGCCTGTAATTGGTGTTCCTGTAAAATCTAGAAATTCTATAGATGGTTGGGATTCTGTGTTGTCTATATTGCAAATGCCTGGTGGAGTTCCAGTAGCAACAGTTGCTTTAGATGGAGCTAAAAATGCTGGAATATTAGCAGCTCAAATTATTGGAGCTTCAAATCCAGATGTATTAAATACAATAATTGCATACAAAGAAGGATTGAAAGCTAAAGTGATAGCCGCTTCTGAAAGAGTAAAGAATATATAGGAATTATAGAATTATAAAAAGCGACTATGGTACCATAGTCGCTTTTTTTTGTTTTAGATAACTTTGCTTTCTTTTTTGAATAAAGCAAATAAGCCAAATATCGGACCGACTGCTAGAGTTAAAAACACAAAAATGCTAGATGTTCCAGTGTAATTTAACAATTGAATACTAATAATAGTTATGCTAAAACCTATGCAGTTAACTATTGTAAGAGCGGTTCCTTTATTTTCTGCCTCAATACTATTAGCTACTAGAGTAGAAAACAATGGAGAGTCGGCTATAACGGTCATGCCCCAAATAAATAAAAAGGCAGTAAATAGATATATATTCGCATAGAAAATGATAGGTAGAACTAAACAACAAACACCAGAGATAAATAAAAATAGTTTAGCTGCTTTTTTAAGTCCTGTTCTTGAAGAAATATATCCGCCAAGAATACAGGCAAAGGAGCCTGAGGAAATAATTAAAAAAGAAAATAAAGAGTTGTCTATGTTTACTTTATGTTGTTGTTTGTATAGCGAGATTATGATTGGTAAAAATGTCCAAAACGCATAAAGTTCCCACATATGACCAAAGTAGCCAGAGGCTGCAGTTCTCAATTTTTTATTTTTGAAGAGTTGAGTAAAATTCTTAAAATTTGTTTTCGTGTTTGTTTTTCTTTGGGGCCCATCAGGAATAAATACCCAAACAATTAGTCCACCTCCGGTTGCTAAGATGGAAGTAGAAATTATGACGAGTTTCCAATCGAGATTTGTAAAAAAAATATTTAAAAAATGAGGAAAGGCGGTTCCTAGGACTAAGGCTCCAACAAGCCAACTTAAAGATTGACCTAGTTTTTTGTTGAAATAATCGGCTGCTATTTTCATTCCAACTGGGTAAATTCCGGCTAAAGCTAAGCCTGTAATAAATCTATAGGAAATAAGATTTAGATATGAATTTGCGTCTATTAGAAGTGCTAGGTTGCTAGAACTTCCTATGAGTGCGGAGATAAAAAATATTTTTGAAGGTGAAAATCGATCAGTAATCGTAAATAGAGCTAATAAAAAAGTTCCTGTAATAAAACCAAATTGAACAGCAGAAGTTAAAGTGCCTAATCCTGTTTTTGGAAGTTGGAAAACATTTATTATTTCGGACATGCATCCATTGCTTGCAAACCATAAAGAAGTGCAAAGGAATTGCGATAGAATTAATAAAGCTAAAACTCGATTGTTTTTTTGCATTTTTCATTAGTCTAAAGTTGAAGATATACTTACATGGTTCATCTGATTTAATTTATTAAGTTTACCTTTTCAAAATTAAAAATTTCCTATGAATCAAAATTTTAACATTCCAGTAGAGAAAAATTATTTAGCAAAAGAAAGTCGTTACGACAACATGACTTACAGAAGATGTGGGAAGAGTGGTCTTTTATTGCCCGCATTGTCCTTAGGTTTGTGGCATAACTTTAGTTTTACAGATGATTTTGAAAACGCTCGAGATATTTTAAAAACAGCTTTTGATAACGGAATTACTCATTTCGATTTAGCTAATAATTACGGTCCTCCTTATGGAGGTGCTGAGACAAATTTTGGTAGAATTTTTAAAAAAGATTTCAAACCATATAGAGATGAATTGCTAATTTCTACAAAAGCAGGTTATGATATGTGGCCTGGGCCTTATGGTAATTTTGGTTCCAAGAAATATTTAATTTCTAGTCTAGATCAAAGTCTTAAGCGAATGGATTTGGAATATGTGGATATTTTTTATCATCATAGGCCAGATCCGGATACACCTTTAGAGGAAACTATGGGGGCTTTGGAGCAAATTGTCCGTCAGGGGAAAGCCTTGTACGTAGGTTTGTCTAATTACCAAGCACCTGATGCAGCAAAAGCTTTTCAGATCTTAAAAGATTTGGGGGTTCCTTGTTTAATTCACCAACCAAGATATAATATGTTAGATCGTTGGGTGGAAAATGGTTTGTTGGATACTTTGGAAGAAAATGGAGTAGGGTCTATTGTTTTTTCACCATTGCGCCAAGGTGTTCTGACAAATAAATATTTGAAGGGGTTTCCAGAAGATTCTAGAGCTGTAAAAGATGGTAGGTATTTGAAAAAAGATCAAATTAACGAAACACTTGATAAAGTGCGTGAGCTAAACGAAATTGCAATTGAAAGAGAACAAACTTTAGCGCAAATGGCAATTGCTTGGTTGTTAAAAGATACGCGTGTTACTTCGGTATTGGTTGGAGCAAGTAGGAGTTCTCAATTGTTAGATTCTATCAAAGCATTGGATAATCAAAAATTTGATGTAGAAACTTTGAATCGAATAGAAGAAATTTTAAAATAAGACATAAAAAAAGAGAAGTTGAAAAACTTCTCTTTTTTGTTGACCCACAAGGACTCGAACCTTGACTGACGATACCAAAAACCGGAGTGCTACCATTACACCATGGGTCAATTGCTTATTGCGGGTGCAAATTTAAGCTAATCTTTCAATTTTACAAACGTTTTTTAAATTTTTTTTAAGCTTTTTTTATTCTGGCTTTGATATACAGAATATTAACTAAAATTAATTAGAGTTTCATAACTGTGATTTTAAAGTTTTACTTAGATATCCAGCTTTTAAAACGTTAAAGATTTTACAAATGCTTTTAAAATAACGACTGTCAGGAGTGTTTCTGAATTTTATTCACATTTAATTATTAAATTCGCATGCGTATTATATAAAGAGCATTATGTTTTTGACAAATTATAAGAAATTAAATATTATTTTAGGTTGGGTAGTTTTTACTATTGCCTTAATTACATATACTTTAACCTTAGAACCAACAGTGAGTTACTGGGATTGTGGTGAGTATATTGCTACTTCTGTAAAATTAGAGGTTGGGCACCCACCTGGAGCACCTTTGTTTCAAATGCTAGGTGCATTTTTTGCAATGTTTACTTCTGAATTGTCAGAAGTTGCCAAAATGGTGAATTTTATGTCGGGGTTGGCAAGTGCTTTTACCATTTTGTTTATGTTTTGGACAGTGACCAATTTAGCAAAGAAATTAGCTTTGAAATCAGGTGAATTAACAGACAGTAAAGCGATTGCTGTTTTGGGTAGTGGATTGGTAGGTTCATTGGCTTATACTTTTTCCGATAGTTTTTGGTTTAGTGCAGTAGAAGCAGAGGTATATGCAATGTCTTCTTTTTTAATGGCTTTGTTGTTTTGGTTGGCTTTAAAATGGGAAAATGAAATGGATCAGCCAAGAGGAAACAAGTGGTTACTGCTAATTAGTTTTGTGGTGGGTATGTCGTTTGGTGTTCATATTCTATCGTTGTTGGTCATTCCTTCAATTGTTTTTGTTTATATCTATAAAAATTATAAAAATCTTAATCCAAAGCAATTTATCATAGCGAATGTTGTTTCAATTTTGGTGTTGGCATTTGTGTTTAAATTTTTATTTCCGTTTACTTTAAAATTCTTTAGTGTTTCTGAATTGTTTTTTGTGAATAATTTCGGACTTCCTTTTAATTCTGGTAGTGTAATTGCTGGATTGGTTTTGGCAGTAGGATTTTATTTTGGATTGAAATTTACAAGAAAGAAAAAGAAGTTTTTAGCGAACACTTTAATATTATCGGTGTTGTTTATTATGATTGGTTTTTCTTGTTGGTTAATGTTGCCAATTCGTTCAAATACCAACACAACAATTAATGAAAATAATCCGTCAAGTGCACGTGAATTGTTGGCATATTACAATCGTGAACAATATGGTGATGCCAATGTTTTTTATGATACCTATTATTCTATAACGTTTAATAGAGAACAAAAAACAGATGCTAATGGAGAAAATGTTTATCAAGATGATAAACCGAAATATGAAAAGGATTATAAAACAGGAAAATATATAATTGTAAATAATTATAAAAACTCAAGTCCTGTTTATACGGATGAGCACAAAGGTTTTATTCCTAGAATGACCAATCCTGCTGCTATTGAAAATTATAAAGCAATTGCAGGAATTGACCCAAAAAGTAAGAGCCGACCTAGTTTTGCTCAAAATATTTATTTTATGATGACCTATCAATTTGGTTATATGTACGGTCGTTATTTAATGTGGAATTTTGTGGGTAGACAGAATGATGTGCAAGGAAATTTAGATCTACAAAATGGGAATTGGTTAAGCGGAATCGATTTTATCGATGAAATGCGTTTAGGGCCTCAGTCTAATTTACCTCAAGACGTGAAAAATAATAAAGGTAGAAATACCTATTTCTTTTTTCCGCTAATTTTAGGTTTGATAGGACTTATTTATCAACTTAAAAAAGATCAGAATAATTTTTACACACTCTTGTTGTTCTTCGCTTTTACAGGCTTGGCAATTATATTTTATACCAATCCAAAACCATTTGAACCAAGAGAGCGTGATTATGCTGTTGTAGGTTCGTTTTATGTATTTGCTATTTGGATCGGGTTTGGAGTTTATGCGTTGTACGATTATTTAAGTGAGTTTTTAAATCCCAAAACGGTATCCATAGGTGTAACGGCAATTACTTTACTTGTCGTACCTACTTTAATGGCTTCTGAAAACTGGGATGATCATGATAGATCAGGTAGATATACTGCACATTTTAATGCCAAGGCTTATTTAGATTCTTGTCAAAAAGATGCTATTATGTTTACTATTGGAGATAATGATACTTTTCCGTTGTGGTATTTACAAGAAGTAGAAAATTATAGAACAGACATTAAATTGGTAAATAGTAGTTTGTTTGCAACAGATTGGTACATTGATCAAATGAAGCGAAAGACTTATGATGCCGCTCCAATACCTTCTCAACTAACACATGATCAATACAAGCATGGAACTTTAGATGTAGCTTATCATTACCCACAGTCTAAAGCTCGCTGGGATATTAAAAGTTTTATTACATGGATTGCTTCTGATGATGAAAGAACCTATTTTGAAACCGATAACGGTCATAAAGAAAAATTTTATCCAACCAATAAAATTCGTTTAAATGTAGATAAACAAGCTGTGATTGCTAATGGAATTGTAGCTGAAAAAGATTCTGCTTTGATTGTGCCTTATATTGATATTGATGTTGATCCTCAAGGATTAACAAAAAACAGAATATTAATGTTAGATATTTTGGCAAATAATAATTGGAAGCAGGCATTGTATTTTACAGGAGGTGCTAATGCAGATGAAGAATACATTTGGTTAAAAAAATATTTACAATTAGATGGTTTAGCATATAAGTTTGTCCCTATTAAAACGGAGAACAGTGGAAGTATGTTTAATATGGGAAGAGTAGATACGGAGGCCATGTATGAAACTGTAAAAAAATGGGACTGGAACGAAGTGGATGTAAATAATATTTATTTAGATGTTGAATCTAGAAAAAATTCTATTTCATTTAGAAACAATATGATGCGCTTAGCTGAAGCTTTCACTATGGAAGGTGATACCGTTAGGGCAGAAGAAATATTAGATTTAAGTTTGGATAAAATGCCAATACGTGAATATGGGCATTATGGAATTTGTTTGGGATATCCAGAGTATTATTATAAAATAGGAAAAGTAAAAAAAGCAAGATTTATTTCAGCAATGTTGATTGAGGTTTTTCAAGAAAACTTACAATATTATGCCCTGTTTGATGATGATTACTTAGATGGTGTGTTTGATGTAATTGAACGTAATTTAAATATGTATAGAAGTGTTCTTAGAGATATTGATACTTATGATAAGGACGAAGATTATACTGAAAAAATAAAAGTTGATTTTATAGAGCATATGAAGTTATATGAACATTTGATAGGCGGATAAGATCTTGAACTCTTTTTTTATAAAAATTCCAAGCTGGTTTCAAAAGTTATTAAAGCACTATGTGTGGCGAGTGTCAACTACAGAAAAATGTATTTATTTAACTTTTGATGACGGGCCTATACCTGAAGTTACAGATTGGGTTTTAAAGGAATTAGAAAAATTTAATGCAAAAGCTACTTTTTTTTGTATTGGAAACAATATAGAAAAGCATCCTGTTGTTTTTCAAAAGATCGTATCAGGAGGACATCAAGTGGGTAATCATACATACCATCATGTAAAGGGATGGAAAGTAAATTTGAAAACCTATAAAGAAAATGTGCTTTCGACGGAAAAAATTATTCAAAAAAAAATAGGGACTTCCCCAAAATTATTTAGACCACCATTTGGAAAAATAAAGTTTTCCCAATCTAAGTTATTGCGAGATTTGGGTTATAAAATTATTATGTGGGATGTTTTGAGTGCTGATTTTGATTTGAACACCACAGAAGAGAAATGTTTGTCTAATGTTTTAGATAATATTGGAAATGGATCCATCGTTGTTTTTCACGACAGTTTAAAAGCAGCAAATAAAATGAAATATGCTTTACCAACAGTATTGAAGCATTTTTCTGAGAAAGGATTTGTATTTAAGTCGCTAAAACAACTTGTTTAAGCATATTGCTCTACTAAACTGATTAGCGTATTGGCATCTAATTCACCTGATTGGCGCCATTTCATAGTTCCTCCTTTGTAAATTATAAAAGTAGGGTTTGCCTTTACTTTTAATGCATCTGCAAGTACTTCGTTTTTTTCAATGTCAATTTTTATCACTTTAGCTTTGTCGCCTAAGGCAGCTACAACGTGACGTAACACATCGTGCGGGTTGTCACCAGTTTTGTCCCATTCAAAATAAAAATCTATTAATACGGGAATGTCTAAACTTATAAGTTCTCCAAATTTTGTCATAATTGGTAAGCTTTCTATTTGATGATATTTTGGTCTTAATTCAGAATAAAAACTCATAAGACCTTGTGCAATATACTGTATTTATGTTATTTATAAAAATTATTTTTTTTTCAGCTAGCAGCATGATGTTTTTAGAATAAAACAAAATACAAATTACGAGGATTAAAAGATGGGTACTAAATAAAGATCAATTCTTTTTTTAAGAAGATTAAACAGTTGATGACATAAAATAGAAATGCATAAATCGAAGTTCAGAATAGGGTGCTTTCGTAGAATTTTTTGTTCTTTTGTATTGCTTTAAGATTTGAAGGGTAAAATTAAAATCAAAAAAATGAAAATTGTTTTAATAGGGTATATGGGGTCTGGAAAATCTTCAATAGGAAGAAGATTGTCCGAAAAATTAAAATGTAGATTAATTGACTTGGATGATTTTATTGTAGAAAAAGAGAACGCAAGCGTTAAAGAAATTTTTGAGGAAAAAGGAGAAGCTTACTTTAGAGCTAAAGAAGAAGAATGTTTACAAGAGCTATTGAGTATTGAAGGAGATGTTATCTTATCATTGGGAGGAGGAACACCTTGTTTTGGTAATAATATGCAGTTTGTGTTAGATGCAAAAAACACAAAGAGCTTTTATTTGAAAGCTTCTGTGGCAAAATTAGCCGATAAATTAATGCTTAAAAAAGCCAAGCGTCCGTTAATAGCAAATATTGAAACAAAAGAGGCCTTGACAGAATTTATTGAAAAACATTTATCCGATCGTTCTCCGTATTATGAAAAAGCAGAATACAAGGTTGTAATGGATGATAAGTCTAAAAAAGAAGTAGTAGAAGAGTTGTTTCAGTTAGTTTAGGTTTCTTCTTTTTTAAGAAATTGTTTTCGAAATTCAAAGTGTTTTTAGCTTTCTATCAGTAGTTTGGCTTTTTTAGGTCTGGTGTTTTAAAGAAGGTTCCCTAGTTTGGAATGTATGCTGTTACGCAGACTTTCGAACTAATTTCTGTACATTTACAATCGTTTTAAATATTTATTTTATGGCTGCTCAAAAGAGGGTGTTTTTACTAGATGCATTCGCATTAATTTTTAGAGGATATTACGCATTAATTAAAAACCCAAGAATCAATTCTAAAGGAATGGATACTTCTGCAATATTAGGATTTACCAATTCTTTGTTAGATGTTATTCGTCGTGAAAAACCCGATTTATTGGCAGTAGCTTTTGATAAAGGAGGTTCTGATGTAAGAAGGGAAGCTTTTGAGGAGTATAAAGCCAATCGCCAAGAAACACCAGAAGCTATAAAGATAGCGGTTCCTTATATTCATCAAATTTTAGAAGCTTTAAATATTCCTATAATTGAACATCAGGGTATAGAAGCAGATGACCTTATTGGAACCTTGTCTAAGCAAGCTGAAAAAGAAGGTTTTCAAGTATATATGGTTACGCCAGATAAAGATTATGCACAGCTGGTTTCAGAAAATATTTTTATGTACCGTCCGGCAAGAATGGGAAATGGTATTGAGATTTGGGATGTAGAAAAAGTAAAAGAAAAATTTGAAGTTGAAAATCCACTTCAGGTAATCGACTATTTAGGAATGATGGGAGATGCTGTTGATAATATTCCTGGTTTACCTGGAGTTGGTGATAAAACAGCAAAAAAATTCTTGAAGGCTTATGGTAGTATGGAGGGTTTATTGGCCAATACACATGAGCTGAAAGGAAAAATGAAAGAGAAGGTTGAGGCGAATAAAGAGTTAGGCTTGTTGTCAAAACAATTGGCAACAATTATGTTAGACTGTCCCGTTACATTTAATGCCGAAGATTATTTGCTGTCTGCACCAGATTTTCAAAAAGTTTCAGATGTTTTTCAGGAGTTAGAATTTAGACGTTCGTTAGAAACAGTTCATAAATTATTTAAGCCAGCTCAAGAACAAGCGTCTGTTGTTGCTGATGCAGAGAAAAAAGAAGCGGTAAAAGAAATTAAAAATACAACTAGTCAATCTTCACAATTAGATTTATTTGCCAGTCCATTGGTTGAGGAAGAAAAAGTGGTAACAGGTTTTCAAACTTCAGAAAATACCAATCATGTATATCAATATGTAAATTCTTTTTTCGCTAGAAAATTGTTGCTTCAAAATTTATTAAAGCAAACTTCTGTGTGTTTCGGATTAGAAACTGATGCTTCAGAATTAAAAATTATTGGAATTTCATTTTCTTATGAAAAAGGGAAAGGATATTATTTGCGTCATACTGATGAGAATGTTCTAGAAGAATTTAGAACATTTTTTGAAGCAGATTCAATATTAAAAATAGGACATAATTTAAAACGAGATATTAAAGTTTTAGGTCAGTTTGGAGTGTCTGTAAAAGGAGAGTTATTTGATACCCAATTGGCTCATTATTTATTAAATCCAGACATGCGTCATCATTTGAATGTTTTGGCTGAAAACCACTTGAATTATCAAACTATTTCTAGGGAGAGCATTGTAGGAAAGGGTAGAAATTTGGTGACTTTTGATGAGGTTGCAATTGAAAAGCAGGCAGCATTTTCGGTAGAAGAAGCAGATATCGCTTTTCAGTTAAAAACAGTGTTTGAAATAGAATTAGAAAAAAACAACCTGACAAAATTATTTACAGAAATTGAGATTCCTTTGCTTAAAGTTTTGGCAAAAATGGAAATAGAAGGAATTAATTTAGATACCGAGTATTTAGCTGAGCTTTCAGAGGTGATTACTAAAGATATTCAGGAGCTAGAAATGAATATTTATGAGCAGGCGGGAGAAGATTTTAATTTGGCTTCACCAAAACAGTTGGGTGTTGTTTTGTTTGAAAAAATGAAATTGGTTGAAAAACCGAAGAAAACCAAAACAGGTCAATATGCTACTAATGAAGATGTGTTGTCTAAATTGGCAAATGAGCATCAAATTATTAGAGAAATTATAGAATGGAGAGGTTTGGTGAAGTTGAAGAGTACCTATATTGAAGCGTTGCCAAATGAGGTCAACCCAAAAACTAAAAGAGTACATACAACTTATGGGCAAACCGTTGCTGCAACAGGTAGGCTGAGCTCTAACAATCCAAATCTTCAAAATATTCCTATCCGAACAGAACGAGGAAAACAAGTTCGTGAAGCTTTTGTGCCAAGAAACGAAGAGTATGTTTTATTTGCTGCAGATTATTCTCAAATAGAGTTGCGTATCATTGCGGCTTTAAGTGAAGAGGAAAATATGATTCAAGCTTTTAAAGACGGACAAGATATTCACGCAACAACTGCCGCTAAAGTTTTTAATGTTCCTTTAGAAGAAGTGACAAGAGCGCAACGTAGCAATGCAAAAGCTGTAAACTTCGGTATTTTATATGGTCAAGGGGCGTTTACTTTGGCAGATCAAACGGGTATGACAAGAAAAGAGGCCAAAGATTTAATTGCTGCTTATTACGAAACCTATCCAACTTTAAAGGCATATATGGCAAAACAAGTAGATTTTGCTAGAGACAATGGCTATGTGGAAACAATTTTAGGAAGAAGACGTTATTTGAAAAATATCAATTCGCAAAACGGAATGGTACGTTCTGGTGATGAACGAAATGCTGTAAACGCGCCTATTCAAGGAAGTGCTGCAGATATTATTAAAATCGCTATGATCAATATTCAAAAAACAATGGATGCTGGAACTTACAAATCCAAAATGTTGTTGCAGGTACATGATGAACTGGTTTTTGATATGCACAAAGATGAAATTGAGTTGCTAAAACCAATTATTAAAAAGGAAATGGAAAATGCCTACACCATGTCCGTTCCTTTAGATGTTGAAATGGGACAGGGAGATAATTGGTTACAAGCACATTAATTAAGAAATACAAATATTTTATTTAGGAGATCCTAATGAATAAAAAAAACACCTTGGCGTTGCTGTGTTGTTTGTTTTTAACAGCAATTATTGTAGCGCAAAATAAAAAAGTAACTGTTTCAGGAATAGTTCAAGAAAATAACCAGCCTTTGGCTTACGTAAATATCTTATTAAAAACAGCAGATAATTCAGTTTTTGTTTTAGGAACGGTAACCTCTGAAACATTTAGTTACATAAGTACAGATTACAAAGAAACCCAAGTTTTAAGGCTAGGGTATCACTATAAATTTTAATCATTAATTCTCAAGATAATGTCGTTTCTTTTATTTCCTAAAAGGTTCTCGCTACTAAATGCTTTTGCACTAACGTATTTAGTTTTTTCATTTGTTATACGATGCTTTTTATATGTCACAGCGTTTTCAGAAATTGATTTTTCTGTTGTCAATTTGATAAAAATATTTGGAACAGGTTTGTTTTTTGATATAGGAAGTATTTCATATTTCTTACTTCCCTATGCTGTTTATTTACTCTTGTTGCCTGCAAAATTTTATGGAAGTAAATTAGATAAAGGAATCACTTATTTTATCTATTCTTTGTTGCTTTTTTGTTTGGTGTTTTCTTTGCTGTCAGAGATAACGTTTTGGCACGAGTACCAAAGAAGATTTAATTTTATTGCGGTAGATTATTTGTTGTACACCTATGAAGTTATTGAGAACATTAACGAGTCGTACCCGATACCTTTACTTGTTGGAGTAATTATTTTTATCACCTATTTATCTATTGTAGTAGCGAAGCGTAAGAAAGCATTTAAAAACACCTTTTATAGTGAGTCTAATTTTGTACAAAAATTAGTTCCTACAATGTTACTTGTTTTAATTACTGCAGGTTTTCATTTTGGAGTTGAAAACAAATCAGCAGAAATTTTTGAAAATCGTTTTGAAAATGAACTAGCTAAGTCTGGTGTGTATTCTTTTTTTGCTGCTTACCAAAGTAACGAATTGAGTTATGACGAGTTTTATGCAAAAATAGATAGAGACAAGGCGTTTGATAAAGTGAAGGGAATTGTAACTGTACAAGGCGATTCACTTTTAGAAAGCAGCTATTCAATAAAAAGAAAAGTGTTTAATGAAGGTGAAGAACTAAAGCCTAATGTTATTTTTATTGGTTTGGAAAGTTTAAATGCTCGTTTTATGGAGCGTTTTGGAAATAAAAAAAACTGGACACCAACCATAGATTCATTATTTAAAAACTCTATTGCATACACAAATTTATATGCTGTTGGAACAAGAACTATTCGTGGGTTGGAAGCTATTACTTTGGCTATTCCGCCAACGCCAGGTAGAAGTATCGTTAAGAGAGCACAAGTAAAACCATTGTATACTATTGGAAATATTTTTAAAGAGAAAGGGTATACAAGAACTTTCTTTTATGGAGGTGATGGTTATTTTGATAATATGAATAGTTATTTCGGAAATAATGGTTTTGATGTAGTAGATAGAAGAAAAGAACATAGATTAGATAAGCAATTCCCGACTCAAAGAATAAATATTAATGATGATGAAGTCACTTTTGAAAATGCTTGGGGTGTTTGCGATGAAGATATTTATAACAAACTATTAAAAGTAGCCGATGAACAATATAAATCAGGGAAACCCTTTTTTAATTTTGTAATGAATAATTCCAATCACCAGCCGTACACATATCCAAATGGGCTAATAGATATTCCCTCTGGCACAAGTAGAGAAGGGGCGGTAAAATATGCAGATTTAGCACTGAAAAAATTCTTTGAAACGGCAAAAAAGAAGCCCTGGTTTAAAAATACGGTATTTGTGGTAATGTCAGATCATTGTGCTTATAGTGCAGGAAGAACTGAAATAAATGTAAAAAGTTATCACATTCCGGCTATGATTTTAAATTTGCCAAATCAAGAAAACACAGAAGTAGATAAACTTTGTTCTCAAATGGATGTGTTTCCTACTTTGTTTGGTTATCTAAATTGGACATATATAAGTAATTCATATGGACAAGATATTAGAAAAGCTACAAAAGAAAATGAACGTGCATTTGTGGCTAATTATCGTCGTTTGGGCTTGCTTAAAAAAGACAAGCTGATAGTTTTAAATAGTGAAGCAAGTGGAACAGAGTTTCTTTGGCATCAAAAAGAAAACACACTACAAGAGGTAAATAGAGATCCTTTATTGTATCATGAACTGATATCATATTATCAAACGGCTTATGATCTTTATAAAAACGGAGGGCTACAAGCTCTAGAAGAATAAGACGACTTTCGGAAAAATAAAATAATAGGAATAGTATTTTAAAATATAAAAAAGACCGTTTTATATTTCCATTGTGCTGTGTGTTTCTGTTACTTCTACTCAATAATTTGCTGCTAAAATTTGAGGCAACAATTTTTATCTATCAGGCTAAAAATCAAACTTTAAAAAAAACAAATACTAGGTTGTTCTAAAGAATTATTAGTTGTATATTTGCAGCCCTTTAATAAGGGAAGAAATATTTATTAATCAATACAAAAACTAATAGTGTATGAACACATTAAGTTACAAAACAGTATCGGCAAACAAAAACACTGCTAATAAAGAGTGGTTAGTTGTTGATGCGGACGGACAGACATTGGGTCGTTTTGCTTCTAAAGTAGCAATGCTTATAAGAGGTAAGTACAAGACTAACTACACACCGCACGTAGATTGTGGTGATAACATTGTAGTTATCAATGCAGAGAAAATTATTTTAACTGGAAACAAGTGGACAGACAAATCCTACATCCGTCACACAGGATATCCAGGAGGTCAAAGATCTTTAACAGCAACAGAAATGTTCGAAAAAGATCCTACTCGTTTAATTGAGAAGGCTGTAAAAGGAATGTTACCTAAAAACAAATTAGGAGCAGCTCTTTTTAGAAACTTATATGTATATGCTGGAACTGAGCACCAACAAACTGCTCAAGAGCCAAAAGCATTTAACTTAAATGACTTAAGATAATATGGAGACTGTACACAAAATAGGAAGAAGAAAAACTGCTGTAGCACGTGTTTACTTATCTGATGGAAAAGGAAATATTACAGTAAACAATAGAAGTTTTGAAGATTACTTTACAACTTCTACATTAAGATATAAAGTACAACAACCATTAATGTTAACTGAAAATGTTGAATCTTTCGATATTAAAGTAAACGTATTTGGAGGTGGAGTTACTGGTCAAGCTGAAGCAATTCGTTTGGCAATCTCTAGAGCTTTATGTGAAATTGATGCTGATCATAGAGCAGTATTGAAACCAGAAGGATTACTTACTAGAGACCCAAGAATGGTTGAACGTAAGAAATTTGGACAAAAGAAAGCAAGAAAAAAATTCCAATTCTCGAAACGTTAATCCGTTTTGTTGGATTTTTATTCAACGCCCATTATGGGCAAAATATAATTTTAAACAAGTTATCGAAGCCCTGTTTAGGCAGGGTTTGTTTAGCATCTAAATAGTTAAGACCGTTTTTTTATAAACGCTACTTAATTATTGCTATCCATAGAGAACGTAAACAAAAAGAAAATGGCAAACATCGAAATTAAAGAATTATTGGATGCAGGTGTACACTTCGGACACCTTACAAGAAAGTGGAATCCAAACATGGCTCCTTATATCTATACTGAGCGTAATGGAGTACACATTATTGACCTTTACAAAACAGCAGCTAAAATTGAAGAGTCTTCTGTTGCATTAGAAAAAATTGCAGCATCAGGAAGAAAAATCTTATTTGTAGCTACTAAAAAACAAGCAAAAGATATTGTTGCTGATAAAGCAGCTACAATTAATATGCCTTACATCACTGAAAGATGGCCTGGAGGAATGTTAACTAACTTTGTTACTATCAGAAAAGCTGTTAAGAAAATGGCTCAAATTGATAGAATGAAATTAGATGGTTCTTTCGCAGCGTTATCTAAAAGAGAGCAATTACAAATTGACCGTCAAAGAGCTAAATTAGAAAAGAATTTAGGTTCTATTTCTGATATGACTCGTTTACCAGGTGCAGTTTTTGTTGTGGATGTTAAAAAAGAGCATATTGCTGTTTCTGAAGCTCAAAAATTAAATATTCCAGTATTTGCTTTAGTTGATACAAACTCTGACCCAAGAGCAGTTGATTTTGTAATTCCTGCAAATGATGATGCTTCTAAGTCTATTGAGAAAGTATTAGGTTATGTAATTGATGCAATTGCAGGTGGATTAAACAACAGAAAATCTTCTAAAGATAAAGCAGAAGCTGCTCCAGTTGCTGAAGCTCCAGTAGAAGCAGTTGTTGAAACTCCAGAAGTAAAAGAAGAAAAATAAGAATCATTTAATTTGTTTCGAAAGAAGCAAAAAGTGTAACAAACTAAAAAATAATATCATGGCAGAAATTAAAGCTGCAGACGTTATGAAGTTGCGTAAAGCAACTGGGTCTGGAATGATGGATTGTAAAAAAGCCTTAGTTGAGGCTGAAGGTGATTTTGACAAAGCAATTGATGTACTTAGAAAAAAAGGACAAAAAGTTGCTGCTAAAAGAGCTGATAGAGAGTCTACTGAAGGTGCTGCAATTGCAAAAGTAAATGCAGATAAAACAGTTGGTGTTTCTATAGTATTAGGATGTGAAACGGATTTTGTTGGTAAAAACGAGAGTTTTGTTGAGATGGCTACTAAAATGGCTGAACAAGCTTTAAACTATGCTACAAAAGAAGAATTTTTAGCATCTGATTTCGGTGGAATTACTGTTGCTGAAAAATTAATTGAGCAAACAGGAGTTATCGGTGAAAAAATTGATTTAAACGATTTTTCAAGAGTAGAAGCACCTTATGTAGGTTCTTATATTCACTCTGGTAATAAAATTGCTTCATTAGTAGGTTTGTCAGAAAATGTTGAAGGTGCTGATGTTGTTGCTAGAGATTTAGCAATGCAAGCTGCTGCAATGGGGGCAAAAACTTTGTCTTACAAAGATTTAGATCCTGAATTTGTTGCTGCTGAGACTGAAGCTCGTATCGCTGTAATTGAGAAAGACAATATTGAATTAGGAAGATTAGGGAAAACGTTGAAAAACATTCCTACTTTTATTTCAAAGTCTCAATTAACTGACGAGATTATTGAAGCTACAAAAGTAAAATTACAAGAAGAATTGAAAGCTGAAGGGAAACCAGAGAAAATTTGGGATAGAATTTTACCTGGAAAATTAGAGAGATTTATCTCTGATAATACATCTTTAGACCAAGAGTTATGTCTTTTGGATCAAAACTTCATTAAAGATGAAAAGAAAACTGTTGCTGAATATGTGCAAACATTAGGTGATGTTTCTGTAGTAAACTTCTCAAGAGTTGCTTTAGGATAATCTTTTCAGATTAAAAATAGTAAAAGGCTGTTTGATTTTTCAAACAGCCTTTTTTTTTGCTTTTTTTTTAATTCTTGTATTTTGTATTAAAAAAAATAGTTTATTTGTTATGGCTATTAGCTGAGCATTATTATGAAAAGTGTTTATAGTTTCGAGCGATTGGAAATTAGGAAGTCATATCCAAAAGCAGCCTATCAGATAGGTAATCGAATTTTAGAGCTAACTTCTGTAGTACCTTTTTTTATTCAAATAGCAGCAGTTGCTTTTGCCAAATCTGGCCAAAGGCAGCTTATTGTATAGATATACCGTCTAATTTTTATACACCCATTCTATAGGGTGTGTCTCGTATATTCTTACATTAATTATGTTGTTATAAAATGAAAACTAAATACAAAGATCTTATCGATCAAACCTATTTTTTTCCACAAGAAGAATTTTCAATGGAAAAAAATTGTCTAAAATTTCACGGAATTGATTTAAATGAATTGGTTCAGGAATATGGTACTCCGTTGAAATTTAATTTTTTACCTAAAATATCTGAGAATATTAATAAGGTACATCAATGGTTTGAAAAAGCTTTTGATAAATATAACTATCCTGGAAAATATAAATATTGTTATTGTACTAAAAGTTCACATTTTAAATTTGTGTTAGATGAGGCTTTAAAAAATGATATACATATTGAAACATCTTCAGCTTTTGATATTGAAATTATTAAAAACCTAAAAGCAACAGGACAAATTAAAAATGATGCATTTATTTTATGCAATGGTTTTAAAAGAAACCAATACATCGTAAATATTGCTAATTTGATAAATGAAGGACATCAGAATTGTATTCCAATAATTGACAATTATGAGGAAATTAGTTTGTTGTCGGAAAAAATAAATGATCCATTTAATGTAGGTATTCGTATTGCTTCTGAAGAGGAGCCTAAATTTGCTTTTTATACAAGTAGATTAGGAATTGGATATAAGAACATTGTACCTTTTTATAAAAATCAGATTGAGAGTAATCCTAATGTAAGCTTAAAAATGTTGCACTTTTTCATTAATACTGGTATTCGAGATACGGCATATTATTGGAATGAATTGCACAAGTGTTTAAAAGTATATGTTGCCTTAAAGAAGATATGCCCAACTTTAGATAGCTTAAATATTGGAGGTGGATTTCCAATAAAAAACTCATTGGTATTTGAATATGATTATGAATATATGATTGATGAAATTGTCAATCAAATTCAAATTACTTGTAAAGAAGCAAATGTTATACCTCCAAATATTTTTACAGAATTTGGTAGCTATACTGTCGGCGAAAGTGGTGGGGCTATTTATGAAGTGTTGTATCAAAAGCAACAGAATGATCGTGAAAAATGGAATATGATTGATTCTTCATTTATTACAACTTTACCAGATACATGGGCTATAAATAAACGTTTTATTTTGTTGCCTATAAATAGATGGGATGATTCTTATGAAAGAGTTTTATTAGGTGGTTTGACTTGTGATAGTGATGACTATTACAATAGTGAGCAACATATGAATGCCATCTATCTTCCAAAATACGATGTGGAAAAACCTTTGTATGTGGGGTTTTTTAATACAGGTGCTTATCAAGAATCTATAGGTGGGTTTGGCGGACTTCAACACTGTTTGATTCCCAACCCAAAACATATATTAATTAATAAAGACAAGGAAGGAAACATTACAACTGAATTATTTGCTCCTCAACAAGAAGCAAACGAAATGTTAGAAATTTTAGGTTATGGAAACTAGAAAAAATTACGCAGGTATTCCTAATGAATACGCAACATCAAACAAGTCAAAAATTGTATTAATTCCTGTTCCATATGATGGAACAAGTACATGGCAAAAAGGTGCTGACAAAGGCCCAGAGGCATTTTTAGAGGCTTCTGAAAACATGGAGTTGTATGATATTGAAACAGACTCTGAGGTATATAAGCAAGGAGTTTATTTAGCAGATGCTGTTACAGAAAATTCAGCGCCAGAAGCAATGGTAAATGCAGTTCATAAATCGACAAAAACATTTATTCAAAAAAACAAATTTGTAACATTAATTGGAGGAGAACATTCTATTTCTATTGGAAGCATACGTGCTTTTAACGAGTGTTATGACAATCTAACAGTACTTCATATTGACGCTCATGCAGATTTGCGTCCAGAATATGATGGAACTCAATACAACCATGCTTGTGCTGTTTATGAAGCAAGTCAGACTACAAACTTAATTCAAGTAGGTATTCGTAGCATGGATGCTATTGAAAAAACCATTATGGATGAAGAAAAAGTATTTTTTGCACATGATATGGCAACCAATGAATATTGGATGGATGAGGTTGTTGATTTATGTACAGATAATGTTTTTATTAGCTTTGATTTGGATGCTTTAGATCCTTCAATTTTTCCAGCTACAGGTACACCAGAGCCAGGAGGTTTATTCTGGTATGAAACTTTAGAGTTTTTGCAAAAAATATTTGAAGAAAAAAATGTTGTAGGTTTTGATATGGTGGAATTATGTCCAAATGATATACTTAAAAACTCAGATTTTTTAGCTGCTAAATTGTACTACAAAATGTTGAGCTATAAATTTAAGAATATTGATGAAGGTGACGAGTATTTAGATTATTCTGAAAACGAATCAAAAAAAGCGACAAAATTTAAAGACAACGAAAATGATTACTAAAGGACCTGTTTCTGAATTTATAGAAAAATATTATTTGCACTTTAATGCTGCAACACTTGTTGATGCGGCAAAAGAATATAAAGTACAATTAGAAAAAGGATCTAAAATGTTAGTGTCTCTTGCTGGTGCCATGAGTACAGCTGAATTGGGGAAGATTTTTGCAGAAATGATTCGTCAAAATAAAGTGCACATAATTTCATGTACGGGTGCGAACTTAGAAGAGGATATTATGAATTTGGTAGCACATTCTCATTACAAGCGTATTCCTAATTATCGTGATTTAACGCCACAGGATGAATGGGATTTATTGGAAAAAGGATTAAATCGTGTTACCGATACTTGTATTCCTGAAGATACTGCATTCAGAAGACTTCAAAAACATATTTTCAAAATTTGGAAAGAAGCTGAAGAAAAAGGCGAGCGTTTTTTTCCACATGAGTTCATGTATAAAATGCTTTTATCAGGTGTATTAGAAGAATATTATGAGATTGATATAAAAGACTCTTGGATGTATGCAGCAGCTGAAAAAAACTTGCCTATTGTGGTTCCTGGATGGGAAGATAGTACGATGGGTAATATTTTTGCGTCTTATGTTATGAAAGGAGAATTAAAGGCTAGTACCATGAAATCAGGAATAGAATATATGACGTTTTTGGCAGAATGGTATGCAGAAAATTCCAAGGAGGGAATAGGATTTTTCCAAATTGGTGGTGGTATTGCTGGTGATTTCCCAATATGTGTTGTGCCAATGCTGTATCAAGATATGGAAATGACAGAGATTCCTTTCTGGAGTTATTTTTGTCAAATTTCAGATTCTACTACCAGCTATGGTTCCTATTCTGGTGCTGTACCTAATGAAAAAATAACTTGGGGTAAATTAGATATTGATACTCCAAAATTTATAATAGAGAGTGATGCAACAATTGTTGCCCCACTTGTATTTGCGTCCATTTTAAATATGTAATAAAATGAAAAGAATTATTGTAGATTATAATAAACTGACAGAAGATATTTTAAATCTTTTAATTGAAAAATATCCTGAGGGATATGAAAGTAAAGATATTATCGTTTTTAAAAATGCTAAAAATGAAACGATTAAAGCTGTTGAGGTTAAAACTGAAGACACAGATTATTTGGTGAAAGTTAGTAAACAACTATTAATCACTATGGAAAGTTATGAAGACGATGGAGATTTTGAAAACTCTATTGATGAAGATTACGCAGATTCTTTTGAGTAAAAATTTTTAAAAATATACTAATGAATTTTCATATATCATTACCCTGTACTAACATTGAAGAAACAAAAAAATTCTATGTAGAAACTCTAGGTGCTGAGTTGGGTAGAAGCGCTAATAATTGGATAGATATTAATTTATATGAAAACCAATTAACGTTTAATAATTCAGGTAAATTCAAATTTAAGTACCCTAATTATACCTTTGAAAAAGAAATCTTACCTTCATTTCATTTTGGGGTTATATTAGAAGAAGAATTATGGAAGGAATTGTATGATAAGTTAAAAACCTTTAAAATGATTTCTAAGACAGACTTTTTAACAGGTAAAACAGGAGAGCATTCTTCTATTTTTATTAAAGATCCTAATGGGTATGTAATAGAATTCAAAACCTTTAAAAAAGAAAATGCTGTTTTTTCAACAAAATAAAAGTAAATAACTTAATATCCTTAGGATTATAGAGTAAGAAAATGATAAAAGACATAGAAAATATTGAATTACAGCTATTAACTATTAATGATTATCAAGAGTTAAAAGCAGCGATGATTCAAGCATATTCATCAATGCCAGATTCCTATTGGAAAGAAAGTCATATCAAATCCTTGATAGATAAATTCCCAGAAGGTCAAATAGTATTAAAGGTAAATGACCAACTTGCAGGTTGTGCTTTGTCTATTATAGTTGATTATGATGATTTTGATGAGCATCATACTTATCGTGAGATAACAGGAGACTATACCTTTAGTACGCATACTAGTAATGGTGATGTTTTATATGGAATAGATGTTTTTATAAAACCAGAGTATAGAGGTTTACGTTTAGGCAGAAGGTTGTATGACTATAGAAAGGAATTAACCGAGCGTTTAAATTTGCGGGGAATTGCTTTTGGAGGTAGAATACCAAACTATCACAAGTTTTCTGAAGAAATAAGCCCTAAAGAATATATTGAAAAAGTAAAGAGAAAAGAAATTCATGATCCCGTATTGAATTTTCAAATTTCTAACGATTTTCATCCCGCAAAAGTATTAAAAGGTTATTTAGAAGGTGATGAAGCTTCTAATGAATATGCTGTGCTTTTAGAGTGGGATAATATCTATTATGAAAAACGATCTAAAAAAGCTCAGACGACAAAAACAATTGTACGCCTTGGATTAATTCAATGGCAAATGCGTTTGTATAAAAACTTAGAAGAATTGATGCAGCAAGCAGAGTTTTTTGTTGATGCTGTTTCTGGCTATAGATCAGATTTTGCTTTGTTTCCAGAGTTTTTTAATGCTCCGTTAATGGCTGATAATAACCATTTGCCAGAATCTGAAGCTATTAGAGAACTTTCTAAGCATACAGAGGCCATTGTTCAAAAATTTTCTGAATTAGCTATTACGTATAATATAAACATCATTACAGGTAGTATGCCTGAAATGAAAGGTGATTTATTATATAATGTAGGTTATTTGTGTAAAAGAGATGGTACTACAGAACGTTATGAAAAATTACATGTAACTCCTGATGAAGCAAAAGTATGGGGGATGCAAGGAGGAAGTGAATTAAAAACTTTTGATACAGACTGTGGGAAAATAGGAATATTAATTTGTTACGATTCTGAGTTTCCAGAGTTGAGTAGGCTATTAGCAGATGAAGGAATGGATATTTTGTTTATTCCTTTTTTAACCGACACTCAAAATGGTTATTCAAGAGTTCGTCATTGTGCACAGGCCAGAGCTATTGAAAATGAATGTTACGTTGCCATAGCAGGGAGTGTTGGAAACTTGCCTAAAGTTCATAATATGGACATACAATTTGCACAATCTATGGTTTTTACACCTTGCGATTTTGCTTTTCCAGCAAATGGGATCAAAGCAGAGGCAACTACCAATACAGAAATGATATTAATTGCTGATGTAGATATTTCACTGCTTAGAGAATTAAATCAATTTGGGAGTGTTAAAAACTTAAAAGATCGAAGAACCGATTTATTTGAGTTGAAAAAAAGATAATTTTAAAAAGGGCTGTTTGACAATTCAAACAGCCCTTTTTATTAATGCTTTATTTCTTAGTGAGGTAACTTGTTCTTTAAGCTACCATATAGATATGTTCCAAGTATTGCAAATACAATTACTATTAAAATTGGTAAGAAACCTGCACCTGCTAAAGTAAACATTGGTCCAGGACAAGCACCAGATAATGCCCAACCTAATCCAAAAAGAATTCCACCTATAAGATTTGCCTTTAAATTTACTTCTTTAGGAATAAGTTCAATGGGAGTTCCATCGAATGCTTTTATTTTGAATTTTTTAATAAGTCCAACAGTAATAACACCTAAGATTACAGATACCCCAATAATTCCATACATATGAAAAGCTTGAAATTGAAACATTTCATAAATTCGAAACCAAGACGCGGCTTCTGATTTAAACATTGTAATTCCAAAAAGTATTCCGATTGCTAAATAAGATATTGATTTCATAGTTTAAAAAATTAGAGGGAATAATAAATGAATCATTGTAAGTCCACCAATAAAAAAGCCAATCACAGCAACTAACGATGGAAGTTGAAAATTACTTAATCCAGAAATAGCATGACCAGAAGTACAACCTCCAGCGTATCTCGTTCCAAATCCAACAAGCAATCCTCCAAGAGCAAGTAGAATTACGCTTTTTAGAGACGTGAATTGAAACAACTCAGTTGGTAAATAATTCTCTCCAGCATTTTTAAATCCAAGTTCATTTAAGTTTTGTACTGTATCAGGATTTAAAGCAATACTAGTGTTGGTATTTAAGAAGTTTGTAGCAATAAAACCACCAATAGCGGCACCAGCAATTACTAATAAATTCCATTTTTGTGATTTCCAGTCAAAGTTGAAAAAATCAACTTTATTACCTGCTCCACATAGGGTACAGAGTGTTTTTAGATTTGAAGAAACTCCAAATGGTTTTCCCATCATTAATAATAAGAACATGACGATTGCAATCATTATTCCGCTTGTGTACCAAGGCCAAGGGCCGTAAACTAATTCCATCTTATACTATTTATAATGTTGACGGACACACATAATCTGTTGTTTTAATGTTAGATTTTTTAATAGCTGTAAGTCCGCCGCAAATATCGGTAAAATTATGGATTCCTCTACTTTTTAGTATAGAAGCTGCGATCATGCTTCTATAGCCACCTGCACAGTGTATGTAAAAATGTTCATTTTTAGGAAAATCTTCTAAATATCCGTTCAATAAGGAAAGAGGAGTATTTGTGGCTGTTGGGACTCTTTCTGATAAAAATTCTGAATGTTTTCTAACATCAAAAATCTTGGCATTTTCAATTTTATTTGAAAATACAGTCGCTGTAATTGAGTTTACATTATCATATTCTTTACCAGAATTTTTCCAGTTTTCAAACCCTCCTTTTAAGTAGCCTAAAGTATTATCAAAGCCTACGCGTGCCATTCTGGTAATGGTTTCTTCTTCTTTTCCTTCGGGGATAATTAATAAAATAGGCTGTAAAGTATCTCCAATTAACGCACCTACCCAGGGTGCAAAACCACCGTTTATTCCTATAAAAATGGAATTTGGAATGTGTCCTATTG
The DNA here is from genome assembly GCA_042584125.1 of Bacteroidota bacterium. Classification (GTDB taxonomy): domain Bacteria; phylum Bacteroidota; class Bacteroidia; order Flavobacteriales; family Flavobacteriaceae; genus Flavicella. The sequence goes on from JBHOTE010000005.1 coordinate 43,694, forward strand.
CAAATTCTTCTTGTGTACGTACATCTAAAATTAATGCTTCACTATTATTGGCTGTTTCTTCAAATTCATCAGGAGACAATGCATGACTTCCTGATTTTATTACTTCAGAAATATCTTTGTAGCCCTCCTTATTCATTTTAACATTTAAAGGGAAATATTGAGGAGGAGGTAATAAACCATCCGTAACTTCTTTAATGAATTCTTCTCTAGTCATGTCTTTTCTTAAAGCATAATTCGAGTTTTTCTGTTCGCCAAGCGTACCTGTAGTTTCAGAACTCAAGTTTTTTCCACATGCCGAACCAGCTCCATGACCAGGATAAATAATTAAATGATCATCAAGAGGCATAATTTTGCTTCTTAAACTGTCAAATAAGGTTCCTGCCAATTCTTCTTGAGTCATACTTGCAGCTTTTTGAGCTAAATCAGGTCTTCCAACATCACCTAAAAATAAAGTATCTCCTGTGAAAATAGCATGGTCATTTCCTTCTTCATCAATTAATAAATAGGAAGTACTCTCCATAGTATGCCCAGGAGTATGCAGTACTTTTATACTTATGTTTCCTAATTTAAATATTTGATTATCTTCAGCTATGGTCGCTTTAAAAGAGGGATTGGCAAGTGGACCATAAATAATAGCTGCTCCAGACTTTTCTGCAAGGGTAACATGTCCACTAACAAAATCGGCATGAAAATGGGTTTCAAAAACATATTTTATGTTGGAGTTATTATTATCAGCCATGTCAATATAAGGTTGAACTTCTCTTAAAGGGTCAATAATAGCGACTTCCCCATTGCTTTCTATGTAATAAGCACCTTGTGCTAAACATCCTGTGTATATTTGTTGAATTTTCATATCTATAAATTTTGTGTGTACAAAGTTAATATATGCTTGTATGCTGTTTGTAACTTATGTTACGGATGATTTACTGATTTTGTTTGTTGTGTTATTTTTTGTTGAATACTAGAGGGTGTTTCTTGGAAATCAAAGAAACAAACAGCTTCAAAGGTTCTTATAAATAAGTTTTCTTTGCCTATGAGATCTGCTATTCCTTCAGAAAAAATGATATCACGCGTTGGGCCAATTGCTCCTGAAATAATTACTTTGATTGATTTGGATTGTAACTCTTCAATTAATTTTAGGAGCATAAAATTTGCACTACTGTCTATATAATTTATGGCTTCAGCATTGATAATTATTCCTTTGATGTTTTTTTTCTGGCGAATTAATCTCAGAATACTTTCGTTGAAATAATCTTTATTTCCAAAATACAATTGTGCATCAAAACGAATAATTAGCAGGTCTTCTCTTTCAATTACATCCGATTCAAACCTAGAAATATTTTTGTAGTAATCACTCCCTTTTACATTTCCTAAGATGGCTATATGTGGTTTAGAGGTTCTGTAAATCATTAATACAAGAGATATAATTACACCAGCTAAAATACCTTCAGTAATACCAATAAATAAGGTTGTTAAAAAGGTAATGATATATAACAGGAATTCATCTTTTCTAGATTTTAATAGTTGTTTGGGAAATTTAAGGTCAATTAGGTTTGAAACCGCAACTAAAATAATGGCTGCTAAAACAGCTTTTGGTAAATAGTAAAATAAGGGTGTTAAATATATTAAGGTGATGGCAATAACAGCAGCGCTAATCAATAAGGCAACCGTAGTTTTTGCTCCTGCCTGTGTGTTTACTGCTGAACGAGAAAAGCCTCCTGTTGTTGGATAAGCTTGAAAAAAGGAACCTACTACATTGGCAAAGCCAAGTGCTACTAATTCCTTGTTGTTATTTATTTTATACTCGTTTTGTTTTTCTTCTAATGATTTCGAAATAGCCGTTGCTTCCATAAAAGCAAATAAGGCTAAGGTAAGTGCAATAGGAAAAAGTGTAGAAATATTTTCCATTGAAAAGTTAGGGATGACAAAACTAGGCAGTCCATTAGGAACGGTTTCTATAAGCGATATGTTGTAGTTAGAAAAATTAAATAAATAGGAAAATAAGATTGAAATAGCCACAATAAAAATACCTGATGGAATTTTTTTGAGGTATTTGTTTATCAATAAGATGATAAGAATACTTAAAATTCCCAGAATAGTAATAGCCCAATTTATTTGATGGATATTAACTAGTAGAGAATTTAATTTTGAAAATGTAGATCCAGAATTTGAAAAAGGAATGCCTGTTAAATTTTTAAGTTGACTTAAACCAATGAGTATCGCTGCAGCAGCTGTAAAAGCACTAATTACGGGTTTAGAAAGAAAATTGACAAGAAAACCGAACTTGAACAATCCTAAAATTATTTGTAAAGTTCCCATAAAAAAAGCTAGGAAAATAGCCATGGAAATATAATTATCTATTCCGCTAATAGCCAAAGCGCCGAGTCCAGAGGCCACTAATAAAGAATCCATGGCAACAGGTCCAACAGCTAATTGCCTTGAGGTACCTAAGAAGGCATAGACTATTTGTGGTGTTAAGGCGGCGTATAATCCAAACTCAGGAGGAAGGCCAGCAATAAAAGCATAGGCCATTCCTTGTGGAATTAATAAAATTCCTACCGTAATTCCTGCAATTATATCTTTTTTAAGACTGTTAGTGCTGTAAGTTGGTAGCCAGACTAAAAAAGGAAATATATTTTTTAGCATTTATTATATTTTTTAATCAAAAATAGCTGAGAAATAAAGTGCTAGCAGTAACAAATGTTACAGATAATTAGATAGTTAGTAGCTCCAACGAATTCCGATGCAGTACAATTACCTTTTGTTGTTCCAGTTTTTTTAAGAGCCTAGATACTACAACACGTGAGGTGTGTAATTCGTAAGCAATTTCTTGGTGCGTGGTTTTAATCATGGTATTGCCATTAATCATTGCCTTGTCTTTTAAGTACGTTAAAAGTCGCTGATCCATATTTAAAAAGGCAATTTTATCAATAGTATCCAATAATTCTAATGTTCTTGCTTGGTAACTTTCTAAAACAAAATCTCTCCAAGATTTGTATTTCCCCATCCAAATTTCCATGTATTGAATTGGAACCATTATAAGTTTTGTGTCAATTTCGGCTATAGCTTTAATTTCACTCTTAGCATTTCCAGTACAGCAAGTCAAGGTCATTGCACAAGTATCTCCTTTTTCTAAAAAATAAAGTAATAACTCGTCCCCTTTTTCATCATCTCTTAATATTTTAATAGCCCCTTCTAGCAATAAAGGCATTTTAGTTAGGGTTTGGCCGACTTCTATTATTTTGGTGCCTTCAGAAATATTTCTTAAAGTACTTACGTTGTTTATTTCCTCTAGTAATTCTTCTTCAAAAAGATATCCGTAATGTTTTATAAGTTCCTCTAGCATGTTAGTATTTCGTCGTGATTTAAGTTAATGTTCAAAGACCAATTTACTATATTTAGTTGAAGCTTCGTATTAAAAGAATTATTTCTTTCCATATTTTTGCAAAATGATTTGGCTTTCCGAAAATAATAAGAATTTTCCTGATATTAAAAATGCAAATGAAGATGGTGTATTAGCTCTTGGTGGTGATTTGTCCTCAGAACGATTAATAAATGCTTATTCAAATGGGATTTTTCCGTGGTATTCTGAAGGAGAACCTATAATTTGGTATAGTCCAGACCCTAGGATGGTTTTGTTTTTTGAAGAATTGAAAATATCCAAAAGTATGCGGAAAATATTAAGAAATCAGGTTTTTACCGTTACTTTTAACCAGGCTTTTGAAGAAGTTATATACCAATGTAAGTCTATAGAAAGAGGTGATGGTTTAGGAACTTGGATAACCGATGATATGCAAAAGGCATATATAGAATTGCATAAAAAAGGAATGGCAAAATCTGTTGAGGTTTGGCAGGGAAGTGAATTAGTTGGTGGTTTGTACGGTGTAGATTTGGGTACTGTTTTTTGTGGAGAAAGTATGTTTAGTATAAAAAGCAATGCTTCAAAAGTAGCTTTTATAAGTCTTGCCCAAAAGTTGCAAAAAGAAAATTATAAGTTTATTGACTGTCAGGTTTACAATGACCACTTAGCAAGTTTAGGTGCAGAAGAAATTCCTAGAGCTGTTTTTTTGAAATTGTTAGGCGCTAAAATGGAAGGTGTAAAATAGCTATTTAGGATATAGGCAAAATTGTATAGAAATGATGAAGTGTTATTGTTTCCAACCAGTTACGCCTGCTGAAACAATAAATTTCATTACCTGACTAGAATCTATGTCTAATCTAGTAACTACTGAAGAATCAACAATAAATAACTCACCTGAGAAATTATATGAGTGCGGAAAATAAACAGCAACTTTGTCTTTTAAACCCAATGTAGATAGATTTTCTTCGGTAACAAAACCAAGTTTCTCTAAGTTTGACTCAATATTTATTTTCACTAAAACAGGTTTGTTAAATTTTTTGTCTTTTCCAACAAAGGCAGAAAATAAATCATTTAAAGCCGTGTAAATAAAATTCAGCAAAGGAATTTTTTTTAGAATTCTTTTGAAAATTGCTTGTAGTGGTTTCGCAATAATTGTTTTTCCTAAATAACCAACCAATATTAAAAACAGGACAATAAAAATAATTCCCAGACCTGGAATTTTTGTATTGAAAAGAGTATTTATGAGCTTTTGTGAGTTGTCATATATAAAAACTAAAATAGTATAGATAACGTAGCCAGTAATTCCAACGGGAGCAATGTAAAGAAGTCCTTGAATAAAATAATTGATTAATTTGTTCATTGTTTTGTAAATAAGGGAGTTGTATTAGTTTGATATCAAAAATAATTATTATTTTCATAAACGAATCATAAAGATCTATTTGATGTACGAATAATTATCTATTAGATTTTATAACTAATATAGCATATTGCTATTACCAACTATCAAACTATGGCCACTTTCTATAGAACTTATACATTTACTTTTTTAGCTTTTCTTTTTTCAATAGTTGTGTTTGCTCAAAAAGATTCTATACCTAATTCGAAAAAGGATTCTATTTTGTACAGGCAACAAAATGAATCTACAAAAATGATAACGGCAATTGATTCTATTAATATGTCTGATAGCATTCAACAAATTGTACTTCAAAAACAAATTAGTGAATTAACCAGTAGAGACAAAAGAAAAAAGGCAAGCTTAGAATTTAAAATAGATTCTTTAAAAAATGTTCAAATTTCTAGAGATTTAAAAGCGAAAAAAGAAATAGATTCTTTAAGGGCCAATGTAAAAGGCGTTCCTGTTTTATTTTTTAAGGATACGGTGTTTTATATTTATTCAAAACTAGGTTCTTTTTCTCCGTCAGAAAGAGCAGAGAGAATTCAGCACAAATTAGAAAACTTAGTTAATAATGCTACTTATAAAGAAAAACTGTTACTAGTTGAGGAGGGAGAAGATTCTTTTGATCTTATTCATGGTGATGTTATTATTACCAGCGTTACGAATAAAGATGCTTTTTGGGAGAATAAACCTAAAAAAGAAATAGCTGAAGCTTTAAAAGCCTTGCTTGCGGTAAAAATCAAGGATTATCAATCACAAAATAACTTTTTTGCCTTAATTCTTAGAATAGGGGTATTGATATTTACCATTCTAATTTTTTATTTTTTAATAAAATATTTGAACAAAGGGATTAGATATGTAAACCAAAAAATAAAATTAAAATTTAAGCATAAAATAAAAGGGATAAAATTTAAACAGTATGAATTTCTTTCAACTGAAAAGGAACTTCAGATAATAGATTTTCTATTTAAAATATTCCGTTGGCTAGTTATTTCGTTTGTTTTGTATTTGTCATTACCTGTTGTGTTTAGTATTTTTCCAAGTACTAAAAGTATTGCAGACACTTTGATAGGATTGATATCGAATCCGCTAAAAAATATTTTCTTTGGCTTTGTTAACTTTATACCTTCTTTAATTGCAATAATTCTTATTGTTTTTGTGGCAAGGTCTGTTGTTCGCTTTTTAGAATTTTTAAGTACTGAAATAGAAAAGAAAAAATTGAAAATTCCTGGGTTTTATCCGGATTGGGCTAAACCGACTTTTAATTTAGTAAAGCTAATTATTTATGCTTTTTCATTTGTCGTTATATTCCCCTATTTACCGGGGAGTGACTCAAATGTTTTTCAGGGGGTAAGTGTGTTTTTAGGGGTTTTAATTTCTTTAGGATCTTCGTCTGCTATTGGAAATATTATTGCAGGGTTGGTCATTACTTATATGCGTGCCTTTAAAATTGGCGATCGCGTAAAAATTGCAGGAACCACAGGTGATGTTATTGAAAAAACGATGTTAGTGACTAGAATTAGAACTGCAAAAAATGAAGATATAACCATTCCTAATGCTTCTATTTTAAATGGAAGTACCATTAACTATAGTTCAAGTGCAACAGATTTAGGATTAATTTTACACACAACAGTAACTATAGGTTATGATGTTCCATGGCCGCAGGTACATGAGTTATTAATTAGTGCTGCTGTTAGTTGTAAAAATGTTTTAGAAGATCCAAAGCCCTTTGTGTTACAGACTAGTTTGGATGATTTTTACGTGAGTTATGAATTGAATGCGTATACTAAAAAGCCAAAGTTATCTGCAAAAACCTATTCGAAAATTCATGCCAATATTCAGGATAATTTTAACCATGCAGGTATTGAAATTTTATCTCCTCATTACCGAGCAGAAAGGGATGGGAGTACCACAACTATTCCGGGAACATATGTGCCTAAAGATTGATGATAATTTAGCTTAGTTTAATGTTTGTACACATGTACATCTCTTTGCGGAAAAGGGATAGTAATGTTGTTTTTTCTAAATAATTCGTCAATTTTAAAATGTAAATCACTTTTTGGAAATCTAGATGAAAAACTATCTTTTAGGGAAACTACTAATTGAAAATTTAAAGAACTGTCTCCAAATTCAACAAAAAGAACTTTAGGCTCAGGTGTTTTTAATACACCTTCTACTAAATTAGCGGCTTCTAAAAGTGTTTTTTTAACTAAATCAACATCGCTTCCGTAAGCAACGCCAACATTAATTATTTCACGTACAATAGCTTCATTTTGTGTCCAGTTATACAATGTATTGGTCAAAAACAAATGATTAGGAATGATCAAAACCTTATTAGCAATAGTTACAATTCTAGTAGTACGTAGGTTTATACTAATAACTTTACCCATTTTTCCTTCTAATTCAATTACGTCATTTACATGTAACGATTGATCAACTAAAATTAAAACACCGCTAATAATATCTTGAAATAAAGTTTGCAAAGCCAAACCAACTCCAATCATTAAAGCTGCAGCACCTGTTAAGATAGCCGTAATTTCTACACCACTATTATTTAAAGCGACTAGAAAAATAATGAGAAAAACGAAATATTTTATATAGTTGAAAAAACTAATAAATTTAATACTCTCATCAAGTGTAAGTTTTTTAGTAACAATTTTTCGAATACCTCTTAAAATTAAAGAAGCCAAAAAAAACAGGAATATGGTAGCTAATATGGATTTTACAGAAATATGAACATCTGTTCCCAATGAAAAAGTAGTGTTTAAAATTGTGCTTACGGTTTCCATAGAATTTAGGTTTGTTTATACCTTTTGTAAAAATACAAATGATTTTGTTGTTGGTCTTAGAAAAAAATATTTTAGTTTTTAACTAAAGCCATTTTTTTCTTTTAAAATAGTAGACCATTCCAGAAAAGACCAAAAGCATTACTCCCCAAAGAATAAAATACCCGTTTTCATGTTCTAATTCAGGGATGTTTTTGAAATTCATTCCGTAAATACCGGCAATAAAAGTTAGCGGAATAAAAATAGTAGCAATAATGGTAAGCACTTTCATTACCTCATTCATTTTATTGCTAATTGTAGACATGTACATTTCCATAATTCCCCAAATCATTTCTCTGTAAATATCAATACTTTCCGATACATGAATAATGTGATCGTATAAATCTCTTAAATAAAGCTGTGTTTTTTCATGAATAATTGGATTGTCACTTTTTTCTATTTTACTCACCACTTCTCTTAGCGGGTATACAGCACGTCTAATTCTAAGAATTTCTCTTTTAAGAGTTTGAATTTCAATAGTAATATTAGCATTAGTATTGTTTTCAAACAAGGAGTCTTCTAGCACTTCTATTTTTTCTCCCATGGTTTCAATCAAACTAAAATAATTGTCAATAATAGCATCCATCAATGCATATTGAAGATAATCGGAGCCTTGACTTCTAATTCTTCCTTTGTTTTTTAAAAGTCTTTCTCTTATCGGGTCAAATACGTCTCCTTCATCTTCTTGAAAGGTTAAAACATATGCATCACCTAATACAATGCTTACATTTTCAATTTTTAGTTTTCCTTCTTTATCAAAATAGAGCATTTTAAGTACGGTAAACAAATAACCTTCATAATCGTCATTTTTTGGTCGTTGTTTTGTATTGGCAATATCCTCCATTACCAAAGGATGTAGGTTGTAATGCATACAAAGTTTCTCAATTTCTACAATATGCTTTAAGCCATTAAGGTTAACCCAAGTAACTTGGTCCTTAGCTTTGTTGGATAATACATCACTAACATTTTCGAACTCCGTATTCTCAATAGTGTCTTTGTCATAATTAAACACTTCAATATACAATTCGCTGTTTGTTTTGTCTCCAACATAAACCATTGTTCCAGGAATAAGTCCTGTTTTTTCTGAAATATTTTTACTCATAGTTATCTGCTTTAAGGTTCTAATTGGAAAATTAGTTATGTGAAATTACGACAATATTCAATAGATTATTTTTTTTAGAACTATTAAAAATAGTATAATTTTTAAACACTTAATTTTTTACATTTGTTTCGTTTTTGTAACTGAATTTCATGCATTTGATTTTATTGATAAAGAAATAGATTATGGTTTTAAAAAAGGAAATTATTATTTCAATTATTGTTGCATTCTTGTTGATTGTTCTAATTCAGTTGTTGAAATTTTCAGTTAAGAAATTTAGTATTATCAAATCTATAGATTTGAACAGGAAAAAGATAATCATAAATTTAGGTTATTTAGTCTTGTTTACTTTGTTTGGGGTTTCAATGGCATTTACATGGGGAGTAGATTTAAACCAGTTTACTGTTTTTCTTTCTTCAATTTTAGCAGTTTTAGGTGTTGGTTTTTTTGCACAATGGTCTATACTATCTAATTTAACAGCAAGTGTGATATTATTTTTTAGCCACCCTGTAAGAATTGGAGATCGTATTAGAATTTTAGACAAAGATTTTGATTGGACAGGTAAAGTAATTGATATAACGGGTTTTTATTTTTTTATGAAAACTGATAAAGGAGAGGAAATTACCTTGCCAAATACTTTGGTTATTCAAAAGGGAATAGAAATTTTGCCAAAAGAAGAAGTAATTATTGAAAAAGATGCTTAAAATTTTAAAAGTAGCTTTTTATTAAAATATTTTACTTTGAAGAAATTATAGTTTCCAGAAAATGGAAGTCGTTCCTTTACTTAACCTAATGCAACGCTTTTGAGAGGGGTTCTTATTTTTACATCTTAAAAATTCTTAAATTCAATTAGTCGAGTTATATTTGCCGTTCTAAATAAATGTTTGGAATTATGGGGATTACTAGTGCTCAAAAAATGGTTGATGATTGGATTAATGAACATGGAGTTCGTTATTTTAATGAATTGACAAACATGGCTCAATTAACGGAAGAAGTAGGTGAGGTAGCTCGAATTATTGCTAGACGATATGGAGAGCAGAGCGAAAAAGAAAGCGATAAAAACAAAGATTTAGGTGAAGAACTGGCAGATGTTTTATTTGTTGTTTTATGTTTGGCCAATCAGACGGGTATAAACTTGCAGGAGGCTTTTGATAAAAAACTAGATTTAAAAACCAAAAGAGATCACAATCGTCACCATAACAATGAAAAACTTAAATAATGCCGAATAATATATTAGAAGTTCCATTTTGGAAATTAGCTTTACGTTTTACCTTAGTTTTTTTAGTGGTTATTGCCATTATTATGACAGTAATACAATTTATGCAGTATGAAAATTTGGATGCAGTTTCAGCAAGTTTTGAAGATAGAAGTTGGGTAAACTATGTATTAAATAAAGTAGTATTGGCATTAGTTTATGGTGCAGCAATGGCGTTTTTCTCCAGAAGAAGAGAAAGAAAAAATCTTAGATAATTTACAATGAGTACTTTAAAATTAAACCACTTTACTGGAGCAGTTCAGCAAGAAATAAAAATTACAGGTTCAAAAAGTGAATCTAACCGTTTGTTGATATTACAGCAGTTATATCCGAATTTAGAGATATTGAATTTGTCAAATTCTGATGATACGAACTTGATGTTAAAAGCATTAGATAATAAAAGCGGTGAAGTTAATATAGGACATGCAGGTACAACTATGCGCTTTTTAACAAGTTTGTTGTCTATTAAAGAAGGATCAGATGTTGTGTTAACAGGGTCTGGAAGAATGAAAGAAAGACCTATTGGAATTTTGGTAGATGCTTTAAGAACCTTAGGTGCAGATATTACTTATATAGAAAATAATGGTTTTGCTCCCTTAAGAATTAAAGGAACAAAATTAGCTGGAGGTAAAGTAACAATTAATGGGAATGTGAGTAGTCAATATATTTCTTCTATATTATTAATTGCACCGAGTTTAGAAAATGGAATTGAATTGGAGTTTGAAGGAGCCATTACTTCGGTACCTTATATTAAAATGACTTTAGGTTTGCTAAACAACTTGGGAATTAAAACTTCATTTAAAGGGCAAATTATTAAAGTTGCTCCTAAAGCTACAATTGCAGATACAACAATTACTGTTGAGTCTGATTGGAGTTCTGCTTCTTATTATTATAGTTTGGTGGCACTTTCTGAAGTAGGTAAAATTTCTTTAACAGCCTATAAAAAAACTAGTTTGCAAGGAGATTCTGTTTTGGCTGAGATTTACAAAAGCTTTGGTGTCAAAACTACTTTTTTTGAAAACACAATTTTGTTAGAAAAAACGGCAAAATTTGAAAATCCTGAATTAGTTGAGTTTGATTTAATCAAAGCTCCAGATATTGCTCAAACAATTGCTGTTACTTGTTTTGGAATGGGAATTGCCTGTAACTTATCAGGTTTGCATACCTTAAAAATTAAGGAAACGGATCGACTAGTGGCCTTGGAAAATGAGTTGACAAAATTAGGAGCAGAAATTTCTGTGACCAATGAAACATTGCATTTAAAAGCTTCTACAAAAATAAATAAAGACGTTGCTATTGCAACTTATCAAGACCATAGAATGGCCATGGCTTTTGCGCCACTTTTATTAAAAACATCAATTTTAATTGAGGAAGCCAATGTGGTTTCTAAATCGTACCCAACTTTTTGGGAAGATTTTTCGAAATTTCAATAATAATTTATATTCCTCTACTTGTTGAAGGTAGAAATAGTAAAAAACCTAGCAGATTTTGGTATCTGCTAGGTTTTTTATTAAAATATACCCATTGATGAGTATTTCCTATTGTCATAAAAACAATTAATTTTGATTATCGATCAAAAATATATTTTTTGAAGAATATGAATTTTGTTTTTGTTAAGAATGGGTGAATAACTTCGGCACTTTAAGGGGAAATTGTAATGAAATAGATAGTTTTCCATTTTTAAAATAAAAAATTTATAATACTGAAAGGGGTTTTGGTTAGTTGGTAGCCTAGCAGATGTTAAAAATCTGTTAGGCTATTTTTTGTTTTATATTATATAATTGTTTCAGAGACATAGAGAAATTTTTGAATTGAGTGATAAAATTTCTATACTTTGAAACCCAAGTAGGATGGGCTGTTTTAAAATAAAGAAAGTGGAATATTTATATATTTTGAAATTAATCAATGAAACACTTGACAACCCCTATCTCGATATCGTATATTTGCCCTCATTTTACTAAAACTATCGAATGAAATTATCAGCATTTAACTTTGAGTTACCAGATGAATTATTAGCAGAATACCCTGCAGAGCACAGAGATGAGGCTCGTTTAATGGTATTAAATAGAAAAGAACAAACTATTGAGCACAAGTTGTTTAAAGATGTGATCGACTATTTTGATGATGGAGATTTAATGTTGGTAAATGATACAAAAGTTTTTCCAGCCCGTTTGTACGGAAACAAAGAAAAAACAGGAGCTAGAATTGAGGTTTTCTTATTAAGAGAATTAAATGCAGAAAACAGACTTTGGGATGTATTGGTAGATCCTGCTCGTAAAATTAGAATTGGGAACAAATTATTTTTTGGTGATGACGAAAGTTTAGTTGCTGAGGTAATTGACAATACAACTTCTAGGGGACGTACATTACGTTTCTTATTTGATGGTTCTTATGAAGAATTTAGAGAGAAATTAACTTCTTTGGGTGAAACACCAATTCCTAAATATATTAGAAGAGATGTAGAAGAAATGGATGCGGAACGTTACCAAACCATTTATGCTAAAAACGAAGGTGCTGTTGCTGCGCCAACTGCTGGTTTGCACTTTTCTAAGCATTTGATGAAGCGTTTAGAAATTAAAGGTGTTGATTTTGAAGCATTGACATTACATGTTGGTTTAGGTACTTTTAGTTCTGTTGAAGTTGAAGATTTATCAAAGCATAAAATGGATTCTGAGCAAGCGTATATTTCGCGTGAATCAGCAGCAAAAGTAAATCAAGTATTGGATGATAAGAGAAGAGTTTGTGCTGTTGGAACTACAGTAATGAGAGCTATAGAATCTTCTGTTTCTGCAAATCAAAGATTAAATCCTTATGATGGATGGACTCATAAATTTATTTTTCCTCCTTTTGATTTTAGTATTGCAAATTGTATGATTACAAATTTCCATACGCCAAAATCTACGTTAATGATGATGACTGCTGCTTTTGCTGGTTATGACTTTTTAATGAAAGCTTATGAGGAAGCAGTAAAAGAAGGATATAAATTTTACTCTTACGGAGACGCAATGTTAATTATCTAATAAGCATACCTATTTTATAATAATAAAAATCCTGTATCAATTTAGATACAGGATTTTTTTATAGGACTCTTTTATAGAGGGTGCTTTTGATTAAAATTCCTGAAAAGTTAAATACAAGAAGTGTATTCAATATTACAATTTGTATTTTTGCTGAGTATAGCAATAAAGCTATCGGCATACTAATATAGATTCCTGAAATCAATTTCTGAAAAAATGACAACCAAAAAGAAAGATATACGCGCACTTACCAAAGAACAATTACGTGACTTTTTTGTAGAAAATGGCGATAAAGCTTTTCGTGGAAATCAGGTATATGAATGGTTGTGGAGCAAGTCGGCACATTCTTTTGAAGCAATGACGAATATTTCTTTACAAACACGAGAAATGTTGGAGGGAAGTTTTGTAATCAATCATATTAAGGTTGATGATATGCAGCGTAGTAGTGACGGAACCGTAAAAAATGCGGTGAAGTTACATGATGGTTTGGTGGTAGAATCTGTATTGATTCCTACAGATACTAGAACCACAGCATGTGTTTCTAGTCAGGTTGGGTGTAGTTTAGATTGTAAATTTTGTGCTACAGCACGTTTAAAGCGCATGCGTAATTTAAATCCTGATGAAATTTACGATCAAGTAGCAGCTATCAATCAAGAAAGTTTACTGTATTATAATCATAAATTATCAAATATTGTTTTTATGGGAATGGGAGAGCCCTTAATGAATTATAAAAACGTTTTGGCTTCCATAGAAAAAATAACTTCTCCCGAAGGTTTAGGGATGTCTCCAAGAAGAATTACAGTTTCTACCTCTGGAGTTCCTAAAATGATAAAAAAATTGGCCGATGATGGTGTGAAATTTAATTTGGCGGTTTCTTTACATTCTGCCATTGATGAAGTTCGAACTCAGATAATGCCTTTTAATGTGAACTTTCCTTTAAAAGATTTAAAAGAAGCGTTGGAGTACTGGTATGAAAAAACACAAAGAGCGGTTACTTATGAGTATGTTGTTTGGGATGGAATAAATGACAATAAAGAAGCTATAAGAGCCTTGGTTAAATTTTGTAAGTATATACCGTCTAAAGTAAATATTATTGAATACAACCCTATAGATGATGGCGAGTTTCAACAAGCTAGTAAAAAAGCAATTTCTGATTATGTAAGTGTATTAGAAATGAATGATATTGTGGTAAATGTGAGACGAAGTAGAGGAAAAGATATAGATGCTGCTTGTGGACAGTTGGCTAATAAAAATGGAAACTAAATAATTGTTTTCATCCTTTTGAAACAAATTAAAATTTAGACCTATCAACAGAATAAAATTCTTATTTTTATCGACTTAATGAAAGCAGTTGAGCAAATAAAATATCCAATCAATAGAGAGATGGAACTCTTTGAAGAGAAATTCAAAGAAGCGATGCTTAGCAAGGTTCCTTTGTTGAACAGAATTACCTATTATATTGTTAGAAGAAAAGGGAAGCAAATGCGTCCTATGTTTGTTTTTTTGGTAGCCAAAATGGTTTCTAAAGGAGGTTTTGAAGAACGTACTTATAGAGGAGCTTCGGTTATTGAATTAATTCACACCGCAACTTTGGTGCATGATGATGTGGTAGATGATAGTAATAGAAGAAGAGGTTTCTTTTCTATAAATGCACTCTGGAAAAATAAAATAGCAGTTCTTGTTGGTGATTTTTTATTATCTAAAGGTTTGTTGCTTTCTATTGATAACGAAGATTTTGATATTTTAAAATTGATTTCTGTTGCTGTTCGTGAGATGAGTGAAGGGGAATTGTTGCAAATTGAGAAAGCACGTCGTTTAGATATTACGGAAGATATTTACTTTGAAATTATTCGTCAAAAAACAGCTACTTTAATTGCTGCTTGTTGTGCCATCGGTGCTGCTTCTGTAGGAGCTTCGAAAGAAGAAATAGAAAAAATGCATGCTTTTGGAGAGCTTATTGGAATTGCTTTTCAAATAAAGGATGACTTGTTTGATTATACGGAAAGTAATATTGGAAAGCCAACAGGTATTGATATTAAAGAACAAAAAATGACTTTGCCTTTAATTCATACCTTGAATATCTGTTCTGAAAAGGATAAAAAATGGTTGATTAATTCGGTGAAAAAACACAATACCGATAAGAAAAGAGTGAGAGAAGTAATTGCGTTTGTAAAAGAAAACGGAGGAATAGAATATACCGTAAACAAAATGGAAACGTATAGAAATAAGGCACTTGCTATTTTAAATACCTATCCAGATTCTGAGTACAAATCTTCCTTATTAACCATGATTGATTACGTGGTTAACCGTAAAAAATAATTAATTCTTTCTTGATTAATTTCAACCTGAATTACAGCATTAATTCCTTGTGGTTTAGCGATAATAATTCGTCTATTAATTTTCTATTATTAGTCAAGCGTGGTATTTTATGTTGTCCACCCATTTTTTGCTTGGCTTTAAGCCAATCGTAAAACAAATCTTTTCTTGAACTATGAATTTTAGGAAAAGAAAGCGTCATATCCTTATATCTTTTTGCTTCGTAATCAGAATTTATGTTTTGTAGTGCTAGGTCTAATTGTTCTGAAAATTCTTTTAAACAGGCAGGTTCTGTTTTAAACTCTATAATCCATTCATGAGCTCCATTATCAGCATCTTTCATAAAAATTGGTGCCACAGTATATTCAGTTATCTCTGCTCCACTTTTAAGGCAGGCTTCTTTTAAAGCAGCTTCTGTATTTTCAATAATTAATTCCTCACCAAATACATTGATAAAGTGTTTGGTTCTACCTGTTATTTTTATTCGGTAAGGGTTTAAGGACGTAAATTTCACAGTATCACCAATAAGGTATCTCCAAAGTCCAGAATTGGTAGAAATTACCAAGGCGTAATTCTTATTTAATTCAACATCCTTTAGAGAAATAGCTTTAGAATTTTCTTCTTGGTATTGATCCATCGGGATGAATTCATAAAAAATACCATAATCTAACATAAGGAGTAATTCGTTAGAGTTATTTTGGTCTTGAAGTGCAAAGAACCCTTCAGATGCATTATAGGTTTCGTAGTATTTAAAGTTACTGTTGGGAATTATTTTTTTGTATTGATCTTGGTAAGGGGTAAAGT
Source organism: Bacteroidota bacterium (assembly GCA_042584125.1). Classification (GTDB taxonomy): domain Bacteria; phylum Bacteroidota; class Bacteroidia; order Flavobacteriales; family Flavobacteriaceae; genus Flavicella. The sequence goes on from JBHOTE010000005.1 coordinate 59,767, forward strand.
TTACACCACCATGAAAATAAACTTGGAGATTAGGCCATACTTCTAAAATATTATTTTTCCCTGTTCTTTCAAGTACTTTATTTAAGAGTACAAGCATCCAAGAAGGAACTCCTGCCAAACTGGTAATATTTTCATGAATTGTTTCTTCTATAATGGCGTCCATCTTGGCTTCCCATTCATCCATTAGTGCAATTTCTTGCTTTGGACTACTACTAATGTCTGCCCAAAAAGGTAGGTTTTCTATAATAATTGCAGATAAATCTCCAGAATACGAATCGTTGTCTTCATAAATGGCACTTGAACCTCCTAGTCTTAAACTTTTTCCAGAAAACAAATCTGCTTCAGGGTTGTTGTTAAAAAATAAGGACAGCATGTCTTTACCAACCGTTATATGGCAATATTCAATGGCTTCATCACTTACGGGAATAAATTTACTTTTTGAATTTGTGGTTCCGCTTGATTTGGCAAACCATTTAATTTTTGAAGGCCAAAAAATATTTTGTTCTCCTTTTCTACAGCGTTCTATGGTTGCTTCTATACTCTCGTATTTTTGTATGGGTACCACGCTAGAAAATTCTTCGTAGGAACTTATGTTTCGGAAATCGTGTTGTTTGCCTATTTCTGTATTTCGAGCAGTTTTTAATAGGTTTTGAAGTACCTCTTCCTGTACCTCTTTGGGATATTTGACAAATAAATCTATTTGATGTTTCCTTTTTTTGAGAAACCACGAAATGATAGAATTAACAAATAAAAAAGCCATAGTACTCATTTAATTTTAGGGTATATTTGTTTTTATAAAAACTAATATTCCTTTAGCGAGTTAAATTTAGTGAAATTCTTTTAAGAAGCAATTCTATCCGGTAGACTTGTACGTTAAAATTTCATTTATTTTGATTATAGGATTGACAAATTTTAAGCAGGCATGAAATACCAAGGCGTTTTAAAAAAAATGAAAACAGAATTTTCTCAAACTATTTCTTATTATTTAGAAATGGAAAATGATTTTTTAAATTTAAATCAGTTGTTGGGTAGAAATTTAGAAATTCAATTTGAAAGCTACCAATGCATGTGTTGTTCTAAGGAGAAGAAAATTTTTAGACAAGGATTTTGTTATGATTGTTTTTATGAGCAAGCACAAGCTGGAGATTGGATTATGAAACCTGAGTTGAGTACGGCTCATTTAGGTATAGAGGATAGAGATTTAGAATATGAGAAAGCAGTTCAATTACAACCACATATAGTTTATTTAGCACTATCTAGTGAAATAAAGGTTGGGGTTACAAGAAAAACGCAAGTACCTACGCGTTGGATAGACCAAGGGGCAAGCAAAGCTTTAGCTATTTTAGAAGTCCCAAATAGGTATTTGGCAGGAGTAGCTGAGGTGGCATTGAAAAATTATGTAACTGATAAAACGAGTTGGCAAAAAATGCTTAAAAATGTTGTTACCGTAGGTGATTTGTTGGTGAAGAAAAAAGAGCTAAAAGCATTTCTTCCTGAAGAAGTTTTGCCTTATTTTTTAGAAGACAATTCAGATATCTACGACTTAAATTATCCAGTAACTCAATATCCTGAAAAAATTAAAAGTCTGAATTTAATCAAAGAGCATTCATACCAAGGGGTGTTACAAGGTGTAAAAGGGCAATACCTTATTTTTGAAGATGGAACTGTTTTTAACGTTCGTAATAATGAAGGTTTGGTGGTTTCTTTAGAAGTAAATTAAGCTTTTGACAACTCTAAAAAACGTTTGGTAGAATTTCTTTCTACTAAGTCTGTTTTAATAATTTGAGTGGTAACTTCCTTATTTACGTCTTTGTTTTCTAATTTATCAATAAGCATTTGAGCCGCTGCTGCTCCCATAATTTCACCATGCTGACTAACAGTGGTTAGGGTAGGAGTTGAGTGACGCGCTAGAATTCCATTAGAAAAACCAATAACTGAAAAGTTTTCGGGCACTTTGAAACCTTTTTCTTGAGCTATTTTTAAAGCAGCAACAGCTGTTTTTTCATTGGTAGCAATAACGCTGTCAATTTTATTGTTTTCAAACATTGGTCTTATAAGATCTTCGTATTTTTTATAATCTTCTTCATAAATATTTAAAACCAAGTTTTCGTTATAAGGAATATTTTGCTTTTGCAGTCCTTTTACATAGCCATTGTATCTAGACTTTCCAATATTCATATCGCTTATAGAAGATATAAAAGCAATGTTTTTACAACCAGTGTTGGCTAAATGTTTCACGGTTCTTTTTGCCGCTTTGTAGTCGTCAACAACTACTTTGTCACAACCTACACTTTCTGCAATTCTGTCAAACATTACAATAGGAGTTCCTTCTCTAATAGACATTTCGAAATGAGCATAATCATTTTTTAATTCCGTTTCTTTAGCTATAGAAATAATAAAACCATCAATACTTCCGTTAGAAAGCATTTCCATTGTTTCTACTTCTTTTTTATAAGATTCATTGGAGATACAAGTAATGATTTTATAGCCATTTTCATTGGCAACTTTTTCAACACCTTTGAAAATTTGCGCAAAGAAATAACTTAACATATTAGGAATAACTACTCCAATAGTTTTTGTACGCCTTTTCTTTAAGCTAATCGCATTAAAGTTAGGTTTGTAATTTTTTCTTTTGGCGTATTTTTGAATTTTTTCCTTTGTTTTATCACTTATCTCATAGCTGTCATTTAAAGCTTTAGATACTGTTGAGATAGATACGTCAAATTTACTTGCAATATCTTTGATTGTGATTTTTTTCATGGAATGGTGATTTAATCTTTCTAACAAAAACAAAAATAGCTTTATTTTCTCCAAAAATGGACGCAAACTAAATCGTTTTCGTTTTCGTAAAATTAAAAGTACAATTTTTTAACAAAGTAGAAAAAACTTCTGTTCAAAAGAACTCGAAAATTATTAATTATTAGCAACCATACTTTCTTTACTCTTAGAATTTATGGGTGTAATTAATAATTCATAGAGTAAGTATCCAAATACACAAATGTACTCTACTGCTATCAAAAATAAATTTTCTTGGTAACTACTATCCATATACGCAGAATAACTTAGCATAATGAAAAAACTCCAAACCAGTGCAAATTTATATTTGGTAAACAAGCTAAGAAAAAGTGGGATAGCTATATACCATGGATGTACTACAGATGCCAAGGAATAATAAATGAGGATGGCAAACAATAACGAGGTAAATAAAATTGTTGGCTGTTTGTTTTTTCTATAAAAACTAAGAAATAGGGTGCTAACAATTACTATAATAGGTGTTATTTTGCCAACGGTTTGAATAATATTATATCCTTTTACTTGATAACCAATTTCTCTTACGATATAATAAATACTAGCATTGAATTCGAAATTTTGAAAATACAAATGTATACTCGACATGAAATTATCTACTAATTCCTGACTCAAAAAAGGAATAAAAAATAATACATTCAATACGCCAACAATGAGGTAATAATAGGTGGCTTTTTTAAGGCCTAGTTTTTTTATAAAAACAGGTAAAAATAAGAGAGGAATTAATTTTACAGATACAGATACAGCAAATAAAATTGCTGATAAGATCCATTTATTAGTAAACATATAATATAATGAGGCTACCATAAAAAATATCATCACACCTTCAAAATGTAAATTACCTGTCAACTCTAAAATAATAAAAGGATTTAGCAAATAGAATAATATTTTATGTTCTGAAAACTTAAAGTGAGCTAATAATTTTTTTCCATAGTAATAAGTACCAACATCTGCAGCAATTACTAACAGACGCATAACGATAGTGCTTCCTAATAAATTTTTAGAAAATAATACAGCAGGAATTAGAAAGGTTAATTGGTTAAAAGGAGGGTAGCAAGTGTAGTGACTACCATTCATACTTCCCATACCTTTGTATAACGCTTGGCCTTCTGCTACTATATTTGTATTTACTTCGGGTAAATATAAATAAGGATTTAGTCCATCCCAAATCATTCGTCCGTCCCAAATAAAACGATAAAAATCGTTTGATAGGTTAGGTGTAGCAACCAATAAAATTAATCGGAAAATTATAGCAATAGCAAATAATATTTTTAAGTTTTGTTTATTGTCAATTATTAATTTTATAAAAGCAGCAAATAAAATAGTGTACAGACTTAGTAGTTTTATAAATTCCGATCGATGTAAATCATAAGCGAACATTGTATAGCAAACAACGGATAGTAGTATTAAAAACCAAGAATTTTTTTTAATATGTTGTAGTCCTAATATCATTAATTTTTAGAAAATACAGATTTAAAAAATACATATCCAAAACCAAAGACAAGCATTAAATGAAAAGGCAATAAACCAAAATCATAATGTTCTGAAGGGATGTTTTCAGGAGCACCAATATAGCCAACAATGATTGAACTTACTACACCAAAAGCAAAGTACAAGGTTAGAAACCCTTCAACAAAAACACTTTTTTCTAATTTTTTTTGAATGTATTTATTTTTTTTCCATTTGTCTTTTAGGTTCAACATATTGAACTTAGGCGTTCTAACAAATTCACTTTTTTTACCTAAATGACCTTCTGCAACAGCAATACTATTGTGTAATGAAAAGCCCATTGCTACTGAGAAAAATTTAAAGAATAAAACAAAATAATTGGCAAATCCTATTAAGCCACCTTGTTTTACGTCCTTGTACATATTCCAGTAACAGATAAAAAAGATCAAAGTACTCATGCCAAAGAAACTCATGGCAATAAAATAGAATTTTAAGTCTTCAAAATAATTTTTCACATACAACATGGGGACGCTTAATATTCCCACAATTAGCACATTTAAAAACATGGTGCTGTTTAATAAATGTAAAGTAGCATGTAGTTTGCTTCTAAGAGGAAGTTTTTTTGAAGATAAGATGCGTTTGATCATTTTTTGAAAATTCTCTGCACCACCTTTATTCCATCTAAATTGTTGTGATCTAGCGGCACTAATAGCAACGGGTAATTCAGCAGGAGCTACGACATCTACTAAATATTTAAATTTCCAATTTTTTAATTGCGCTCTATAACTTAAGTCTAAATCTTCAGTAAGAGTATCTCCTTCCCAGTTTCCAGCATCTATAATACAAGTCTTTCTCCATAAGCCTGCGGTACCATTAAAATTGATAAAATGTCCTCTGCTATTTCTTCCTACTTGTTCTAAAGTAAAATGGGCATCTAGGGCAAAAGCTTGAATTTGGGTTAGCAAAGAATAATCTCTGTTTATATGCCCCCAACGAGTTTGTACCACACCTATTTTTTCATCCTTGAAATAAGGAACCGTTTTTTGTAGCCAATCGGCTTCGGGTAAAAAGTCAGCATCAAAAATGGCAATAATTTCTCCTTTGGCAATTTTTAAACCTTCTTTTAAGGCTCCAGCTTTAAAACCTATTCTATCTATTCTTCTAATGTGTTGTATATCGTGTCCTAGTTGCTGCAAATGATGAATTTGTTCAGCGGTACTTTGTACACTTTCGTCTGTAGAATCATCTAATACCTGAAATTCTAAACGATTTTTAGGATAGTCTAATTTCACAATATTATTTAGCAAACGCTCCATAACATACAACTCATTATATACGGGTAATTGAATAGTTACATAGGGCACTTGTTTGCTATCAGACAAGTCAAATTTGGGTGCGTATTTGTTTTTCTTTTTTGACTTTTTTAAGTTGATTAACAAATTTAATTGAGCCAAAGAAAAAAGGAAAATCAAAATAAGCGATGCTATGTATATTAACAATAGCCCATATCCTAAGAGATAAAGAATTTGGTTTGTTGCAATTAATGAAATCATTATTTGAGACTGTATTTAAAAATCCAACTTAAAATTTTATAACCTGCCATAAAAGTTCCTTTTACGGTTCCAGAGACTTTAGAAACACCAATTCTATTTCTGTATTGTACAGGAATTTCTACATAGCTCATTTTTTGTTTTAAAGCTTTTAGTTGCATTTCAACAGTCCAGCCATAAGTTTTGTCTTCCATATTCAAGGCTAGTAATTTATCATACTTAATAGCCCTAAAAGGACCTAAGTCGGTAAAGGTAGCTTTAAAAAAAACTTTCATAAGAAAAGTAGCGAGCCAATTTCCGAAAACTTGTTGCGGTGTCATTGCTCCTTTTTCTCTATAAGCTGCAGTTCTAGTTCCAATAACCAAATCAATATTATCTTCTAAAATCGGTGCAATTAGTTTTGTTAATTCTTCAGGATAGTCGGAATAATCACCGTCTAAAAAAACAATAATTTCAGGGATTTCTTTTTGTTGACGAATATATTCCATGCCTTTTAAACAAGCATAACCATATCCTTTTCTAGGTTCGTCTAAAACGGTGGCGCCGGCTTCTTTTGCGTTTTTTAATGTGTCATCTGTGGAGTTATTATTAACCACAATAATTTCCGTTACCCATGCAGGGATGTCCTGAATTACGTTTGCAATTGCTGCTGCTTCATTAAAAGCAGGTATAATAACTTTTATAGAGGTCATAAAAGATCCGATAATTTATTTTCCTTTTCAAACTCTTTTAAATTTGTCCACTCCTTAATTTTGGAGTTCTGAACATATTTTTCAATTTTGAAAATTTTATTGTTTTTATAGCGAAGGCAAAAGCCATCGATTTTGTTTTTTTTGAATTGTTTTTTGAATTTTATGACAGGTTTTTTGTTGTAAAAAATCCACCAATTTTCTTTTTGTCCATGATTAAAATGTCCCTCCTTTTTTAGGTTTCCATTTCGGTGGTAAAAGTACCAATATTTATTAGGATTGTTGTTTTTAAAATGCCCTTTGGAACTTATTTTACCATCTGAGAAATAAAATTTCCAATATTTGCTTTTTTGTTGGTCAATAAGCCAACCTTCTTCTTTTAATGCCCCATTTTTATAAAAAGCTTTATGATAGATTTCAGAGGGTTGTGCCCTACTTATAAACGAAGTAAAAAATAAACAAAATAAAATCCTTCGCATAAATTATTTGTTGTTTTTTATAAGCGCTAATAAATCTACATCATTTCCTAATAAAGTCGGGTTTTGGTCTAGTCTGTTTTCTTCGGGGCCATTTTCTAATTTTAGAACACCTCTAGGGCAAACAGCAGAACAAATACCACAACCCACACAAGAAGCACGAACAATATTTTGTCCTTTTTGAGCATAAGAACGAACATCTATTCCTTGTTCACAGTAGGTGGAACAATTACCACAAGAAATACATTGACCACCGTTTGTGGTAATTCTAAATCGGGATTTAAATTTTTGAACCAATCCCATATAAGCAGCTAACGGACAACCAAATCGGCACCAAACACGATTTCCTAAAATTGGATAAAAACCAGTTCCAATTACTCCAGAAAATAGAGACCCAATTAAAAAACCATAGCTACTTTGTAGGTCGTAAGCAGATATTCCAAAAGCTATTTCTTTCCAACTTTCAATTTCAGTAAAATATGTATACAGAGTTATCGCTGTCATGAAACTTGCTAAAACCAAAACACCATGAATTAACCAACGTTCAATTTTCCATGAGAATAAAGATTTACTCGACAGTTGTCTGTAAGGATCTCCTAATGTTTCAGCTAATCCTCCACAACCGCAAACCCAAGAACAATACCATCTTTTTCCAAAGAAATAGACCATTACGGGAACAATAATTACGGTGAGTAGAATTCCCCAAACAAGCATAAATGCACCTAGGTTTCCGTTGGCTAATAAACTATTTAAATTCCAATCAAAGAAAAACGTATAATTTAAAGGCCAAGCATTTTTAAAATCGAACCAAGGTTTGTTAAAGGCAACTAAAATTTCTGGAATTAAAAAGGCAAAGGCAATTTGAAAAAATAAAACTACAGCCGTTCTAAGAAGTTGGTAGGCATTATGTCGGTACTTAATAAACATCCTAACCGCAAAAACAGTCATTACAGAACAGTACATAAATCCGTATAAAAACCATTGACTTGCTGGGTTTCCACTTAACCCTAAGCTGATTTTATTGACTGCTAAAATTGGGTTTACTAAGTAGTTTGGGAAAAAATAGAGCAATATATAAAAGCCAACAAAATAAATAAAGGCAAGCATTCCAATCCAGCCTCTGTTGGTAGCTGCATGTTGCATAATTCCGTTATTTTTAATTCCTGCCGGACCTAGTAATTTATAATCGGCTCCAAAAGCAATTAAACCCCCTAAAATAGCCAAACCAAAAGTTAACCAAAAAAATAAGCCTTGGTTTTGTTGAGGCCAACCTGTTGCGGATGCTCTAACCAAAGGGAAAACAAAATCTTTAGAGGTTTTGTTCCATTTAATCCAAATAATCTGATTCCATAAATCATTGATTTGGGTTTGGTATTTTTGTACTCTTCTTTCAATTACTTCAGGAACTATTTTTGTTTTTTTAGTTTGTTCAATTTTTTTTTGAAGTGAAGCCTGAAGCTTATAAGTGTTGTTATTTGAAGCTTCTGCAATTTCAATAAGTTTGCTAGATAGTTCAAAAGCACTCATTTCTTTATTAACAATTTCTTGATTTGCTTTTTCTAAAAAGAATTCGCTTTTTATTTTTTGCGATGCCCAATTATTAAAAATTTCTTGAGATACTTTGTTGGTACTGGTAAATATACTCGTGGTAAAAATGATAAACCCTACCAGTGAAATTATCAGTCCTATGTTTTTAATTGTTTTCATTTTAAGTATTTATTTGAAAATATTCTTTTCCAACTTTTAGGTTTAGCTTGTATGTTGCTGTTGTTTTCTTGGTTGAATTTTTCTAAAATTTCTTGTTCATGATGAGTAAAAAATTCTGGGTCAAAGTTGGCATCTTTTAAATGAATTAAAACTTCTTCAACTGTTGCTTTGTTGTTTAACCAAGTGTCAAATCGTTCATGTCTTAAGCGAATTCCAAAGGTGTTGATTCCAATGAATTCATGAGTTTCTTTGTCGTAGTTTATATGAATACACTTTTTTCCTGAAGAATGTTCCCAATAAAAACGTTTTTCATTTTCTTTGGGTTTTGCCCACACCCAACCATAAGTTTGATATTCTAAATCAATAAATTTGGCAGAGTTAAACCAATGTCCTGGATTGTATTTTTGTGGCATTCCGCAAATAGTTCTTGCTACAGTTTCTCCCATCATTCTACCCGTATACCAAACTGCTTCAATAGGTCTTCTTTGTCCAATACTTTCATGTTGCTGAGCACAATCACCAATAGCATAAACATTTTTTATGTTCGTTTGCAAGAGTCTGTTTACCAAAACACCTCTTCCTAGTTCAATATTAGATTCTTTTAAAAAATCTACATTTGGACTAACTCCTGCGGTTAAACCTACAATGGTGCACTCAATAGTTTCTCCTTTGTCGGTGACTACTGCTTTGGCATGTCCATTGTCATCAGAAAGAATTTCAACCAAATTGGTTTCAAGTCTTAAATCTATATGATTGTCTAAAATCTCTTTATTTATCATTGCCGATTCTTGAGCTGGTAAAACACCGTTCCAAAAACTAGATTCTCTAACTAAAAAAGTTACAGGAATATTTCTAGAATGGAGCATTT